>CAYZKS010000034.1:3037-25662 GCA_964478725.1 uncultured Anaerolineales bacterium
AGCCACCTCCAGCGCGCTCTCTCCGCCTTCCCCACGGAACTTGGCCAGGCTCAAGCTGCTGGGCTCGGCCGACCGCACATGCCAATAGAAACCGTCGGTTGGCTCGCCCAGGTGCAGCGCGTCGCGCGCTGCCAGTGCGTACAGTGCCAACTGGATCTTCTTGCCCTCCAATAGGGCCTGATTGCTGTAACCCGACTTGCCTCCGGATTTGAAGTCGATGATGCGCACCCGGCCATCGGGAGCGCGGTCGATGCGGTCGATGCGTCCACGCAGACGGAAGAGGTCACTGCCTTCGGCCACCACCAGCTCGTCGGGCCCGTCGAACCTGGCCTCGTGGTAGGCGGGCACATAGTCGCCTGCTCGCGCAGGACTGTGCAGTTCCTCCAGGGATTGGCGTACATCCTCCTCAATCTCAGAGCGAGTGTGCTGCCACCAGGCTGTGGCGCGAAAGCCCTCGCGGCCGGGTGCCTCGTCCAGCACCTGCCGTGCCACCACCGGCAGAGCGGCCAGCAATTGCTCGATGTCAGCAGGATTCTCGACTCCCGGCGCCTGATAAAGGTTCTCCAAGATGCGATGGTAGATGTTGCCGAGTTGCGCCAAGTTCAGCCCTTCCTCGGGCTCCTCACGCGGTTCCAGGTGCAGCACGTGCGCCACCCAGAAACGGAACGGGCAGGCACGGTACGCCTCCAGGCGGCTCGCGCTCCAGGGCCGGTCGGGGCCATAAGCCCGGCGAAACTCGCACGCAAGCGCTGTCAAGTCCCCGTTGTAGGAACTTGGGTCGCCCGATCCACGTTGGCGCAAGACTTCCACAGCCGCCTGCACTGACGCCAGGCGCTCTGGTTGAACTCTGTGCGCCCAGGCACGCACCCCCTCGCTTTCCGGGTAGGCAGCCAGGCTCTCCATCAGCTCCGTCCAGGATGCGCTCTCGGCGGGCAGGGGAATGCTGTCGCTGCGCAGTCGCTGTGGCTTCAGCGCGGTCCAGCGTCTGATTTCCTCCCAGAAAGGAGAGGGCTGCCAGTCGGCGCCATTGTCGGCCAGGCGCGGGCGGGTGAGCAACAAGCGCTCGCTGGGCCGCAACACGCTCTCGTAGAAGAATTCAACCTCGGCGCTTTCTGTGGAAGGGTCCAGGCGCGCGCCGAGCAACTGGTTGATCTTTTGACGATCCGCGTCTCGCAGGAAAGGGTCTTCATTGAGCGTGGCGGGGAACTCGCCTTCGGCCATGCCCAGCAATGCCACCGCCCGAAAGGGCACGCCGCGGGCTTGCACCACGTCACAAACGACGATCTCTTCGCGCTCGGCTCGCAGGGGAGGACGGTAGGTCGCCGCACTTACCGCGCCCTCGAGATCCGTGAGGAACCGGGCATAGTCCACGCTCTGGGAGGCGTGCACGGCCTCTTCCGCCCATACCAACCCGCGCAAGATGTCTTTGAACACCTGCAGGGCCGATATATCCCACTCCTCTAGGCCGATCGACCCACCTCCCATCTGCATGGGTCGCCTGGCGCGATCCACCATGCGCAGCGAAGTAGGTTCCTCCTCCTCAGGGCCAGGCCTCATGCCAGGCTGAGGATCGCTGCCAATCATGTCCTCCACCCAACTCACGTATTCACGGTAGGTTTTGGCCTGTGTGGGCGGGCAGATGCGCCACACAAAACGCTCAAACTTGCCCAAGAGCGTCCAAGCCTCAGCTCCAGTGGGGATCCGCGCAGAAAGAGCGCGTTCTTCCTCCCCCTGCGGACTGCTGGTCCGTCCTGCCAGGGCCTGTAGAGCGTCTCTCCACTGACTTAGGCCGTGAATCACCTTGCCCCAACGTGCAACCGCATCGAGCGCGTCGGCATCGTTCGCCGCAATCCCGACCGGCTCCGGATTATCCGCGCTGACCTGCGCTGACCAGTCGAGGTAGGGCGAACGCCAGGCTTCGAGGACCAGGCGGCGCGGCAGACTCGGTTCGGGATCGTCCGCCGAAAGCGGAAGACTCAGACGCAATAGATCAAGCAATGCCGCAACAGCAGGATTGGTACGCAGCGCCAGACCACCCACCAGACGAATAGGAAGCTCAAACTCGGTTGCCGTTTGCAGGATGAAGGCGCAGTACGGCGCCACATCGCGCGCTAGCAGTGCCACGTCTCCAGGCCATAGCGGTTCAGCGCCATCCCTTCCTACCAGGAGGGACTTGAGCCAGCGCAGGGCACTACGCACTTCGGACTCGCGGTCAGGGGCTTCCAAGCACTCCACGGCCGGGGTCGGCTCAGCATGCGCGAGACCGCCGCGAAAGAGATGCGCCTCCAGGAAGGACAGAGCGTGCGGCTGTTGACGACGCAGCGCCGGCAGAGACTCCGCCTTTACCTGCAGGGCCTGTTCCAGTCGCCGGGCGGTCTTGAAAAAGCGCTGGTGCACAAGTCGCGGAGGACTGTCCTCGACACAGCCGGTCATGGTGACAAGGAACTCGCCTACGCGCCCCGCCAGAGCCTGCAGCACGGCGATCTGCACCTCGGTCAGGTTGTCAAAGCCGTCCACAATTAACAGCGGCCAGTCACGGCCAACCGCCGGCGCCCGCTCTTGCAGGGCCTCCAGGGCCAGCCAGGCGACTCCAGCCCGATCGGCCCATCCCTCTGTTTGTAGCCTTTTCTGGTAGGCATCGTAGATGGCGACCAGCTCGCCCAGGCGTGGCTCGCTGCCCATGTCAGCGACAGCATGCTCCAGGGCCGCTGGCTGAATGCGGGCGGCCTTCCATTCGCCCACCAGCTTCTGCAGTACCTGAATGAAGCCGGGACGGTCCTTCAGGGGAGAATAGTGCACAAGTGGCAGCTCATCGACGAGGGCACGCAGCAGGCGGTACTGGATCGGGTCACTCAGCTCAGTATAGGCTTCACCGGCGGCATCAAGGCAACTATGGTAGAGAGCGTCAAAGGTGCCGACACGCACTCCAATCGCGCCGCCCTCGGCAGCCAGGCTTTGACGCCATGCACGCACCTGGAGTTGAGTAGGCACGCATACCACAGGCGTGCAGGCCAGGTCTGCCGCAGCTCTTCGCGCCCGGTCGAGTGCATACGCGGTCTTCCCATGCCCAGCCGGCGCCAGATACAGGTGAACCGCCATCCCGCCCTCAGACGCAGAACCTGGAGAGCATCAAGGCATGCCTCCGGGCTTGGCCTCGGCGTCCGTTCGACGCAGAGAAGGCACAGTCAGCAACAGCCCAACGGCAACCAGGAAGGTCACTCCGGCGCCAATGGCCACGGCCGCCCGCACGCCCAACGCCTGGCCGACACCGCCTGCCATCAAGGATGTGAAGGGAGTCGCGCCAAAGAAAAGAAGCAAGAAGAGCGCCATCACGCGACCCCGCAACTGATCAGGCAGATCTAGCTGAATCAGCGTGTTGGCTGTCGAGTTCTGAGCCACAAAGCCGACACCCGCAAGCGCCATGGATAGCATGGAGAGCGACAACCACTTTGACACAGCGAACAAAAGGATAGCCACGGGAAACAGCAAGCTACCCGTCGTCAGAAGTAGCTTTCTATGATCCAGCCGAGTCACAGAGGCCACAACCAGTGAACCCAGCAGTGCACCCACGCCGGTCGCGGCATTCAACGAGCCCAGCCCTGCCTCCCCCACGTGAAGCACACTCGAGGCATATGCTGGCAAAAGGATTGTATACCAGAAACCAAAAAGCTGAGACATGCCCACCAGGAGCATCATCGCACGCACACTTCGCTTCCCCATCACGTAGCCCAGGCCGGCCTTGATTTGTGAGCCCACGGATTCGCTCACAGACGTCGGTTGAGAATCGGGGAAGCGCATGGCAAGCAGGGCCACGAGCACTGCCAGAAAAGAAAGGCCGTTCAGGCCAAAACACCATGCCGCACCCATGGTGGCCAGTATGATGCCGCCCGCCGCCGGCCCTACGATGCGCGCTAGGTTGAAGATGGCGGAATTCAATGCCACTGCGTTCATGAGGTCCCTTCTATCATCGACCATCTGCACCACCATGGAGTGCCGAGCCGGACCATCGAACGAGTTGGCGATGCCCAGGCAGAATGCCAGCACGCCAATGTGCCAGACCTGTAGCACGCGCGTTGCGGCCAGTGCCGACAAGATGAATGCGAGCAGCATCATTGCTGCCTGTGCAGCCAGCAGGAGCTTGCGCTTGTCGACGCGATCAATCAGGGCGCCGGCCGGCAGCATTAGGAAAAGGGTGGGTACGCTGCCGATGAAGGTGATTGTTCCCAGCGCAAGCTCGCTGCCGGTCAGCTGGTAGACAAGCCAGCCCTGGGCCACTGACTGCATCCACGTGCCCATCAGAGAGACCATCTGGCCAAAGAACCACAGCCGGAAGTTACGATGTCGCAACGCGGAAAAAGTCGAGGGCAGGTGAGGTCCGTACTGAGACAGTTGGCTGGGCGTGGACACGGTCTGCGCTGCTCCGACGATTCTCATAACCGAAAGGTCCCGGCATTGCGGTATGTCCGCAGTATAGGCCAAGCGAGAGCGAATGTCAATCATTCCGACCGCCATGGCCAACGAGAATCGTTCCTTCCAGGTAGTGCCATGCGGCTGGCGGCCTTGCACTCCGCCTTCCGCTTCTCACTCTCGATGCCATGAGTTTGGCGGCCGAATGGGGTGACAGTACAATCCGCCTTCGAGACACTGGTCATCCCACTATCCGTATCTTCGTGCGAAGAAGGTGAAGCATGGCGGTACCGAGCTGGTCGGACTACTCCTCAATCATCTCGCAGGGGCTACAGCCTCAAACGGCAAAGCCTGCCCGGGTCATCGTCATTGGCGCTGGCATGGCTGGCCTGACCGCTGCCTACGAGCTACAGCGCGCCGGCCATGAGCCCATCATTCTGGAAGCACAGGAACGCGTAGGTGGAAGAGTGCATACCTTGCGCGACGATTTCGCCTCCGGGCTGTACGGCGAGGCAGGTGCAATGCGCATACCACTGGCCCATGCGCTCACCATGGGTTATGCCCGTCACTTCGGACTGAGGCTCTTGCCATTCACGTTTCCCAATCCGCGCGGCTATTACTATCTGTTTGGCCGCCGGCTGCGCATGTCTTTCGCCGAGGCCCATGCCGACACCCTGGGCTTTGACGTCGCAGTTCATGAAGCCGGCCGGACCGTGTCGCAGCTCCTGGAGTCCACTCTACGACCGATCACGCAGACGTTGCGCCGTGAAGGCGAAGCGGCGTGGCCCGAACTCGAGGCAAAGTGCGACCGCTATTCGACTCGCGGCTTCCTACAGGCCAACGGATGGTCGGATGGCGCCGTCGAGATGTTCGCTGTGCTGCTGAACCAGGAAGCCTTGTTAGATGACTCGTTCCTGGAGTTCCTGCGTGAAGAGATGGGCGAGTGCTATGCAGGCCTTCATTACATCGAGGGCGGGATGGGTCGACTTCCCGATGCCTTCTTGCCGGCACTTGGGCAGCACATCCAGCTTGGAGCAAGGGTTGTCGCTATCGAGCAGAGTGCGGATGCAGTGACCGTGTACCATGAGAGGGCCGGAGTTCCGGCACAGGTCAAGGCCGATTTTGCCATCCTCACAGTGCCATTCTCGGTTCTACGCCGTATCGAAATGCTGCAGCCCTTATCGCGTGGGAAGCAACGCGCCATTCGCGAGCTGCACTACGAGTCGTCTGTCAAGATCTTCCTGCAGTTTCGCCGTCGTTTCTGGGAGGAAGAGGAAGCTATCTTCGGCGGCCAATCCATCACGGACCTGCCAGTTCGTGCTATCTACTACCCGGACCACGGTCGCGAGACGGGCCGTGGGGTGCTGCTGGCAAGCTACACCTGGGGCGAAGATGCGCAACGCTGGGCCGCACTCGCGCCCAACCAACGCATACAACTGGCCTTACGAGACGTATCTCGCATCCATCCGCGGGCCGCAGAGGAGTTCGAGTCAGGCGTTTCCAAGGTCTGGCAGAGCGACGAGTTTGCCTCGGGCGCCTTTGCCGAGCTCGCACCCGGACAGCATTCAAGACTACACGAGCACATCACTGCCCCGGAAGGTCGACTGCACTTTGCGGGGGAGCACGCCTCCTGCTTGCACGCCTGGATTCAGGGAGCGATCCAGTCAGGACTCAGAGCAGCACGTGAAGTCCATGCCAGGACCCTCGCATAGAGTGGAAAGGTAGAGCCCTTGAGCAAGAGCCAAGTCCTTTGGACGCTGGGCTTGGGAGCGCTTCCGATGAGCGTTTGGCAGGGCGCTGCATTCCTACTAGAATGACGTCAAACTGATGGTGCAAAGGAAACGTACATGGCATCTATTCGCTCGAACAGTATCCCACCCTTTATCGTTATGGACGTCCTGGAGAAGGCCCAAGAACTGGAACGTTCCGGAGCGCAGGTCATCCACCTCGAGATTGGTGAACCCGATTTCGACACTCCGCACAAGATCACCGAGGCGGCCATCGCCGCAATCCAACAAGGCAAGACCCACTATACCCACAGCCTGGGCATTCTGCCGCTACGGGAGGCCATCGCCGAGCACTACCAGAAGCGCTACAGCGTGAGCGTATCGCCCGACCAGGTCATTGTTGCCATGGGCACATCCAATGCACTGCTATTGACGCTGTGCTCCCTGCTTGATCCCGGTGACCAAGTCATTCTCTCCAATCCGTGCTACGCCTGCTACCCCAACTTTGTGCGCTACATCGGTGGTGAGCCGGTTTCTATCACCGTCCATGCCGAGCAGGGTTTTGCCCTCGAACCCGCAGCCATCCGGCAAAGGCTGAGCCCGCGCACGCGCGCCATCTTGATCAACTCGCCCTCCAATCCCACGGGCAACCTACTGCCTCCGGACCACATGCGCCAGATCGCAGAACTCGGCCCCTATGTCATCTCAGACGAGATCTATCACGGATTGGTGTATGGCGAACGCGAGCATTCCATCCTCGAATTCACCGATCACGCTTTCGTCCTGAACGGCTTCTCCAAGCTCTACGCCATGACGGGCTGGCGTCTGGGGTACATCATCGCACCCAAGGAGCTGGTGCGACCGATTCAAAAGTCCCAGCAGAACCTCTTCATCTGCGCCAGCTCGGTTTCACAGTGGGCCGGTCTGGCGGCGCTGACCATGGAGCATCCAGAGATCCCGCGCATGCTTGCCACGTACGACGAACGTCGCAAGTTCACGATCAAGAGCCTGCGTGAGCTGGGCATGGGCGTCGCGGTGGAGCCGACCGGTGCATTTTATGTTCTGGCCGACGCGCGGCGCTTCTCAAGCGACTCGTATGAGCTGGCCTTTGACTTGCTCAACAGGGCACACGTGGCAGTGGCCCCGGGCATCGACTTTGGCAGCAATGCCGAGGGCTTCTTGAGGTTCTCCTACGCCAACTCTCTGGAGAACATCGCCGAGGGCATGCGACGGCTCAAAGAGTACCTGGCGCGACCAAGCCCGCAATTTGGCAACACACCTGGATCGCGAACGAAGGGGAGCGACGTTGGCAAGAGTTGAGATTTCGTCCGGGCAGTGCCGGATCATCACAACGGTCGAGGCCACGCGAAATGGCCGCAGTGTCCAGTTGCAGATCAACAGCCCATGCGAAGCGGTGCAGCGCCTGGCCGAGGCATTGAAGGAAGTGGATCCATCGCGCGAGATCTCATTCCGAGGCGAGGGCCCGCTGATCCTCGAACTCGCGCGGCAGCACTTGAAACACCCCGCTTGTCCGGTTCCCTGCGGCCTGATCAAAGCGGTGGAATTGGCCTCTGGCCTGGGTCTGCCCGTGGACGCAACGATCAAACTGGAGAAATAGCGTCGCCTGCTCGTAACGGGATACGCCGCGCCCTCTTCGGACAAAGCATTGTGGGGGTTCAGCCCTCACGCTGTCGCGTCACCAGCGGGAGCCACTGCAAAGGCCTCGATCATGCGCATCAAGGAGATGCGCTGGCGTGCCAGCCTGCGGGATTGCTTCTCCAAGAAGGCAAAACGGAACGGCGAACGCCCTTCAAGCTCGCGGATGTAATCCCTGGTATGCAGGCGAGCAGCGCGCCCCGCCGCCAAGACCACCAGCAGGGTCGCGCTGCGTCGCATGAGCTCCTTAAATGGCTCTGCCTCGGGAGCATCAAAACAGGGTAGCAATTCCAGCACCCTCCGGCCGAACTGCAGCGTCCGATTGGTGATTGCGTCCAGAGGCCAACGCCGCGCAGTCTGCGAGAAGACCGTCAAGAGACCATCACGGCCATTGCCTTCCACGTCCTGCAGATCATCCACGAGCTGCAAGAACGCCCCGAAGCCAAACGTGAACTCTGCATGCCGTTCACTCAGGCTGCCGGCAACCAGGTAGCCGTCCGCCAGGACAGAAGTTCCACCCTTCTCCAGGCTGATTCCGAGCACATCCACCTCGTACGGCGACGCATTGCAGCGCAGCAGCCTGATGCTCTTCTCCTGCGCCCGGTGTATGGCCAGCAGGCTGTCGTACACCTGCGGGTACAGCGCGCGCGAGTACTGAGCCTCGATCATGGCAACCAAGTCACAGATCTTGCGCTCCTGGGCATTCGCGGGGTCCACGTTTTCGCCCATCAGGCGCAGGGCGAAGCGCTGGTTGAACGCCACTTTGGTTTCCGTCGGTACGGCCGGGTCATCCAGGTAGTTGTCGGTGTAGGGATACAACATGCTGTAGGCAAACATGGCTGGAGTCAGCCGCACTGGCAAGCCCAGCAGCACCTGCAGCCCGTTCATCGTCCACACGTTGCGGCTAGCCTGGAAGATATCGGAGGCGCTGACTGCAGCGTCAAAGGCGCGCGCCATCTGGGTGAACTGGACCGCGGACTGGGGAAAGCCGCGTCCAAGTAGGAGATTGAGGTGCCGGTCCTCAAACCCCAGCGCGCCCCGCGCAAAGACGGCAAAGGCCTTGAGGATGCGTTCTCGTGTGCTCTCGCGCTCGCAGGCCGTTCGAGGGGCGTGCTTGAACTCCGCAGCCAGCGAATCCACAAAGCGTTCAAGATGAGCCTCGTTTGACTTGTGCACGGCGGAACTGTGGATTGGACCAGAAGACGGGGCAGGGAAATCGCCCTCCCACCATTCCGCAATGAAGCTGCGCAGCAAGTTGGGCACTAGAACAGAAACAGACGGGTGGGATGTTGCGTTGGTCATTCTTTTGTCCTTTGCATGAAGCGGCAGCTCTTGGCTACAGCCCCGCATTCTCGGGCGGAAAGGGCTGCTTGCCCCGCCTCCTGCGGCGAACATGGCGCACGACTTCGCGGCCTGTGGCCAGGAGCGGAGTCGCCAGCACCGCGCCGGGCACCCCGCCCACCAGACCGCCAATCGTGATGCCTGCAAGGACGACCAGGGCCGGCAGCTCGAGGGCATCTCCCATCACTCGCGGGGCGATCAACAGGTTCTCCAGCTGTTGCAGCAGAATGGAGAACAGGATCACCAACCCGGCGAGAAGCTGTGGGCTGATCTGCAGATAGGTTGACCCCTTCCACAAGGCCACGCCGGCTGCCGCAAGCATGGCGATTACCGGGCCCACGCGCGGAACGATCTCGAGCAGGCCGGCAACGATCCCGAGGTATGGCGCACCGGGCACACCGAGCGCAGTCAATCCCAGCCAGGTGGACACACCGATCACAAGCATCAGCGTCAACTGACCGCGGACAAATGCGGTCCACAGCCGCACAATCCGGTCGATCAGGCTGGCAGTCTCGGCCGGCTGGGCGGTCACATGTGCACCCGGGAGCGCGCCCCGTGAGGTATCCGCCCTCTGACCGATCCCGGCCTCATCCTTCGTAGGTTTGCTAGAGGCAGCATTCATGGCTTTGATGAGAATGGCTGCTCAACCCTGGCCCGCGGTCCAGCCGCCATCCACCGACAGGATTGCACCCGTCACAAAACTGCTGGCATCCGAGGCCAGAAAAACGGCGGCTCCCACCACCTCTTCGGGCTCGCCAAATCGCTTCATGGCATGCAGGTTTCTGATGCGCTCGTACCAAGCGACGTCCTTCATGATCTCCTTGACCAGGGGGGTCTTGAGATATCCCGGCGCGATGGCGTTCACCCGCACATGCGGCGCCCATTCAAGGGCCAGACACCTGGTCATCTGCACCAGCCCTGCCTTGGTCACCGAGTAGACCGACTGCCCGGGTCCGCCCGTCAGCCCTCTGGCCGAAGCGATGCTGATCATGCTGCCTTTCTGCTGTCTCAGCATGACCTTGCCTACCTCTCTGGCGCAGAGAAAGGCTCCGTTGAGGTTCACCTCCACCACCGACCGCCACTCACTTGCCGTCAGCTCCACGGCCGGCTTGCGCACATTGATGCCAGGGATGTTGAACGAGATGTCTATGCGCCCGAACCTGCTCAACGCTCTCTCGACCATGGCCTGCACTTCGTCTTCCTTGGTAACGTTCACTTCTACCACGAGGGCTTCGTTGTGCAGTTTGGATGCCACGGTCTGGGCCCCGACCGGGTCGCGGTCGGCCAGGACGATTCGGGCGCCGTAGGCATCGAGCCCCAAGGCTATCGCTCTACCAATGCCCGAAGCGGCGCCGGTAACCAGGGCAACTCTCTCCTTGAGATCGAACATCTGCTCCGGTTTCACACACCAGTTCTGGGTCTCCCAGTCTGCCGACATAGCATCTCCTCCCAGATTCGTTGTACACAACAGCATCGGACGCGTTCCGCATTGGGTGTCAACGGGAATGGGTGGCCGAGCGTCATGGCCTGGCCCGCGCGGGTGCAAGCTGGTCTCTTTGCGACGAGGGCGCGCAGGACCCACGCGTTTATTATACCCCACGGACGAGCCATCGAGTATCCAAGTGGTAGAGCTCCCACAAGTCACCTAACCTCGTTCTGCGGGCTACTGACAACGGCAACCAGTTCCGGGACCCCTGGCTCGGGTGCTGCGCCGCATGACTACGGGCAGAAATGAGGACAGCCTTGGGTTTCAGATTGAGCCCAAGGCTGAATTCGGACGGCTATTCCGCCTGATGCGACGTACGGGGACGACGGGATTCGAACCCGCGGTCTCCTCCTTGACAGGGAGGTATGCTAGGCCGCTGCACCACGTCCCCAATAGACCAGAAACTATAGCACAGAACACAGCGCTAGTCAAGCAAGCAGTGTACTAATCCTGGCGACTAGCGATGGCAGCACCAGCAGGATGAAATTCACCATCACGTGGCAGGCAACGCTGGCTGTCAACCCGTAGCGCTGGTAGAGATAGCCATAGAGAAGGCCAAACACAGCCATGCCCGCCGCCACGGCGGTAAGCACCAGGGAGAAGGTAGTAGCTACCGGGACGAAGTACAGCACTTGCGCGAGACCAAAGAACAGCGCTCCGAGGAGCAAGCCCTTCTCGCGCTGTACTATGCCCCGGAAGTAGGTCTCTTCCAGCAGTGGCACCAGGAACACCGCCCGCTCGAGCAGCACCTGCAGATCACTCACGCCGTAGAGGCGGGAGGCCGTGGCATAGAAGAAGCTCCGTCCAAAGATGTACAGTGGCAAGGCGACCACAGCACCTAGCAGTGCACCCCGCACCAAGTTGAGCAAGCTGTACTTCGCCTTCAAGGGTCTGTTCTCGGCATAGAGTAGCACCATGGCCAGCAAGACCAACCACAGCAGGGTTAATCGCAACGAATGATCTAGCCGGAAGGTGGTCACACCAATGCCGCATAACAGCGCGAACGAGAGGTAGGGATTCAACACCTGGCTCCCAGCCGTCGCTGAGGCAGTGGCTCGTTTGTCTGTCCGGCTAGCCGTCTCGCGCTGCGTCGAGGGCTTCACAGGAAAAGCATCCGATTCCTCATACCGCGTGGTCCGGCTCCGCCTCACCCGTTTCGTGTTCACGGGCATTGGATTCACCACCTCCCCTCCACGCTTGCAGATCCTCCAGAGCTGGCAACTCGCTCAGGCTGGACAATCCGAAGCACTGCAAAAACTCGAAAGTAGTGCCGTAGATGATGGGCCTTCCCGCCTGGTCCAGCCGCCCCTGAGGAGCCACCAGCCCTCGGGCGAGCAAGGTACGCAGCACTCCGTCACAGTTGACGCCGCGGATGGCCTCGACCTGCATCCGAGTCACGGGCTGGCGGTAGGCGATTAGCGCCAGCGTCTCCAGGGCCGCCGTAGACAGGTGGCCAGTGGACTCCAGGCCCAGGAAGCGTTGCACATCAGGCGCTGCCTGCGGGGCAGTGACGAGCTGCACCAGGCGATTCTGACGTTGTAGACGGAGCCCTCTGGATTGGCACTGCTCTGCGAGCAGCCGCAGCCCTACCTCTACCTGGTCCTCGTCAATCTGCAATGCCTGAGCCACCTGCGCAACACTCACTGGATCATCAGCCACAAAGAGCACAGCCTCAATTCGCGATGGCAGGTCGAGGACATCATCGCGCTCACCCTCGGCCAGTGCCTGCACCCCGGTGCCGGCTGACATTACGCCCTTGCCAAAGCGATCAGGATCAACTACAACTGCGTTGTGGGCGGGCTGTCTTCGGGCGGTACGACTGGTTCGGTCGTACTCGGAAACGTCGGCTCATAGGGTACGCTGCCCTGCGCCTCGGCCGTCGTGGGGGCGGGCTTGGGCCTGGCGTACGCCGCCTGCTTGATGCGCACCTTGATGTCAGCCACCTTCAGCCCCATCTTCCCTTCGACTACCTCTCGCGCCGCCTGTGACACTTCAGCGGTCTTGGCAGGAACATCGATCTCCGGGTTGGTCTCCAGATCGATCTCAATGCCAACCGCGCCACGTTTGCCTTTCACCGTAGGTTTGGCCTTGAGCACATCGGCGATCTCACTGAGGCGGTACTGCAAGCTCTGCTCGACCGAAGCAGTCCCCAGCTCCGCCTTGGCACCGCTGACGTTGCGCACCGCGACGGCCTTCTTGGCCTTGGGTCGCAGCTCGAGCCAGAGCAACGCCAGCAACAGCAAGATCAGCACCACAACCACAGCCAGGAAGATCAGATAGCTCACCGGCCAGCGCGCCTCCAGGCTGGTCCTGGCGACTTCGGCCGTGTACAGCAGTCTTCCCAACACGGTATTGGGTACAACGGCGGAGACGATCAACAAGACAATCAGCAACAGGATCTCCAGCACTACCACCACACGGTTGAAAACGTTCATCCTCTTGCCTCCTTCAGACTGATACTCTGCACCTGCTTCCGCAGCACGATTGGATTATACGGCAGTTGGCTGGTCATCGCAAGTTGCCACGCACTCTACCGAGATCTGTCTGCTGCCCAGTGCCCCAAGGCTCCCAGTCCGAGCAGCGCCGCCAGCGCGACCAAGCTGACCAGAACCCCCATCTGAAACGAGCGCGGCTCGTACCTGAACTCTACCTGGTGGTCTCCAGCCGGCAAGAAGACCGCACGGAAGACCAGATCAGCCCGTACTATGGGCGTCTCTCGTCCGTCCACGCTCGCCCGCCAGCCTGGGTACCACGAGTCGCTGAGAACCAGGTAGCCGTCGGCAGAACTGCGAGTCTGCAGTACCACACGCTGCGAGTCATACAGAAGCCATTCCACCTGATCGCTGCCTGCGGATGGTGCCAGCGCTTCTACCGCCGAGTCGGCGGACAGGAGCACCTGGGCCGCCGGGTCAAAAGCTGGATCCAGCAGAGACGCCAGGGCATCTCCATCCTTCGGAACGGCTCTGGCCTCGTGCACAACAAACGCTCGCGGCAGGACGTCGTGGTTCTCGTACACGGCCACGTCCTCGGAGCGGTACGCCAGAGTGTGGTCTCCCTGACCAGCCAGATGAGAAAGGAGCCGACTCTCCCCGGAAGAATCAATCAAGGCAATGCGCTCGATCCTCAAGAAGGCATTGGGAACCAGCGCTTGCACCTGCACCTCTTGCACGCTTAGGGTTGGCGTGATGGAGAAGGTGGCTCGGTATGTGTAGCCTCGGTGATCCTCGGGCGGGAAACCTGAGCGCGCCGGCCAGACGCGAGCTACAGCCGCCTGTGCATGCCGCACGGCCGCATGCACGTCGCTGCGATCATACGCCCACTCGGAGGTGTGCCAGCCGGCATGCAGTGCGATGGCCTTGCGCTCGCCTTGCGTGCCGCGCAGCACGATTTCCGCCACCTGCTGCCCATCGACCCAGTCCACCGAGTGGCTAAGGTAGGATTCTACCTCCAGCGTCACGACTTGCGTGGGTGGAATCACCACGCTCTTCCCCACAGGGTTGAGCGCGAACGGATTGTCGAGATCGTATGCTTCGCTGGCTTCGTCCACAGGCAACACCTGCGGAATCAGGAAGTAGCGCACGCCCAGCAGATCCAGCATGCGAGGAGTCATGTTCGCCGTGAACTGAGAATAGCGTTCTGGCATGAGCGGGAACGAACCATTGCCACTGAATTGGTCATCTATGAGAGCAGTATTCCAGAAATAGGACTCGCGCATGACGGACGCCCAGGGCACGATGCGGTCATGCGTGTACAGACGGTAGACACCCTCTTGTGCACGAAAGAACGCCAGGGAGCGAGGCCGGGCGGCAAACTCCTCCGGGGAGATGGTTTGGTTGTTTGTGAGGCTGTAGACCGCGTTAAAGGCTATCAAGTCCACCGCGATCAGCACCAGCGCGATCACCGCCGGAAGCTGAGTGCTGCCTTTGCGAGCCCAGGCCCAAACCAGCCAGGCCATGGACAGCAGCCCCAGCGCCAGCGGCAACCAGCGCCAAACTACCAGCAGATCATCGACAGATGGCACCCGCAAAACGGCGACCGCGGCCAACAAACCCGCCAGAGCGATCACCAGCCAGCCGCGCATGCCGATCGCAGTGCTCCTGACCGCTCCTGAGCCGGCCTGGAGCGCGTTCAGCCCAAGACCGGCCAACACCGCCGCAGACAAAGAGAACAGGTACAGGTAACGCGCCGGTACGCGAAAGAGACTGAGTAGAGGCACGCGCAGCAGCAACGCATAGACGGGATTCCAGCGACCAAAGGCAAGCAGCAGCGCCACAATCGCCAGGCCGCCAAAGAAAAGCTCGTGTCGCGTGCGGCGCTCGGCCGCAGACAATTTCGCTCGGACGAGCCACGGCGCCAGCAGCGCCAACAACAACGGCAGCAGACCTACGTAGCCCACGTACTCGACCGAAACCTGAGGTGAAGGAATGCCCAGGAAGAAAGGAGATACCAGGCCAAACAGATAGGCAGGGTGCAACGAGAATGATGTGAAGAAGGCAGGGTCGAGACCGCCAGCCCGCACCGACAGCTGCGTCAACTCATAGCTCGGCAGCAACTGCGCGGCCGCCAAACACACTCCCAAGGCCAACGCAGCCGCAAACAAGCCCACTGCTTTCAGCGGCGCTCTGGTCACCCATGCCAGATAGAACCCATAGGCTGCAACCGCTAACAGGCTGAGCACAGCGATCTGTACGTGTCCGGCCAGCAGCTCGAGGCCGACCAGCAGGGCAAGCACTGCGGAATCACGCAGGCGCGATCTGGAAGGGTTTCGCATGAGCCTACCGGTCATCAGCAAGAGCAAGGGCATCCAGGATGCGCTCGCCAGGATGTTCACGTGATCCAGGTGCGCCACCACAAAGCCGCCCAGCGCGTACACCAGGCCGGTGCACACGGCGGCAGCGTGGCTCAGCTTGAGCCAGCGCGCAAAGGCATAGGCAGCCACAGCTGCCCAGATCAAATGCCCGAGGATGAAGACATCAAGAGCGATAGGAACTGGCAACAGGAAGTGCAGAATGAGATTGGGTGGGTATAGAGCCCCCAGTTGTCCCTCGGCCAGCAGTGGGTAGCCTGCCAGCACATGTGGCGACCACAGAGGCAAGCTCAAGCGCGCAAGCTCGCGGGCGTAGGCGGCTCGCAACGGATAGTGCACATTGAAGATATCGCCAAAGCAGAATACGCCCCCCAACACGGCCTTCCAGAAGACGGCCAAGACAAGGATCACCAGGAGCGCGATGGCCACCCATTCTTTGCGTTGCGACACAATCACCTCTCCGTTGTCCTTATGCGGGGCCATTCGGGCTGGCCTTTCTTCCCCACGGCCCCGCGAAATCCAGATCAGAGCGTGTGGCCATTGGCCACTGGGGTGTCCGTCGGCGGGACAGGCGTATCCGTGGGCGGAACCGGCGTGTCCGTCGGTGGGATGGGCGTGTCCGTCGGCGGCGGGGGTGTCTCCGTAGCAGTCGGCGGCACCTGCGTGGCCGTCGGCAGTTCAAGTGTATGCGTTGCCGTGGGAGGCACGCTCGTGTGCGTAGGAGTCTGCGTCGCCGGCACGGCAGTCCGCGTAGGCGTGAACGTGGAGGTATGGGTCGGCGTCGGTGTGATGGTACGCGTCTCCGTAGGTGTTCGCGTAAGGGTCGGCGTCGGGGTCAAGGTGTGTGTGGGCGTCGCCGTCGGCGTCGGAGTGTGAGTCTCAGTCGGTGTGTTTGTCGGAGTCAGGGTTGGCAAGAGCGTGCCCGTTGGCGTCCAGGTGGGCGTTGGTGGAATCTCGATCACCGTGAGCTCATACGTCGCTTCCGGCCCGAACTTGCCCTTGTTGCTAATGGAGGCGACCGCGACCGCTTCAGCCACTGCCTTAAAGCTCACCTCAGACCCAAGGCTACCGGCGGTAGCGTCATCGTTCTCATAGCGTTGACCGGCGGCAGATACCACAATCAGCGTATCCACGCCCACGGCCAGATCCGTGGTGATGACCGAATATACCCGCCCGGGCTTGACGCGGAAGCTGATCTTGTCCACATCGCCATCAGGATAAAAGTTCCGCTGTTGGGTTTCGCCCAGCGAGAACGCGCGTGGTTCGATGTCATCAGGCTCAAATGCATCCGCAAGCATGGGGGTAGGCGTGGGCGTGAACGTCGGCGTTGCCAGCAAGGCTGCACGCAAGGTCTCACGCCGCGTATCCGCAGTGGCCGTTTCATCGACGTGCTGAGACTGCGAGTTGTCATAGGACTGGAGCCCTAGATAGACCAGCGCTACCACCGCCACCAAGCCAAAACCTACTCCCAGCGCACGCGCCGAAATCAGTTCTCGTGCGTTTCCCAGTGCAAGGCGAAGCCCCTGCATCTGGCCACCCTTGACGGACTCTGCCAATGCGCTACGCATCTCCTGCGCACTTTGATAGCGCTCCGCAGCATCGGCCTCCAACGCCTTCATGACCACTGCACTGAGGCTCTTGGGGACCTTGCGGTTCAAGCGGTGGGGGGGCACGCGGTTGCGTAGATACAACTTACCAGTAAGCATCTCGTACAGCACGAGACCCAGCGCATACAGGTCCGAACGCTGGTCCAGATAGCCACTGCTGCTGGCCTGCTCCGGGGACTTGTAAGCCGGCGTGCCCGGGTGGCCGTGAGCCTCCTGCGTGCGCCTGGTCTCGTGTCCCACTTGTGCCACGCCGAAATCCGTCAGCTTGGCCTGACCGTCCTTGGTCAGCAGGATATTGCTGGGCTTGACGTCGCGATGCACGATGTCCAGCTTCCAGATCGCATCGATCGCGTCGCACAGGTCCAGCGCGATGGTCACTGCCCGGGAGGGGTCCAGCGGGCCGTTGTCCAGCAGGTTCTTCAGACTGCCGCCATCCACGAACTCCAGAACCAGGTACAGATCCCCTGAGGCATCGGTTTCGAGGGCATAGGCACCCACGACGTTGGGATGTGCGAACTTGCTGACGACCTGCGCCTCCTTGCGAAAGCGCCGTTTATAGTCTTCATAGTCTTCGGGGTCCACCTGTGCGCTGTCGTGCAACAGCTCCTTGACCGCGACCTGGCGATCCATGCCAGAGTCGTAGCCCAGGTAAGTCTTGCCAAAGCCGCCTTCGCCGACCTCGGCGGTGATTTGGTACTTTCCTGCCAGGATGTCCCCCACCTTCAGTGCCATGCAAGCCCTCCGGCCACAATGCTGCCGTTCAGTCGTATAGGAATTGGAGGCCGCGTGCCGGCTTATTGCTCTGCCAGGAACGCACGGACGCGCACAAGCACAAGCTCGCTGACAAGCGGCAAGGCCTCAAACCACGCAATCGAGGCATCGTCGGCACGGAACCAGGTCGCCTGCTGGCGCACAAAACGATGCGTATGCCACTGGATGTGGGTAACGGCCTGTGCCAGCGTGATCTCGCCGCGCAAATAAGCGCCAATCTCACGGTACCCCAATCCAGACATCGCGGGCAGGTCATAACCATACCCCTGCTCTACCAGCGACCGCACTTCTTCGACCAACCCTGCCTCGATCATGCGCTCCAACCGCTGGTCAATGCGCCGATAGAGCAGCTCGCGCGACATGCGCAGACCGATGCGCAGAATCGAATAGGGCGGCGGAACCGCCCGCTGCAGGCTGGACATTGGCTGGCCCATGCGATAGCAGACTTCCAGGGCGCGCACTACCCGGCGCACATTGCGTGCATCGATGCGCTCGGCCGCGACTGGGTCGAGTGCGCGTAACCGCTGGTGCAGGGTCGCGTACCCTTCGCTCGCCGCCTCCGCTGCCAACTTGGCGCGCAGACCTGGGTCAGGCTCCACCTGCGGCACACGAAGCCCCTCAAGGACGGCGCGAACGTACAGTCCCGTGCCCCCCACGAGCAAAGGGATGCGCCCGCGGGCGTGGATGGTCTCAATCGCTTCGCCGGCCAGCCCCTGGTATTGCGCCAAGGAAAACGGTTGGTCCGGATTGACCACGTCGACCAGGTGATGCGGCACACGTTCGCGTTCTCGAAGCGTCGGCTTGGCCGTGCCAATGTCCATGCCGCGGTAGACCTGGCGCGAGTCGGCCGAAACCACCTCCACTGGCAGTACTTCCGCCAGGCGCATGGCGAGGGCGGTCTTGCCCACGGCTGTAGGGCCTACTACCGCCACCAGCGGTCGGATGGTGGCTGGTGGCGTCATGCCATCTCCGCAACCGCATTGCGAATCAACTCGATGCGCCGGACGCCGCCGTGCCTATCCAACTCCACGGCCACGACGTCAATCCCCCAATCCAGATCAGTGTAGCCCTCTGCCTGCAGGTAGCTGCGAGCGACGGTCGCCAGGCGCGCCTGCTTGCGCGGCGTGACCGACTCCTCCGGTGTGCCCAAGCGCGTGTTGCGTCGCGTGCGCACCTCGATGAACGCCATGCGCTGCCCGTCTCGAGCAACAATGTCCATCTCTCCATACGGGCAGCGGTAGTTGCGCTCCAGGATCACATAGCCCAGACGTCGGACATGCTCTGCGGCCAGTTCCTCGCCCAGTTGCCCAAGCGCACGCCGCGTGTCCGGCATGGTCACTCCTTTGCTGCCAGTCCTGTCATGACCCCACGGTCTGGCACTAGACCGCGCGCCAGACGGGTGGCAAGTCGCGGCTATTGTAGCATAGCGGCAGGCGATTTGACAAAGCCCCGCTTCGCGCGTAGAATGCCTTTCTAGATGGCGCATTCGTCTAGCGGCCCAGGACACCTCCCTCTCAAGGAGGAGATCGGGGGTTCGAATCCCCCATGCGCTACTGCCTAGTTGGCACAGCAACACTTGAAGGGGAGTAGCTTTTCGCAGCTCGGCCGTCAACACGGCAATCGGCCCGGCCGACTGGTTGGTAAAAGTCCTGGACTTGGTCACCCTACCAACAAGCAAGACCTTCGGCTCTTCCGGTTATGCTCCGGGAACGGCCGGAGGTTTTTTGATGAGTTCGTCAGTTGGTGGGCTGGATGGCATCACTCAACCAGACCACGCATTGGGAGAAAACGATGACAGAGCAACACGCGACGCCCGGCCAAGCTAGCTTGGACAACACGGCGCCGTCCATGCACGACCAAACTGTGGAAAGCCTGGCGCGACGATTTCACACGGACCTGGAACAGGGCCTGAGCGCCGCAGAGGCCAAGGCTCGTCTCGCCCAGTACGGACCCAACAAGCTCATCGAGGCTGAGGGCATCTCATTCTGGCAACTCTTGATCGAGCAGTTTAAGGATTACCTCGTGCTCCTTCTGGTTGGCTCTGCCCTGATCTCCTTGCTCTTGGGCGAGTATGTAGACGCCATTGCCATTATCGCCATCGTGATCGTCAACGCAATCCTGGGCGTCATCCAGGAGTGGCGAGCGGAGCAGTCGCTGCAAGCCTTGAAGCGCATGGCCGCACCCAATGCGGTGGTGGTGCGCGATGGAGTGCAGGAAACCATCGCCGCTGAGGACCTGGTTCCGGGCGACTTGGTGCTCCTCAGCGCAGGCAACCACGTGCCAGCGGACTTGAGGTTGGCCGAGAGCGCGAACCTGCGCATCCAGGAAGCATCGCTGACCGGCGAATCCACTCCTGTGGAGAAGAACGCCCTCGCGGTCCTGGAGAGCGACATTCCGGTGGGCGACCGCAAGAACAGCGCCTTCATGGGCACCCTGGCGACCTACGGGCGTGGCAAAGGCATCGTCATCGCCACCGGAATGCACACGCAATTCGGCCTCATCGCGCAAATGCTAACCGCCGTGAGTTCGGAGGAGACTCCGCTACAGAGGCGGCTGACCCAATTGGGCCAAGTGCTGGGTACCGGCGCCCTGGTCGTGTGTGGCCTGGTGTTCGTGGTCGGGGTCGTGCGCGACACGCAACTCGGTGTAGTGCTGACAGAGGGGATCATCGCCTACTTCAACGCATATCAGAAGGAGTTGCTTGGGCTGTTCATGACCGCCGTCAGCCTGGCGATTGCCGCTGTACCGGAAGGGCTGGCGGCAGTGGTGACCATCTGTCTGGCGCTGGGCATGCAGCGCATGGTGCGTCGCCACGCCCTGCTACGTCGCTTGCCGGCTGTGGAGACACTGGGGACAGCCACTGCCATCTGCTCCGACAAGACTGGCACCCTGACCCAGAACGAGATGACCGTCACCCAGGTGTGGGCCGACGGGAATATGTACCGGGTGATCGGACAGGGCTACATGCCCTACGGCGAGTTCAGACTTGAAGAGAAGGCCGTGGATGTGGAAAAGGTCAAGCCCCTGCGCATGCTGCTCAAGGGTGCGCTTCTGTGCAATGACGCTCGACTGGAGCGCGTGGCGTCGGCCAACGGCGTGGTGGGAGAGACCTGGCGCATGGTCGGCGATCCGACCGAAGGGGCGCTGGTAGCCCTGGCTGCCAAAGCCGATCTGTGGCGCGGTGCAGTCGAAGAGAGCGAGCCGCGTGTGGCCGAGGTGCCCTTCGATTCGGACACGAAACGCATGACCACCATCCATGCCGTGCAAGGACACGAAGCGCCTTATCGTGCCTACGTCAAGGGCGCTCCTGACATGCTGCTGGAGCTGTGCAATCGCGTTCAGGGCGATGAAGACTCCGTCCCGCTCAGCTCTGAGTTTCGACAGCGCATTATGCAGGCCAACGATGACTTGGCAGCCCAGGCCCTGCGCGTTCTCGCCATCGCCTACAATCCGATGCAGACCAAGGAAGTCGAGGGCCTCGATTGGGCACGCGAGCGCGACCTGGTCTTCCTGGGCTTGACCGGCATGATCGACCCGCCACGCCCTGAAGTGCGCCCAGCCGTGGATATCTGCCGCAACGCGGGCATCAAAGCCGTGATGATCACCGGCGACCACAAGGACACCGCCGTGGCCATTGGCAAGGAGCTCGACTTCTTTGACGAGGACGGCCTGACGCTGACAGGCGCCGAGCTCGACAAGATGGACGACCAGGCGCTGGAAGCCGTCGTTAACCGGGTGGACGTCTATGCGCGCGTGTCGCCGCAACACAAGGTGCGCATCGTGGATGCACTCAAAGACGTCGGGCACGTGGTGGCCATGACCGGTGACGGCGTGAACGATGCCCCGGCGCTCAAGCGGGCGGACATCGGCGTGGCCATGGGCATCACGGGCACTGACGTGGCCAAAGAAACCGCCGACATGATTCTGACCGACGACAACTTTGCGTCCATCGTCTCCGCCATCGAAGAGGGGCGCATCATCTACTCCAACATCCGCAAGTTCGTGTATTACCTGCTATCGTGCAACGTGGGAGAGATCCTGATTATCTTCCTGGCCATGCTGACCGGGTTGCCCCTGCCCTTGCGTCCCATCCACCTGTTGTGGCTCAACCTGGTCACGGACGGGCTGCCGGCCCTGGCGCTGGGGCTCGAAACCGGAGAGCCCGGCATCATGAACCGTCCTCCACGGCCTGCCAAGGAGCCCATCATCAACCGCGAGATGGCTTTGGGCACGGTGGTGCAAGCCATTGCCATCACGGCTGCCACTCTGGGAGGGTTCCTGATCGGCCTGCGGCTGTACCCCGACTCCCTGACTTCGGCGCAAACCATCGCTTTCGTGACGCTGATCTCTGCGGAGCTGCTGCGCGCCAGCACCTCGCGCTCGGAGCGCTATCCGTTGCTCAGGCTGGGGCTGTTCACCAACAAGTACATGGTCTGGGCCACGCTGAGCTCGGTTGTGCTGATGCTGGCCGTGGTGTACCTGCCGCTGTTCGAGCCCATCTTCTATACGCACGAGCTGCCTCTCAGGGATTGGCTGTACATCCTCCCTCTCGTACTGATTCCTTCGATAGCGGCGGAACTGGCCAAATGGGTGGCGTCACGACGGGCGCGCCCGGCAAGCCGGCCTGCGGCAGCGGCATAGCTGAGAAACCACGCAGACTCCAGAGTTCCTTGCGAACCTCTGGGGCCTGCGCGACCCTACTGTATCACCGTCCCCTGCCCTGCCAGCGCCCGTGTGATCGGCGCCGTCACGCGGCCGTCGGCGATCATGACCCGGCCCACCCCGCCCGCCAGAGCCTCGCCCGCCCCCCGCACCTTCTTCTT
>CAYZKS010000035.1:0-25019 GCA_964478725.1 uncultured Anaerolineales bacterium
CGTCCAGGGTCTGTATGTCGATTGTCACGGGTGACAACCTAGGCAAATACTACGGGGCGCAGGACGTCTTTGCCAACATCTCGTTCCAGATCGCCCACGGCGACAGAATCGCGCTGGTGGGCGTCAATGGTGTCGGCAAGACGACGCTGTTGCGCATCATCGCCGGCCTCGAAAGCCCCTCGGCAGGGCGCCTGAGCCAGGCCAAGAGCCTGCGCCTCGGCTACCTCAGCCAGAAGCCTGATGTGAGCAGTGCCAATACCCTGTACCAGGAGATGCTGCAGGTCTTTGCCGAGCTGCGCGCGCAGCAGGCGCAGTTGCACCAGCTCGAACATGAGATGGCGGATCCGGAGCGTGGAGAGAAAGCCCTGCAACGCTACGGAGAGCTGCTGCAGCGCTTTGAGCTGGCGGGCGGCTATACGTACGAGCAAGAGATCCGGCGCGTGCTCCAGGGCCTTGGCTTTCAGGAGAGCGACCTGGACAAACCGCTGTCTCTGCTCAGCGGAGGTCAGAGGACGCGCGCCCAACTGGCTCAACTGCTCCTCATGAACCCGGACCTGCTGCTGCTGGACGAGCCCACGAACCACCTTGACCTGCAAGCCACAGAGTGGCTGGAGGAATACCTGGGCCAATGGCGAGGCAGTCTGGTGGTGGTGGCTCACGACCGCTACTTCCTGGACAAGGTCGCCAACCGTGTCTGGGAGATGAGTTTCGGGGCACTGGAACAGTACAGTGGCAACTACAGCCAGTACCTGCAAGCACGTGCAGAGCGCCTGGCGGAGAGGCAGGCTCAGTACGAGGCGCAGCAGGCGCAGATCGCTCGCACCGAGGAGTTTATCCGCCGCTATGGGGCCGGACAGCGCGCACGCGAGGCGCGCGGACGCGAGAAGCGCCTGCAACGCATGGAACGGCTGGAGAGCCCCAGGCAGCACAAGGCCATGAAGTTCCGCCTTGCGGCCAAGACGCGCGGCGGCAATCACGTGCTCACGCTACACGCGCTACAAGTGGGCTATGGGCGCCCGCTGCTGAGCTTCCGGGATTTGCTGCTGTTGCGCGGTGAGCGTGCAGTGTTGCTCGGGCCCAACGGTTGTGGCAAGACCACTTTTCTCAAGACAGTGCTTGGAGAAATCCCCGCGCTGGCTGGAGAGGCCAGGATCGGCACCAACGTGCAGGTGGCCTACTTTGCCCAGGGCCATGAGAACCTGCGCGAGGAAAGCACCGTGCTGGATGAGATCCTCAAAGTCAAGAACCTGCCGCTGGAACAGGCGCGCGGCTTCCTGGGGCGCTTCCTTTTCTCCGGAGACGACGTGTTCAAATCCATCTCCTGTCTGAGCGGAGGGGAGCGAGGCAGGGTGGCACTGGCCATGCTCGCTCTGCAGGGCGCAAATCTGTTGCTGCTCGACGAACCGACCAACCATCTGGACATCGTCTCGCAGGAGCTTCTCGAGCAGGTTCTGCAGGACTTTGATGGCACGATCCTGTTCGTGTCGCACGATCGCTACTTCATCGATGCGGTGGCCACTCAGGTCTGGGCGGTGGAGGGCGGACAGGTGCACGCTCACGCCGGCAACTATGCCCAGTACCGGCAACAGCGTGATTTGCTGCAGAGCGCCAGGGCGCAACAGGCGCCTGCAACCAAGCGACGCGTGCAGGCGGACAAGCGCGCGGAGCTGGAGCAGCGGCGCTTGGAGAGGCTGGCGCAGCAACGCCAGACCAAGCGCGCCGAGCTCGAAGAAGAGATCCAACGACTGGAGACCCGCCTGGTGGTGCTCTCCTCTGACCTGGAGCGAGCCAGCAGCGCCCAGAGAGTGGATCGGGTGCATGACCTGGGACGCGAGTACGTGGATGTGCAGGAAGAGCTGCGGCGCCGTCTGGAAGAGTGGGCGGGGGTGTCGCCGCCGTGAGCGATGGGATCTACATCGTCGGCTTGACGGGCAACATCGCCACTGGCAAGAGCGTGGTCGCCGCCATGCTGGCCGAGCTGGGTGCACGCGTGATCGGCGCAGACGCCCTGGCGCACCAGGTCATGAGAGCTGGCTCGCCCGTCTGGCAGCGCGTGCTGGACGAGTTCGGACGTGACGTGCTGCGACCGGATGGCGAGATTGACCGGACGAAGCTGGGAGCGATCGTGTTCTCCGACTCGGCTGCCTTGTCCCGCCTGGAGGCGATTGCGCATCCCGCCGTGATCGCAGAGAGCGACCGCCTGCTGGAGGAGGCGCGGGCCAGAGCTTCCAGTCAGAGCGAGCGGACGCACCAGGTCGTTGTGCTCGAGGCGATCAAGCTGATCGAATCAAGCATGTCCAGTCGTTGCGACGAAGTGTGGGTGGTGACCGCGCCTCATGCGCAGCAAGTGCAACGTCTGACGCAGCGACGTGGCCTGAGCACTGCCGAGGCCGAACTGCGCATCGGCGCCCAGCCGCCTCAGGCGGAAAAGGTAGCCCGGGCTGACGTGGTGATTGACAACAGCGGCACGCTGGAACAGGCGCGGGCGCAGGTCCAGAAAGAGTGGGACAGAATCCTGATGGATCATCTGCCGGGCCAGGGCTCGGCGGGGGAGCTTGCCAAAGGAGGTTCGATGTCTGGATGGAGACAATGGGCTGAGCAGCACCCCTTTGTCAGCATGTGGATCGTGCTGGCCGTGGGCATGGTGGCCATCTTCTGGGTAGCGTCGCGCGGCGTGGATCTCCTGCCCAGCCAACGACTGTTCATGGCGCTGGCCTGCGTGGGGCTGGCTGGCCTGTGCACGTGGATCATCAGTTGGGAGTAACGCGGCCGGAGAGCCGCTATCTGCGAATCGGGCGCCAGATGTGATCCAGTCAGGAGGTTCGTGGTGAAAGAACATCAACCCTTGAAGATCCTGTACCTTGCCGCCGAAGTCGTGCCATTTGCCAAGACCGGCGGGCTGGCGGACGTGGCCGGCTCACTGCCCAAGGCCATCCACGCGCTGGGTCACGACATCCGCGTGGCCATGCCGCGTTATGGGCGCATTGACCCGGAAAAGTTCGGGCTGAAACAGGTCTTGCCGCCTTTCCCGGTGCCCATGGACAAGCAGATGGAAGAAGCGGCGATCATGGAAGGCTGCTTGGCGCCAGGCATCCCGGTGTACTTTGTCGAGAACGGCAAGTACTACGACCGCGACGGCATCTACATGTACCCGGACGACGCCGAACGCTTCATCCTGTTCTGCCGCAGCTCGCTCGAGATGCTGAAGCGTCTGGACTGGTGCCCGGACATCATCCACTGCAACGACTGGCACACGGCCATCATACCGAACTGGCTCAAGACGGTCTACAAGAACGATCGCTTTTTCGCCCATACCGCATCGCTGTACACCATCCACAACCTGGCGTACCAGGGCATCTTCGGCTATCGCGTGCTGGAAGTGGCCGGCATCGCTGCATACGGATTCATGTACCATCCGGAGATGGCTGACCTCTCGGAGGTGGTGGATTTCATGGCGCGTGGCATCTTCTTTGCCGACGTGATCAACACGGTGAGCGAGAAATATGCCCAGGAAATTCTGACGCCCGAGTTCGGCGAAAAACTGGACCCGTTATTGCGCGATCGCCGCGACCGGCTGTTTGGCGTTCTGAACGGCATCGACAACGAGGTCATGAACCCCGCCACGGACAAGTACATTGCGCAGCAGTTCGACGCCGACCATCTGGACCAGCGTGTGGCCAACAAGCTCGCGTTGCAGCGCGAGGCAAACCTCAGGGAGGATGCCAGCATACCCCTGATCGGCATCATCTCTCGCCTGACAGATCAGAAGGGCTTTGACATCCTGGGCGATGTGATTGACCACCTGCTGAACTTGGGCCTGCAATTCGTACTGCTGGGGACCGGCGATCCACACTATCATGAGATGTTGTCGCGCGTCGCACAGGCGTTCCCCGACCAGGCGGCCGTGTTCCTCACCTTCAACGCCGAACTGGCGCAGAAAATCTACGCCGGTTCAGATATGTTCCTCATGCCATCGCGCTTTGAGCCCTGCGGGCTGGGGCAGATGATCGCCATGCGCTATGGCAGTGTGCCCATCGTGCGGGCTACGGGGGGTCTGGCGGACACAGTGACCGACTTTGACCCGCGCACGGGGGAGGGCAACGGCTTCTCGTTCAGCGCCTACGACCGCTGGGCGCTTTTCGCGGCCATCGTCCGCGCGCTGGAGAACTATAAGTACCGCGACACCTGGCGCAAACTACAGGTACGCGGCATGGGCGCGGATTTCTCGTGGGCGGCCTCGGCTCACAAGTACGTGGACATCTACTACCGCGCGCTTGCCGCGCGCGGGAAGCCGGTGAAGCTCGAAGATTACGGAGTAGCCAAGAAGTAGGGCATGGCGCCAGGCTAACGCGCCTGGACCGTGACCATGCTCTTACGATTCAAGAGGCCGCTGCCCGCTTGGGCTACCCAGCCGCCGAAGCGATCCTGGCGCAAAAGGTTCAGCACGCGCGGAACGTACAGCGGGATCTGCG
Source organism: uncultured Anaerolineales bacterium (assembly GCA_964478725.1). Taxonomy (GTDB): domain Bacteria; phylum Chloroflexota; class Anaerolineae; order UBA2200; family UBA2200; genus CAYZKS01. Next base: position 4,473 of record CAYZKS010000035.1, read on the forward strand.
GCAAATCCTCCGCCAGGATTTCTTGCACGCTGTAGAGCATTCTACGTCGCACGTCCGGGTCGCGCTCATCCAGGGAAGCAGAGGCAAGTCCATCGTACTCGGCGTTGGCGTAGCCCCCGTAGTTGAACCCCACCACGCGGCCTTTTTTCACCAGGCCCTGTGAGCTGTGGAAGCACAGATAGGCCATCTCCGGTTCATCCAATGTGGCGCTGTACAACGCCACGTCAAACTGCGCCTGCATCAGGCTGGGCAAGAGGGCGTCTGCAGCGATGGGCGTCAGCTCGGCCGCGAGGCCTACCGCACGCCATTGCTCCACGATCAGCTCCCCCACCCTCGAGGGTGTAGGCTGATTCGGACACAAGAGGGCGATGTGCAGGGCATTGCCGTGTACGTCTTCGCGCCACCCGTCCCCATCCCGGTCCACAAAGCCGGCCTCATCGAGCCTCTGCATGGCCTGTTCGGGGTCTGACCGCAGGACCTTGATGTCCGGATTGGCCCAGGCAGAGGAAGCCGGCTGAAGCGCTGGAGTAGCCATGTCACCGAATCCCAGCAACGCATCCTCGATGATGGCCGCTGCATCCACAGCCAAAGCCAGCGCCTCGCGAAAGGCGCGGTCATTGTAGGGAGGCTTGCGCAGGTCCAGGAGCAGTGTATGCACGCTTAGACCTGGAGCTTCCATCCATTGCACGCCTGCCCAATCCTCGGCCTGCTTCCTGATGTCATTGACCCATTCCGGCGCGATGTCCCAGCCCAGCACATCCACCGTTCCTTCACCCAGCATGTGCAGCGCTTTGTCCTCGTCTCCCAGGATCTCCAGGACCAGTCGGGCGATGCGCGGCTGGGCGATGTGGGTGCGCGTGTTGTCCAGCACGAGCCGTTCTCCCTGAACGAACCCCACAAAGTAGAACGGCCCCGAGCCAATGGGGTGATCCAGGTTGGCGCCATACGGCGCATCTGCGGCTCGCTCCCAAACGTGGGCAGGAACGATGCGTAGCGCAGTGGCCAACCAGCGCGGGGCGTCTGCCTGGCCTGCCAGCAGTGCGAACTTGACTTCAAGCGGGTTGATGGCCTCGACCCGATCTACCAGTGCGGCCAGGCGCATCAGCCCGGGGAACTGGCCCTGCAACAGCATGTGGTATGAGAAGGCCACGTCCTGAGCCGTGACAGGTTGCCCATCATGCCACCTGGCTTCAGGATTCAACCAGAAGGTCAGGCTGGCGCCGTCTGCAGACAGCTCCCAGCGCTCGGCCAGGTTGGGCTGTAGCCCATCCCGGGCATCATAGTCGAGCAAGCTGTCGTACAGAAGGCTAACGGCCAGAACTTCGCCAGGATTGGATGCTAGGTACGGATGTAGCGTCCTGATATCCTGGCGAAGGACCATGTGCAATTCGCCCGCGACGGCGACCCGTGTGCGCGTCGGAGGCGGAGCAGGCGTGTTGTGGCTGGGCATGGGCGCATGCGTGGGCGCTACAAGCGTGGACAGAGCCGGAGTCGGCGTGTAGCTCGCCGGCGGAGGGGCGCAGCCCACCAGAGCGAGGCAGCAAACCAGGCGCCAAAGCCAGTGCATGCAGCCAAGTGGTCGAATCAGCTTTTTCATGAGGCTCACAGTGTCGCGATGTTAGCATGGCGACGAGCTTTTGTCAAAGCCCCCGCCGCGACAGGCAGCAAGTTCTGCTGTAGGTGCCTCGGAGCGGGACGTTTTGTGTTTTGTACCCCGCATGCTAAAGTACTGCGGCTGTCGCGGCAACGCCAGATCTTGAGCGCGAAAGGGGCCACGTATGTCCGATGCATCCCGGGGCATCGCCAATCTGCAGGAACTTGTGCATGCCCTGGCGCCCGATGATAGGAAGCACTTTGAGCGCATGTTCCACGTCACGACCACCAGCGGCGAACTCAAGCCACCAGAGGCGATGCACGCCTGGATTCGCCAGTACTTCGGCTCGCTGGAGGCGGTGCAGAGACAGCGCATCGTCAAGGTCACCAACCTGATCACCTTGGAAGCGGCCTTGTTCAATGAGTTGCGCGCCAGCCGTCCTATGGAGGTCAAGGGCGCTGCCGACCTGGAACAGACCATCCTGAGCAACGTGGGCGATCCGTTCTGCAAGCCCTTGGAGGGCACGCCCGAGGACGTCTTTGGCCGCGTCAAAGGCAAGCACTGCATCACTGCCTCCAATGTGGCCAAGTACGACGGTTTCCACGGCCTGGTCGTTTTCGACCAGCACAACCCGCTGCGCTTCACCGCGGAGGAGGTTCAGGACTACTTTGATACCGCGCTGTGCTGGGCCCGCGAGGCGCACTGCGCGGACAAGCAGGCGCGCTACTTCTTTCTGATGTGGAATTGCTTGTGGAGGAGCGGCGCTTCGATCCTGCACGGGCACATGCAGATGACCCTCGGGCGTGGGATGCACTATGCCAAAGTGGAGCACCTGCGCCGCAGCGCGCTGCTCTACCGGGTGGCGCACGGCGTGGACTATTTCGACGATCTGTACGCCATCCACCAGGCATTGGGACTCGCCAGCCAGGTCAAGGGCGTGCGCATCCTCTCGTATCTGACGCCCATCAAAGAGCGCGAGGTGATGCTGATTTCGCGGCACCTGGACAAGAGCCTGAAGCAGGCAGTCTACCAGGTGCTGAAATGCTTTGTGGAGAGCATGGGAGTGCGCAGCTTCAACCTGGCCCTGTACATGCAGCCCATTGACAGCGTACCGGAGGACTGGAGCGGGTTCCCATTCATTGTGCGCATCGTGGATCGCGGCGACCCCAACAACAAGACCGCCGACTTTGGAGCCATGGAATTGTACGCCAGCAGCGTCATCACCAGCGACCCGTTCCAGGTGGCCCAAGCTCTGGACCGGGCACTGAAGCAGCAGGCTTGAGGCAGGCCGTTTGGCTGCGATAAGCGCTTGGAGCATGCCACGATGACGGCCTGCCGCAATGCGTCCCGGAGAGCCGGGTCGCGAGGCTCCTCTGGCGCCGAGGCGGCCGGCTGGCCCGTACAGGAGGATGCGGAAGCGTGTACTGCGATGCCCTGACCCTGGCAGCCGTGGCCGAGGAGCTGCGCCGGGAGCTCCTGGGCGGCCGGGTGCAACGCGTGCTCCTGGTGGACCGCTGGGTGATTGGGCTCGAGATTTACGCTAGCCGGCGCCAATACTTGCTGATATCCGCACGTCCCCAGGAAGGTGGGCGCATCCATCTGGCACAGGCCAGATTGAGACGCGGAGCGGACAGGCCATCCCCCTTGTTGTTGCGCATGCGCAAGGACCTCGAAGGCGGCCGCCTGACACAGGTGCAGCAGCCACCGCTGGAGCGTGTGCTCAGGCTTACCACTCTGGGGCCTGAAGGCACGCGTAGCCTGCTGATCGAGATCATGGGGCAGCGCAGCAACATCATCCTGTTGGAAGAGGACGGCACCATCCTGGAATGCGCCAGGCGTGTGCCTGCCAGCCAAAACCGGTACCGCGTGCTGCTGCCCGGCGAGCTCTACGTGGCTCCTCCCCCCCAGAAGAAATCGAATCCGTTGACCTTGACTCCCGAGGGGCTGAGCAGTCTGCTCGAGGCGCAGGATCCCGCAGCGCCAGTGTGGGAGAGGTTAGTGGCGGGAGTGCTCGCCGTCAGCCCACTGCTCGCGCGGGAGGTCGTGCATCGGGCCGTGGGTGATGCCCAGAGCAGGCAGGCCGATGCCGCGCTCCTGTTGCAGCACCTCCAAGCTCTGCTTGGACTGGCGACCTCGGGTCAATGGCAGCCCTCAGTCGCATTGAAGGAAGAGCGCATTGTGGCCTACGCCCCGTATATGCTGAGCCAATTCCCGCAGCACCAGCCATGCAGCAGCATCAGCTCAGCCATGGAGGCCTTTTACGCACAAGAAAGCGGTGAAAACGGCTACGCCGCGGCCAGAGCCAACGTCCAAAGCCTGATCGAACAGCAACGCGAACGGCAGCAGCGCAGGCGCGCTGCCTTGCTCGACGCACGGCCAGCCCCAGAGGCGCTGGAAGGCCTGCGCAAGAAGGGAGAGCTCCTGCTGGCCTACGCGCACGCCATCTCACCTGGGCAGACAGAGTTCAACGCGCGCTGGAGCGAGGAAGAGCCGCTTATCCGCATCGAGCTGGACCCAACCCTCTCGGCGGTTGAAAACGCGCGCGAGTACTTCCGACGTTACGAGAAGGCCAGGGCCGCCACCGCGGAGGTGCCACGGCTCCTGGCGCGTGTGGATGGTGAGCTGGCGTACCTGGAGCAGCTGGCGACGGACCTGGCATTGGCAGAAGACCGGCCAGGCATCGATGCGGTAACCCAGGCCATGTCCGCGGCGGGCTACATCCCCAAACCCAAAACCGTGCGCCAGCCGGCCACGGGGCCGCGGCGCGTGTCCACGCCTGAGGGGTTCGCCCTCCTGGTCGGGCGCAACAGTTGGCAGAACGAGCAGTTGACCTTCCACCAGAGCAGCGCCCAGGACATATGGCTGCACGCCCAGGGCATGCCAGGCGCTCACGTACTCATCCTGACCGAAGGCCAGCCTGTGCCTGAAGCGGTCTTGCGGCGCGCTGGCCAACTGGCAGCCTACTACTCAGCTGCCCGGCAGGACAAACGAGTGCGCGTGGACTATACCCTGCGCAAGAACGTGCGACGACTGCCTGGCGGCAGGCAGGGCCAGGTCACCTACACGGGGCAGAAGACGATCGTAGTGACTCCCAGGGGCGAGGACGCAGACTAGAGTGGCACAAGAAGCCCGGTTTCTGGGCTCCAACTCAAGGCTCCACTTTGCCAGAACGACTGCTGGCGAGGACAGAAACCCAGTTTCTGTCCCGGCAGGGCCGCGCTCAGCGGCTCACGATCAGCGGCAGATACAGGCGAACCGGGGCGACGATGGTATCCCGTGCTGAAGCCAGCTCGGCCAGCACGGCGACTGTGGCCCGCGTGAATTCGACCACCAGCGGCAATTGCACATTCGCCAACGTATCGCTCGCCTTGTGATAGTGGGGATTGAAATCCTGGAAATCCTCGATGCACATGATGCCAGCGTAACCATGGTTCCAGAACGGCGCCTGGTCGCAGTAGGTGACGGCAGTGGTGGTCAGTTTCTCTGGAGCCAGGTCCAGGTCGTAGAGTGTGATGCATTGGATCAGCGCATCTGCCAGCAGGATGGAGTCAGGTCTGGTGCCTGCATGGATTTCGACCACATGGTCACCCGGAGGCACGCTCTCGTAGCCGATCATGTCCAGGTTGATGACACCGTCGATCCGGTCTCCTCGCGCGGCCGCTTCCGCAGCATAGTGTTCGCTGCCCCTCATCCACTGCTCCTCCCCCGCGAACAGCACAAAGCGCAAGGTGCGCGGGAAGCAGTGCTGGCTCAGAATGCGCGCAGCCTCCAGCACGGCTGCACAGCCGCTGGCGTCGTCGTCCGCCCCAGGCGCTGGGCCATCCATAGGATGAGCATACGAATCGTAATGTGCACACACAATGTAGATGTGGTGGCTGTGGGGGCCGGTGCCAGGCAGTTCCGCCACAACGTTGGTCATGGGCGTGCTGGCCCATACGAAGGGGTCATACGCAACTGACAGCCCGAGGCCTGCAAACTCTTGGTAGAGATAGCGCGACGCCTCGTCCAAGCTGGCCATATCATAGGAGTAGCGCGTGCCCAGCTCGCTGCAGTACGTGGGCTGGCCAGTGCTCTGCAGTTGGCAGATGGTCTCGGACAGCAGCGTCGCCGAGACGGCCCCCAGCATCGACTCGATGGTAGGACTGTAGACCGGTTGCCACTGCTCTGGCAGTGACATAGGCCGTTGGTCAGGTAACTGAACTGAGCCTGCCTGCCATCCTGTTGCCGCGTGCGGCATAGACACGCCGGAGCACGTCGCGCACGCGAGATCGCGGGCCCATTGGGCCTCAGCTGTGCAAGCGTCAATTGCCCCGACCAAGAGCAGCGTCAGCGCGAAAGCCGTGACGGCGGCCCAGAGATAACGCATCCTACAATCCTCCCCAGGACATAGGTGATGCACACTCTAGCGCAGGGGGCGCAGAAGGCCAAACGACCATGTGCAGTAATCTCGGATGCGCTGCAGAGTCGGAGCTGGAGAGCCACGCCGGGCGCAGCATCCCGCGCTTTTGTGGGAATCTGCTGGCGTCTCGCTACGATTTTGATTTGACTGCGGGCTGTGCTATGATTGAGCCACAGTGGAATAGAGCCGTGCTTGGGGAGCTCGGAGAGCCGGGCTGAGAGGATGACCGCGCGGGCGCTTGGCCATGTCATCGACCCTGAACACCTGACCTGGGTAATGCTAGCGTAGGGAAATCGTAGCTTACGGATGGCCGTTGGCCCACGTCGGGGTCAACGGCTTCTTTGTGTAGCGGGAGGCAGGCATGCGTGCCATCATTGCAGCCAATGGACATCTCCAAGCGGGTGAGGAGTACAGCCACCTGGTCGCAGACGGCGATTTGGTGATCGGCGTCGACGGTGGGGCAGCCATCGCCCTGCAGGCAGGCCTGCAGCCAGACGTGGTGATTGGCGACATGGATTCCATTCCCGAGAATGTGCGCGCCGTGCTGCAGGCGCACGGCTGCCGATTCCTGGAATACCCCACGCGCAAGAACGAGACAGATACGGAGCTCGCCGTGCACTATGCTTTGCAGGCGGGTGCGAGGGAAATCGTGTTCATTGGTGCCACCGGCAAGCGCCTAGATCACACCTTGGCCAACCTCTTCCTATTGGCCATGCCGGAATTGCAGGGACTCACGTGCCGGATCGTAGCAGGCGACACCGATGCCTGGCTGGTGCGTGACAGGCTGGAGATCGCCGGCCAGCCCGGAGACATCGTCAGCCTTCTGCCGCTCAGTCAGGACGTTACCGGTTTGCGGACGCAGGGTCTGGAATACGCGCTGCACGGTGACACGCTGCGCTTTGGAGCGACGCGGGGGGTCAGCAACGTGATGACGGCATCCCGAGCAAGCATCCGCCTGCGCGAGGGCGCCCTGCTGGTGTTGCGGGTGGCCCAGGAGCGGGCCAGGAGTGAATAGAGACATGGCTACCCAGCGCGAGGCAAGGCCACCGTCGGAGCATGCCTTCGACGGCGCTGCTCCGTTCTACGATTCCTGGTTCAGCACCCCGCTGGGCGGCACGGTGGATGCGCTCGAGAAAGACTTGCTCTACGGACTCGCAGCGCCGCGCCCGGGAGAACGTGCACTGGAAGTGGGCACAGGTACGGGACACTTTGCACTCGACCTGACGAGGCGCGGACTGGACGTGGTGGGGGTGGACATCTCAGCACCCATGCTTGCCGCAGCCGCCAGCAAGGATATCGCGACACACTGGCTGCGTGGCGACGCCGCCGCGTTGCCATGCTGCGCGTGCTCGTTCGACCTGGTGCTGTGCGTGACCGCCCTGGAGTTTGTGGCGAACCGCGAGCGGGCTGTGGAGGAAATGTGGCGGGTCGTGCGCCCTGGCGGGCGGCTCGTGATCGCAGTGCTGAACGCCTGGAGCCCATGGGCCTGGGCGCGCAGACGCGAGAGTCGGGCACAAGAGACTCCCTTCTCTCACGCGCACTTTTTCCATCCTGGCGAGTTCGTCGGGCTGCTGCGTCGCTTTGGGCGCGTGGCCTGGTCCAGCTCGGTCTTTGTCGGACCGGAAGGGACTGGGCTGCGCTGGGCGTGGGGGCTTGAACGCGCAGGGCGTATCGTGCTCAGACCGTTCGGAGCACTCTTGGTAGGGAGGTTGAACAAATGCACGTGAGCGCGCAAATCAGCTTGTATCCTTTGGGACAAAGCAGTCTGGGGCCAGCGATCGAAGCGGCAGTAGAGGCTCTCGGTTCCCGAGACCTGGACTGCGATGTGGGCTCCATGAGCACTGTTGTAACGGGCGAGGTGGAAGTCGTTTTCGAGGCGTTGCGTGATGCCTTCCAGGCGGCCGCCGCGCATGGCGGCACGGTAATGGTCTGCACAGTGTCCAATGCCTGCCCTGTCTCGACACACCACGGGGAGTCGGCCAACCATGCGTAACGCGCTGCGTCAGCTTGGCACCCGGGCAATGCGCGACTACCTGCCGCCAGCGCTTCTGATCCTGTTGCTCGTAACGCTGTGGCAATCGGCCACCTGGATTTGGCGCGTCGAGGCCTATCTGCTGCCATCGCCGCTGCGCATCGCGAGCGCTGGAATGGAAGCACGCGGACTACTGGGCGAGCACATCCGGCAGACGCTGCGCGAGACGTTGCTGGGATTCGGCCTGGCCCTTTTGGTCGGCCTTGCGCTGGCCGTGATGATTGACCTGTTCTCCTGGCTGCGCCGCGCTCTCTACCCCTTGTTGGTGGTCAGCCAGACAGTGCCCATCATGGCCGTTGCACCCCTATTGGTGATCTGGCTCGGTTATAGCATCTGGCCTAAGGTCATCGTCGTGGCCCTGATGTGCTTCTTTCCCATTGTCGTGGCCACCGCCGATGGGCTGCAGTCTGCGGAGCCGGACTTGCTCTCGCTGCTGCAGGCCATGGGCGCCACTCGCCGGCAGGTGTTCTTCAAGGTGCGAGTGCCGGGCGCGCTGCCGGCGATGTTCTCTGGCATCAAGATCGCCGTGACCTACAGTGTGATCGCCGCCATTGTCGGCGAATGGGTGGGAGCGAGCAAAGGGCTGGGGATATTCATGCTGCGTGCCTCCAACTCATTCCGCACGGACTGGGTCTTTGCCGCCATCGTGGTCAGTTCTTTGCTCAGCATACTGCTTTTCCTGAGCGTGGCGCTGGCAGAACGTCTGTTGCTGCCCTGGTATTACACCGCCACGCGTGAAGAGCGTTGGGAAGAGATCAAGGCTTCTTGAGACATGTGCCTGAAGGGGGAGTAGAGGTATGTTGAAGAAAGGGATCTGTATCGGTATGGCAGTCCTGTTTGGAATCACGCTATGGAGCTGCGCGGCGCAGCCTACGGCTGCTCCCACAGCCGTGCCGACGGCAGTGCCATCCGCCAAGCCACCGCTGACGCGAGCGGTTCTATCGTTGGATTGGGTTCCCAACACCAATCACACCGGGTTCTACGTGGCAAAGGACAAGGGTTGGTACGCGGAACAGGGAGTGGAGCTCGAGATCCAGATTCCCGCCGATCCGGCTGCGGCGCTTAAGCAGGTGGCATATGGAAACACCGAATTCGGTGTCAGTTTCCAGGAGGAGGTGACCATCGCCCGATCCAACGACATCCCGGTGGTGTCGTTGGCGGCGATCATCCAGCACAACACGTCGGCCTTCGCCTCGCTAGCTGAAACAGGCATCCGGCGCGCGAGAGACATCGAGGGCAAGCGCTATGCGTCTTATAGCCTGCCGATTGAGAGGCCGATCTTGGGGCAGCTCATGGCCTGTGACGGCGGCGATATCAGCAAGGTAGAGTTCATCGACGTGGGGTTCGACGCCTTCCCTGCGCTTGTCGGCAAGCGCGCGGACGTTGCCTGGATCTTCATGGGTTGGGACGGCGTGCAGGCCGAACTGATGGGGCTCAAACTCAGCACCCTTGACCTGTACGGCAGCTGTGTGCCTGACTACTACACCCCGGTCATCATCACAGGCGAAAGCACGTTGCAGAACAAGCCTGACCTGCTGCGGCGCTTCATGGCCGCCACCGCGCGTGGGTACGAGTACGCCATCGCACACCCAGAGGAATCCGCGGAGATCCTGCTCAAGGCCTCGCCCGAGACCAACCCGGACCTAGCGCGCAGAAGCCAAGCCTGGCTAAGCCTGCGGTATCAAGCCGACGCCAAGCGCTGGGGCCAGCAGGACCTGAAGGTATGGACGGATTTTGCTGGCTTTATGCTGCAGAACCAATTGATCGCCAAGCCCATAGACCCGCAGAAGGCCTTCACCAGCGACTTTCTGCCTTGACCTGATCGCTCTGGAGCGCACGCAGCACTTGGCCAACGGCGGAGAGCACACAAACTGGAGACAGGGATTGCAGAATGTGTGCTCTTCCCGCTCCAATCCGGGAGTGACTCGTGTCTGACATCGCAAAAATCGAGATCCGCGACCTACACAAAGCTTACCGCGTCAACGGCCAGCCGATGCAGGTGTTGTCGGGGATGCATCTCTCTGCCCGGCCAGGGGCGTTCGTCAGCATCATCGGTCCCAGCGGCTGCGGCAAGAGCACGCTGTTTGGCATCATCGCCGGCCTGCAACAAGCCGACAAGGGGCAGGTTCTATTCGACGGCGCGCCAGCCGGTCAGTGCACGGGCCGCGTGGGCTATATGCCACAGCGCGACTTGCTGCTGCCATGGCGAAGCGTGCTCAACAACGTGCTCCTAGGTCCAGAGGTGCATGGCGAGGATCTCGCCAAGGCTCGACGCGAAGCGCTCGAGCTCTTGCCATTGTTCGGGCTGCATGGCTTTGCCGAAAGCTATCCGGCTGCGCTGTCAGGCGGAATGCGACAGCGCGCCGCTCTGTTGCGCACGATACTTTGCCGCAGAGACATTCTGCTGCTGGATGAGCCTTTTGGGGCTCTGGATGCCCTCACGCGCAGTGCGCTCCAGGAGTGGTTGCTCCAGGTCTGGCAGCGTTTTCAGTATACGGTGCTCTTCATCACGCATGACGTCGAGGAGGCTTTGTTCTTGTCAGATCACGTGTACGTGCTGACCCCGCGCCCCGCTTTTGTCAGGGCAGAACTGGCTGTTCCTCTGCCGCGACCACGCACACGTGAGATGACGCTCAGTCCCGAGTTCGCCGCGTCAAAGCAACACCTGCTCAGCGTGTTGGCGGCCTAGTCCCGCATACTGACATACCCGCCGCCCTGGCTGACGGTTTGGCCAGCAGTGTCCGGTCGCGCTATAATGCGACGTACGCTGCAGCCAGCACACTCCGCTCCATGCGCCACCTGCTTGCAGAACTGGCCTCGAATGCAGTGGCCGCGGTGTTGGCGATGGGCAAGCGGTCACGCTGCGCTGTGGCCATTGGGCAGCAGAAGGATGGTAGCATGCACGACGAGCCGAGCATCCCCAACATGGTCGAGGTTTACACATCGCAGGGCCACATGCGAGCGAACGCCGCCAAACTGAAGCTGGAAGCCGCGGGCATCCCCGCCATGCTCTCCTACGAGAGTGTCGGCCGCGTCTGGGGCCTGACAGTGGACGGGCTCGGTGAGGTGCGCGTTCTGGTGCCAGAACGCTATGCGACGGAGGCGCAGGCCCTCCTGGAGGAACAAGAGCTCGCGGCAGAGCTGCGAGAGCAGCCGCCCGGTCAAGCCAGCATGCTCGATCGCACGGCTGATGACAAAGGAGGTCAGATGAGCGAAGAGAAAACTGTGCGGGAGGAATTTCGCATCTCAGGCGAACAGGTAGTGAAGAAGGTGAAGGAACTGGTGCACGAGGGGAACATCCGGCGGGTCATCGTCAAGCAAGACAACCGCACCCTGATGGAGATTCCCTTGACGCTGGGTGTGGCTGGCATTCTGCTAGCGCCTACGTTGGCGGCGCTGGGCGCGCTGGCCGCCCTGGTCACTGAATGCACCATCGTGGTGGAAAAGTCCGAGTAGCACAACCCCCGCATCAAAACAATACATCGGAGGACAGCTCAAAGCATGAAAGTGCTAGTCTTCAAACCCGAGCTCTGTAACGGTTGTCGCGAGTGCGAGAAAGTCTGCTCTGAGACCTGGTTCAAGGTGCAGAATTCCGAGAAATCGGCCATCCGCATTGCTGAAGCGGAGGGCCAGCACGGCCACTACCAGGCCGTGGCCTGCAATCAGTGCGGCGAATGCATGGATGTGTGCCCGACGATTGCCCTGGTGCGCGACAAGCAGGGCATCGTGCGCATCAAGAAGGCGCTGTGCGTAGGTTGTCTGTCCTGTGTGGGCTTTTGCCCGATAGAAGCCATGTTCGTGCATGCAGATGACAACGTGCCTTTCAAGTGCGTCGCTTGCGGCAAGTGCGTCAAGGTCTGCACGCCTGGTGCGCTGGCCATAGAGGATTTGCCCGATGCCGCGTTGACAGAAACTGAGAAACGGCTTGCGGCGCAAGCACAGGCGGTGGCATGATGGAATCCACAGACAAGATTCGCGCGGCGCACAAGGTTTTGGCCGAGTTCCGCTACGATCCCCCCAAGGTGCAGCAAGGCTACGCCGGCCAGACGCTGTATGTGAACGTCTCGGACAACACGGTCTCGAGCAAACCAGTAGATGAGAAGATGAAGCGCACCTTCGTTGGAGGGCGCGGTTTCGGCCTGTGGCTGCTGTGGAATGCGGTGGATGCTACCACGCGCTGGAAGGACCCTCGGAACGAGGTGATCATCTCTTCTGGCCCGCTCGGCGGAACGACCACATACCCCGGAGCAGGCAAGTCCATCGCCGTCAGTCTGTCACCGCTTACGGGCGCGCCGATCGACAGCAATGTGGGCGGCCACTTTGGTCCTCTGCTCAAGTTCGCAGGCTGGGACGCCATCGAGGTGCAGGGCCAGGCCACAGAGGAAGTGATTGTCTTCGTTGACGGCAACAAGGGTCTGGTGCAGATCATTGCGGCGCCCGAAGAAGCGTTGGACAGCTACGTGCTCTCGGAACAGATCGTGGAGTTGTTCGCCCACAAGCCAGAAGAGAAGGTCGGCATCTCGTCCGTTACGACCGGACCCGGGGCCGAGCACGCGCTGTTCGGTTGCCTGAACGTCAGTTTCTACGACCAGCGACGGCGGTTTGTGCGGGTCAAGCAGGCCGGCCGCGGTGGCATCGGCAGCGTGCTACGGCAGAAGAAGGTCAAGGCTTTGGTTGTCAAGTACCTGGGCGTCAAGGGCGACTCCAATGCGCCGGCAGATTGGAGGGAGCTCACCGAGGTCGGCAAACGCATGCACCGCGAGATCCACGACCAGGATCCCGTCATGAACAACATGCGCCAGTATGGCACCACCATGCTGACCAATATCATGAATGAGTTCGATCTCTTGCCTGTGCGCAACTTCCGTTCCGGCTCGGATCTCGAGGCCAAGCGACTCTACAAGAGCGAATTCGCCAAGTATATCAGCCTGGGTATTCCAGATGGGTGTTGGTATGGGTGCACGCTGGCGTGCTCTCGCTGCGTGGAGGCATATGTGCCGCGCACCGGCCCATTCAAAGGCCAGACCGTGCATGTGGATGGCCCCGAGTACGAGACCATCGCTGGTGTCGGATCGAACTGCGGCATCTTTGACGTGCGCGACGTCCTGGAATTCAACTTTTACTGCGACACGTACGGGATCGACACCATCTCATTCGGCACGGCCATGGCTTTTGCCATGGAATGCTACGAGCTGGGCATCCTCAACCAGCAGGTGACCGGAGGCCTGGAGCTGCGCTTCGGGAACACAGATGCTTCGCTGGAGGCCTTGCATCAGATGGCGCGAGGCGAGGGTTTCGGTGTCGTCATCGGGCAAGGCGTGCGCCGGATGAAGCAACTCTTCGCGGAGAAGTATGGCGCCGATCCCCGGCTTCTGCAGGACATCGGCATGGAGTGCAAGGGGCTGGAGTATTCGGAATACGTAACCAAGGAGTCTTTGGCGCAACAAGGCGGGTATGGACTAGCCAACAAAGGCCCACAGCACGATGAGGCCTGGCTGATCTTCATGGACGCCGTGACCAAGCAGATCCCGACTTTCGAGGACAAGGCGGAAGCGCTGCACTACTTCCCGATGTTCCGCACCTGGTTCAGCCTGAACGGCCTGTGCAAGTTACCCTGGAATGACGTCGAACCTGCGAACAACAAAAAGGCCTATCCACCGCGCATGGCTGCCCGTGTTCCGGAACACGTCAACAACTATCTGCGCTTGTTCGTCGCGGTGACCGGTCGCCAGGATGTGCAGCAGCCCGAGGACCTCATCCGCATGTCCGAAGCCGTCTACAATTTCCAGCGTCTGTTCAATCTGAAGATGGGGTTTGGCACGCGCCAGCAGGACCAGGTTCCGTACCGTTCCGTGGGACCCGTGACTGTTGAGGAGTACGAATCGCGCCGCGAACGCTACGACCAGCAACTGCAAGAAGCAGGTACCAACCCGGCAGGCATGAGTACAACGGCCAAGCTGGCAGACTTACGGGCGCTGCGTGAGAAGCGCTATCAAGACCTGACCGACGCGGTCTACAAGCGGCGTGGGTGGACGCCGGACGGGGTGCCCACCCTGGAGACCATCAGTCGCCTGGGCATCGACTACCCGGACGTGGTTGCCTTGGTTCAGAAGCACCAGAAGCAATCGAACGCCTAGCTGACTTGCCGAGGCAACACATTGACGCGGAAGGCTGCTGTTCTCCTGCTCATCAGCGTGCTGCTGGCGGGGTGCACGGCACCCGACGCTCCGTCAACGCCAGGCGCCGCGACCGAGACACCTGTTCCCATCCTTACGCACGAACCCACCCCGGCCGTCACCTCCACGCTGCCACGGCCCACGGCTACGCCGTCTGCGCTGCGCATCTGGTTCGAACCTGCCGTGCCGGGCGCACTGCGCAACCTGGTCCTCACAACGCAGAGCGCGCGTCAGGCTGCGCCCTCTCGGTCTGCGGCCGGCGCAGATGTACGGGTAGGACCCGGCCGGGGAATCCCCATAGCGCACTGGGTGTACGCCGTGGTCGCGCCATTTCCCACGCTGGCGGACGAGGTGCGTTGGGCAGACATACGCGCCTTCTGGGCAGGCGAGACTGGTGCTCTGGCAGAACTTGCGGAAGGCCAGCAGACGCCAACGTTGTACGTCACGGCCGGCGCACTGAGTGCCCTGCGAGCACTGCTGGGCGAACCCAGCGCCCAGGCTCCCATCCAGCTCACTGCGGCTGTCGACCTGGTGGACAGTGCCTGGGACGCGCGCCCGGATGCCTGGTCCATCGTCCCATTCGACGAATTGCAGCCACGCTGGAAGGTGCTGTCGATAGATGGCATGAGCGTGCTGGACAAGGCGTTGGACGTAGATGCCTACCCGTTGAGCGTACCTCTCGGTGTCGAGGGAGCAGAGAGCCTGCCGTTGGTCAGTGCTTTGGTCAAGAATGGCAAGCTGCTCACCAACCACGACCCCGCACGCATCACCGTTTTGGTGATGACGGGCGTCACGGCCCTGGTACGAGGCACCGCGGACCGCATGGAAAGCAAGGGCATACTCTACCCTGCCGACTTGATCGGCCCGCTGCTGAGAGAAGCGGACATCACGCACATCAGCAATGAGATCTCGTTCAGCACAGACTGCCCGCCTCCAGATCCTCACTCCCAATCGCTGACCTTTTGCAGCGACCCCAAGTACATGGAGTTGTTGCGCGCGGTGGGTGTGGACGTGATCGAGCTAACCGGCAATCACGTCAAAGACTATGGCTCGCAAGCGATGCTGGACACCCTGGACATCTACGATCAGGGGAACCTGCCCTACTTCGGAGGCGGCAGGAATCTGGAGGAGGCGCGCAAGCCGCTCATCGTGCAGAAGAACGGGGTCGATTTCGGATTCATTGGCTGCAACCCGGTGGGGCCGCCAAATGCCTGGGCAACCGAGGACCGGCCTGGCGCTGCTCCCTGCGACTGCTCTGACTCAGGCCAGTGTGCATATGAGTACATGCATGCAGAGCTGACCAAGCTCAAAGCGCAGGTGGACGTGCCCATTGCGACTCTTCAGTATTGGGAGTTCTACCAGTACGAGCCGACTCCCCAGCAGCGCATTGACTTTCGCGGCATGGTCGATGCGGGTGCCTTAATCGTCAGCGGTAGCCAGGCGCACCATCCGCAGGGCTTCGAGTTCTACAAGGGGGCTTTCATACACTACGGGCTGGGCAACCTGTTCTTCGACCAGATGTGGTCCAGAGGCACGCGCCAGGAGATCGTGGACCGTCACATCATCTATCAGGGTCGCCACATCTCGACCGAGTTGCACACCTTCATGCTGGAGGACTATGCCCAGCCGCGTCCGATGACGCCCGAGGAGCGGCGCGAGCTGCTGACGGCTGTGTTCCAGGCCAGTGGCTGGTAGCTGAGATCACCCCAGCGGATACCCGCCCCGTTCGTAGACCAGCCTGGCCGCACGCACGCGGTCGGCGTCGTCGTTGTTGCGCAGGGCGCCGCGGTTGGCCTCAAAACGCAGTGCCGCCTGGCGGAAGTAGGGTTCGGCCAGAGTCAAGGCAGCCGACAGGGTCTTCTCATCCTTGGCCAGGCTTTCCAAGCGGCTGAGCACCGCAGCCATACCGTAGGCATCCACCGCCATGTCGGCAAGGCGCGTGACCAGCAATTGGCGCTGCAACAGTCTCTTCTTCTCACGCTGCAGCGTGGACTCGGCGTCACGGTGCAGATGCCCGACTGCGTCGCGAAAGAGGTCGGCCAGCTCTGCCACCTGGCTATCCAGTGAATGCGCCAGTTCCGGCTCACCCAGGTGGGCCAGCTTGTGTGTGGCCAGCCCGAGCATGCCCCTGGCCGATTTGGCAGCGCTGCGCATGTAGCGCTGCAGCGGCTTGGTGCCCTGTTCAAAGATGAAAAGGCGCATGATCTCGTTGGTGCCCTCGAAAATGCGGTTCACGCGCGTGTCGCGCAGGATGCGCTCGTAGGGGAAGGGACCCACGTACCCACGCCCACCGGCCATCTGCACCAGTTCGTCTGCTGAACGCCACATGGCATCGCTGGCGAACACCTTGCCGATCGCTGCCTCGACCTCATAGTCTTCTACACCCCGGTCCGCCAGTCCTGACGACAATCTCACCATGCTCTCGGCGGCCAGGATGTCCACAGCCATCTGTGCGATCTTGTCCTGAATCAGCTCATGCTCGGAGATGGTCGAGCCAAAGGCCTGGCGTTTGGTGACCCACTCGCAGGCCAATTCCAGATTGCGCTTCATCCCGCCCACACAGGCCGCTCCCAGGCCCAGGCGACCAGAGTTGAGGATGTGCATGGCGATCTTGAATCCCTCGCCCGGCTGGCCAAGCACGTTCTCTGCAGGGATGTGGACATCCTGGAAGCGCAGGACAGTGGAGTTGTTGCCGCGCAGTCCCATCTTCTGCGCGTTGGGACCCAACGAGAAACCCGAGAAGGTAGGCTCCACCAGGAAGGCAGTCAGCGAGCCTTTGGGTTGAACTTCAGGCGTTTGAGCAAACACCGTGATCATGTGCGCGATGTCACCGTTGCTGATCCAGATCTTGCTGCCGTTCAGGCGCCAGCCAGCGCCGTCGCGCACGGCGGTGCTCTGGATGGCGCTCGCATCGCTGCCCGCCTGCGGTTCGGTGAGCGCAAAGGCCGCGATGGCCTCGCCTGTGGCCAGCCTGGGCAGGTAGCGCGCCTTCTGCTCATCATTGCCGTAGAGCAGCAGGCCCTTGAGACCGATGGACAGGTGCGCCCCCAGCAACAGCATCAGAGCGGGACAAACTGCCGTCACGGCTTCGATCACGCGGCCATACGCTCCCAGACCCAAGCCCAATCCGCCGTATTGCTTGGGCACGGTCAGCCCAAACAGACCCAGCTCGGCAATGCCCTGCTTAACTTCATCTGGGATGCGGTCTTCGCGGTCGATAGCTCGCGCATCAATTTTGGCCTTGGCAAGCGTCGAAAAACCCGCCAGCAGTCTGTCCACTGCTTGCGTTTCCTCAGGCGACAGTTGGGGGAAGGGCAGGAGCAGATCGGTGCGAATCTGACCCAAGAACAAAGCTTTGACCAGCCCATCAGGTTGAGGGTACTCCATCATTCGCCCCTTTCTGCAGTGTCTTAGATGCCGGGCATGTAAATGCGGAAGAACGTGCGGTAGGCATAGTTCACGCCGAGGTAGCGGTCGCTCCAGCCGCCGACGGCGTAGATCACGGTGGCATCCACGGCGGAGATCGAGGCTGCGCCCAGCGTGCGCCACTGTCCCAGGACGGGCGAATCGAAGCTGAGCCACTTGTCCTGCTCGGCGTCGTAGCGCTCGCTATTGGAAAGGGGTTGGGTCCAGCCGCCGCCGATGGCGTAGACATAGCCCTCGGCGGCGAGCGCAGCCAGGCCGCCTCGCGCCTGGTGCAAGGACGCTCGCTGAGTCCATGGGTCCTGCCCTGAGCCTTCTTTGGCCGGATCGTAGACGTAGCACAGGGCGGATTCGTCCGCACCGTCATAGCCGCCCATCACGTACACCTGATCATGAAGGACAGCGGCAGCGCAAAATCCGCGCGGCTCACGCATGGGAGTGCCCCCCGTCCAAGAGTCCCGGGCGGGGTCGTAGATCCAGACTGCGTCAAGGTAGCGCATGCCATCGGATCCACCAAACAGGTAGAGCTTGCCTTGTACCGTGGCAAGCGCATAGGCGAACAAGGGAGTGGGCAGCGGGGCAGCCTCGCTCCATGCATCTGCGCCCGGATCATAGACTTCCACCGTCGTAATGGCCTGGTCCATTGCATCATACCCGCCAGGCACATAGATGCGGCCATTCAGAACGGCGGCGCCGACGTTGCGCACGGGTTTGGGCTTGCTGGTAAGCCGCACCCATATGTCCGTTAGCGGGTCGTACGCCTCGACCACGCCGCTCACGCCCTCTTCGCTATCTCCTGCAATGGCATAGATCTTGCCTGCATGCGAGACCACCGCCAGGCGTGCCCGGGCGGTAGGCAGCTGTGCTTTGCCCGTCCAGCGCGACGTGACTGCTCCTGAAGGAGTGCTGGGAGCGGCAACGGTGCGGTCGCTGAAGGGGCCGCCTGTTCCATTCGATACAGTGCGAACAGGTGGCATGAAAACGACCAGGGCGATAAACACAGCAGTCAGCACGAGAACCACTCTCTGCCACGACGCGATGCGCTCGCGGGGTGGCAGCTCCTCCACGGCTTCGAGAGCTGCAGGCGGGGTCTCCACGGCCACCCACCCCTGACGGATGGCATAGAGCGTAGCTTCCGTGCGCGACTCGACACCGAGCTTGCCAAAGATGTTGCGCAGGTGAACCTTGACCGTGTTCACGCTGATCACTAGATCGTGCGCGATCTGCTGGTTACTGGCTCCCGTGCAGACGAGCTTGAGAATCTCGATCTCGCGTTCGCTCAGGACGGGCTGCGGCGTACCGTGATTGGTTTCCATGAGGCGCTACTTGGGTCCAACCCAGAAATTGTGAGCTGGCACTCCCTTGCCCTCGCGCACGTCCACGTCCAATGCAGCCTCCTCCAGAACCGGCAGATCCAGTGCATGACATAGCACCGCACCTGCCGGTTGGCCGAAGCGCTCCAGGTACTTGGCCAGTCCGGCGCGCACAGCGCCGATCAGGTCGTCCGCAGGCGCAGTCACGAACCACAGATACTGCGGGCCTTTCACTTCGTCCGATGGGGGCCCGGCCTTTCTTTTCGCTGCGCCTACATGCGCAGCAGCGCGGCCACGCCGGACACGCGTAGGTGCTGCCTCCTGCGAGCCTGCTTCGGTTTCTGCCTCTGCCGGCTCCTCTTCCAGCGTATCCTCCCATTCATCGGCAGCCTCTTCAAGCGCAGCTTCTTCCTGTGTTGTTGGCTCCTCCTCCAGTCCTTGCTCAGGCTCTTCGGCTTCGAGTTCCTCTTCCTCGGCTGCAGGCTCTTCTTCCAGCTCCGGCTCAGGCCCTTCGACCTCGCCTTCCTCTTGCTCTACTGCAGGCTCTTCGTTCAACTCAGGCTCGGCCTCTTCGGCCTGACCAGGCGTGGTGGCCGCCTCCGGGAGCAGCTCTTCGACCTCTGCCTCCAGATGCACGCTCGTGGCGGCTTCGGCGGGCTGTGCAAGAGGCTCAATCGCTAGCTTGGATGGTTTCCGGCGCCTCTTGGCGGCTGGCTTGGTCGCGGCGGCGGGAACCGCGGGCTGCGCGGTCTCATCCACGCGAGCGGTCAGCTCCACAGGTTCGGCCTCGACCTGCACGGGCGGAGAGGGCACCGTCTCGGGCGTGAGCTGCGGTGGCTGGATCTCAAGCTCAGCCTCGACCAGGGGCTCAGTGGTGGCAGCAGGGCGCTCCGTCGCGGCTTGCGCAGCGGGCAGCTCTTCTTCTACGGAGACAGGCGCTGCCGGCATCTCCTGTGTGGACTGAGGCGCGGGCTTGGTCACCTCGACTGGAGGCGCCGCCTTGGCTGCGCGTATCTCCTCTACGGTGCGCAGGATTCGCGGGGGCATGGGCGGCTCGGGTGGAGCCGCAGGTTTCGCTTGTGGCGGCGCGGCAGCAGGCGGCTCCAACGGCCTATCGGCTTGGCCGCTCTGCGCCGGCTCAGGCGCAGCAGCAACGGTCTGAGTAGGTGCCGCGTGCTTCAGCACATCTTCCCAGATCTCGGCCTGGCCTGCCAACTCGCGCTTCCAGGCCGCCACTTCTTCCGCGGTGGCCGGTCCGACGGCCTTGCCGTCGACCAGCTTGACCCAGCGGCCCGGCCTGAATTCGTGGTAGCGGATGGTGGGCATAGTGCGGTGATTTTACCACGTTGCGCACTCGGATGGCAAAGCCGCGAGGATAGAGCGCGGAGCGTTCGGCACGGCGTAGACATGGGTCAGCTACGCCGTTGGAACTCAGCGCGCCTGGAGGGATTCGAACCCACGGCCTTCAGTTTCGAAGACTGCTGCTCTGTCCACTGAGCTACAGGCGCGGATGTGCATATTATAGTGCAGGCTTCAGGCGGTGTCAACGCGCCGTGCGCTCGAATGGTTTGACCCGCATATCCCGGCAAGCTATAATCGCCGCAGTATCT
>CAYZKS010000036.1:0-2017 GCA_964478725.1 uncultured Anaerolineales bacterium
TGGCTATCTTCAATGGTCTCGACACGTCCGCCTACCTCGATGGTGCGGCGGACGATGCGATTCACGGCATCATCTACCTTCAATGGCTCGCCTCCACAGGCTGCGCACTTCTTTAGAGGTTCTACGCTAATGTACCCACACCCTTCGCACACATAGCCTGCGCTCTCGAATCCCTTGGCAACGACCAGTGTGTGTACGCGGCCTTCGTGCGCTGCGTGGAATGTGTCCGCCAGCCCAATCACGGCCCCGCCGCCCTTGGCGGCTGCAGTGATCATGTCGTCCACGAGCTGCTGCTCTCGCTCTCGCTTCTTGGAACGCATCAGCTCAATGGAACGATCTCGGACTTCGGTCACCGTGGCTTCCATGTCCATGACCAAGGTGCCGACGATGTGCTTCCGCTGTGCTTTGGGCAGCATGTCACGGAATCTTCCCACGTTCTCTTCCGAACCGGCCAATACCAGACGCTCGCACTGGCTCTCACGGCAAAAGTCCGTCAGGACCTCCGCTGCTAGTTCCAAGTTCTGTCCCGCCTGCTTGTCCGCCCGACGCTGGAAACGAGCGGCAGCCCTTCCACCTTGCCTGTGACGCTTGAGTTCATCTCCCAAAGATGCGCTCTTCTCTTCGATTGTGCCCATATAGACCAGGAAGAAGCGCGCACTCTCACGGTCGACCAGCACTACGCCGTAGCGTCCATGCTCATCCAGCAGGTCGGACAAGGGCTTCAGGTACAGCTTCTGGCCTGCATACACCTCGCTGGTAACAGGAATAGCCACCGGGTACACACGCCACAGGTCATCCCTGGCTGAGGCAAATATCGCCACCCCTCTGGTTCGCCAGTCGTATTCTTGGTCAAAGTACCTCTCTACGCGGGTCAGGTCCTCAGCCGCGGCTGAAGCCGCGACCCGTTGCAGCAAGTCTCGAAGAACCAGTCTACACTTCTCCTTTGGCTGCTGTGTGAGGTCAGTGTTGAGATACAGGCTGAGTGCATCGGACCCCATAGTCTCGAACGCCGCCAATTCCTGAAGCTGAGCCTTGTCAATCACCTACGAACCTCCTTTTGTTGTCTCAAGCGCCTAGGGGCTATCGCCCGTCTCGGCTGAGCTAGCCACATTCGCATCAGGATTCGATTCCTCCCGGAGGGCCTTTACCGGCGTTTCCGCTGGCGCTGGTGATTTCTTCAGCTCACTCTGCAATTTCTCGATAGTGTCCGTCAGGCGCATGATCACTTCCACACCAGCCAGATTCACGCCCAGTTCATCCGTGAGCCGACAGATTTTGCGCAGCCGCTCAATATCATTGGGAGAGTACAGGCGTACGTTGCCTGATGAACGCGCGGGGACAATCAGCCCTATGCGCTCATAATAGCGCAGCGTCTGCGGGTGCAAGTTGACCATTCTGGACGCGACGCTAATGACGTAACACGGCTCATCAGGCCGCTGGAACTCCATGCTGCTGCCTCCGCTCTACTGGCTTCTGGGTTGCTCCCCCAACGTTGCATCAACGGTTTGCTCTTGGCCATCGCGCAGGATGGTGAGCTTCACTGTTTGACCGACTTGGGTCTTGGTTTCCAAGTACTTGACCAGGTCCTCCATCGAACCAATCTTGTTGCCATCAAGCGCGGTCAGAATGTCACCGCCGACTGGAACCACATAGCTACCGATCTGTACACGGCGAGTACCGCCACGAATGCCTGCTTGCGATGCGGCCTGCCCTGATGTCACGCTGATCACCAGCACGCCTCGCTCCACGGGCAGTTGCAGATAGTTGGCCAGATCCGAGCTGATGGACAGTGCGGTGATGCCCAGCCACGGGTGAGGATAGTAGCCCTTGTCGATCAGTGAGGCAGTCACACGCCGCACGGTATCCACGGGAATGGCGAATCCCACGCCCACGGAACCTCCGCTCGGCGAATAGATGGCCGAATTGACGCCGATCACCTTGCCACTGGAGTCGAGAAGGGGCCCTCCCGAGTTGCCGGGGTTGATGGCAGCATCTGTCTGTATGACGTCATAGATCG
>CAYZKS010000036.1:2117-4402 GCA_964478725.1 uncultured Anaerolineales bacterium
TAGCGCAGGATGTAGACCAGAATGTCATCAAAACGCTCGACGGTCTGAGCATCGATGGCAACAATCACGTCGCCGCCTACCTGGATCTCCCGACCCGATATGTCCACGGTCTGGTCATTCCCTCGCAAACCTGCCTGGGCTGCCGGGCTGTCTGGTGTGACCTCGGCCACGATCGCGCCGCGCCTCACCGGCAGCTCCATCGCCTCGATCAGGTCCAGGGAAAGGTCCGTTCCGGAGATGCCCAGCCAGGGATACACATAGCGGCCGGTCTGGATCAATTCGGGCACCACGCGTTTCAGCGTGTTGACAGGGATGGCAAAGCCCACGCCAGAAGCGTTGGATTCGTAGGCGATAGTCACTCCGATGACGCGCCCCTGCGAATCAAGTACCGGCCCACCGGAGTTGCCTGGGTTGATGGCAGCGTCGGTTTGGATCAGTTCAGGGATGGTGAAGCGCCCTCCGATGGCCGCGGAAATGCGGCCCAGCGCCAGGCTGCGGCCCAGGGCGCTGACAATGCCCACGGTGAGCGTGCCACGCAGGCCGAAGGGATTCCCAAGGGCCAGAGCCCTCTGCCCTACCTGGACTTGGTCGGAATCGCCAAGCTGTACCGGAACCAGCGGGCACTGAGAGGGGTCCACATGGATCACTGCCAGATCACTGTCCGCATCGGCGCCAATCAAGCTTGCACGCACGATCGTGCCGTCGGCAAACGTGACCTGGATGTCCTCAGCGTCTTCGACCACGTGGTTGTTGGTGATAATGTGCCCCTCAGCATCCAGCACAAAGCCCGACCCTACACCCTGCTGGTACTGGTCGTTGTTGTCCTCAGTCCCGGGCACATCGGGCAAGCCCAGGCCGGAGTAGTCCACGCGTTGAATCACTCGGATGTTGACCACCGCAGGGTTCAAGCGCTTGTAGATGTTGATCAGCAGGGGCTCCTCCGCGTCGCTCTGTTCCACCATATGCGGAGCTGGCGGTGTCGGCGTGACGGTGGCCACGGCAGCAGGCGTACGCGAGACGCTCGTTTGTCGTCCCCCGGACCACAAGCAGCACGCGCAACCCACGACACTCAGGGCCACCACCCACAGAATGACGATGAGTCCCCACCTCTTGACGTTCTTGATCATTCAGATGCTCCCTTAATCCCCACTTGCCCTCAACGCAGCGAGTTGCGCAAACAGTTCTTTCTCCTTGGAACTTAGCGCCTGTGGCAATGCGATCCGCACTTCCGCATACAGGTCACCTTTGAGCTTGGGATTCTTCAGGTTGGGCATGCCCAAGCCCTTGAGCCGGAAGCGCCTGCCCGCCTGCGTCTCGGGCGGGATCTTGAGCATAACCTGGCTCTTGAGCGTTGGGACGGCAACCTCGCCGCCCAGCACAGCCGTGTAGAGGCCCACCGGAACGATGCAATACAGGTCATCTCCCTTGCGCTCAAACGTGGAATGCGGAATGACTTGCACGCTAAGGTAGATGTTTCCCCTGGCGCCACTGCTGCCCGCTTCGCCCTTGCCGGAGATGCGGACGCGTGAGCCAGTGTCCACACCTGGTGGGATAGTGACTTCGAGTCTCTCGTTGCCAATCTGCAGCAAGCGCTTGGTGCCGCTGGAGGCTTCTTCGAGTGTGATCTCGACTGGCTGTTCCATGTCGCGTCCACGATACGCGCGCGCCTGCTGCTGGTAGGCTGAGGATCCGGCCGTGCCACCAAAAATGCTCTGGAAAAAGTCGGAGAAGCCGCCTCCTCCGAGGATGTCATTCAGATCCCCATACTCGACGTGCACACGGCCTCTGCCGGGTTGTGCACCCCCGCCCATCCACTGGCTCCAGTCGAAGCCGCGCGGATCGCGGCCTCTCTGTTGCCACTGCTGGTAGCTGCTTCCAAGTTCGTCGTACTTCTGTCGCTTATCGGGATCACTCAGCACTTCGTAGGCTTCGTTGATCTCCTTGAAGCGCGCTTCGGCATCCTTGTTGCCAGGGTTGACGTCCGGATGGTACTTGCGAGCCAGCTTGCGATAGGACTTTTTCACGTCCTGCTGCGAGGCCTTTTTGTCTACTCCGAGTATCTTGTAATAGTCTTTGTACTCCATGGGCTCCATACCTGCGGGATTGGCTGGATTAGGATTCCGTACGGTTTGTCGCAGCAGGATTGCCGGCTACTTGCACGCGTGCGGCACGCAGCAGTCTCCCATCCAGCATGTACCCCTTGCGGTACTCCCGGACTACCAAGTTCTCTTCACCAGGGTCATTAGCCAACTCAATAGCTTCGTGGATGCGAGGGTCGAAGGCTT
>CAYZKS010000036.1:4502-24068 GCA_964478725.1 uncultured Anaerolineales bacterium
CTTGGCCTCGCAGATATGGTCGTGCCGACGCTAGCGTCGGCACTCACATTCTAGAACTTTAGTGTTCCGTTGTCAAGGTTTCTATATCAATTCATATGAATGTCTAATGCTTAGTCTGCCATTCTTCGGCCGGCTTCCGTTAGAACCCATACGCGCCCTGCATGACCCACAGCGCATGCGGCGCTGATGGGGCAATGCTCGCACTTGGCGCTGCAGCTTTCGGAGGACAGGCGCAGATAGCCCATGCGCTTCAAGTCCTCCAGCATGCGATCCAGAAGCGGCTCGGAAATGCCCAGCTTGTTTGCGAGTTCTTTGCTGCTGTGCACACTCCCCTTGGCAATGAGACGCAGCAATTCCTCGAGCATCTGCCACCTCCTTTCAGGTGCCTCCGCAGCAGGATGCGGAGCCTGAGAGGCCGCTATCACCCAAGACCGAGTGCTATGGCCACGTGATAGGTCAGCACGCCTGCCCCCAGGGAAATCAAGGTCAAGGCCAACACGCTGAATGCGGGCCATCGTAGCGAGTTCGTTTCCTGTCGTATGGCTGCCACCGTGGCCACGCAGGGCATGAAAAGCATCTGGGTCACCAGGAAGGCCAGAGCTGCCGCCGGCGTCAGGGTAGCACTCAAGATTGTCACCAGGCTGGCCTCGCTATCCGCACCATAGAGTACACCCAGAGCAGCAATGGAGTTCTCCTTGGCCACAAAACTGCTCAGCAAGGCGACAATCATGCGCCAGTCGAGTCCCATCCATTGACCAAGCGGTTCCAGGAGCCTGCCGAAAGTGGCTAGAAAGCTGCTGTCGATATCGCCGTGCGGCAGCGTGGACAACGCCCAAATGATAACGGAAACTGCCAGAATGACCGTGCCCGCCTTGCGGAGAAAGGACTGGAGGCGCTGCCAGGTGGTCAACGCGATGGTACGTGCGTTGGGGAGGTGGTACAGCGGCAGCTCCATGATGAATGCCAGGTGTTCTCCCTTGTAGATCCGGCTTATGATCCAACCAGCCACCGCGAGCACCAGCAGGTTGGTCAGCAGCAGCCCCCAGGAAACCAATGTGGGCGCGGCAAAGAAGACGGGGGCGAGGAACGCCACCACGGCCATGCGGGCCGTGCAGGGCACCAGCGGGGCCAAGAGGATGGTCTGCATACGGGCGTGCTCCGACTCAATCACCCGAGCCCCCATGACTGCGGGCACATTGCACCCGAAGCCCAGGAACAGCGGCAAGAACGATTTACCGTGCAGCCCTATGAGGTGCATGAAGCGATCCATGATGAATGCCCCTCTCGCCATGTAGCCGATATCTTCTAGCGCGCCGAGCACGGCGAAGAAGATCACCAGAATCGGAAAGAAACTCACAACCGTGCCTACTCCATGTATGGCTCCGTCTACGACCAAGCCTTTGACCCAGGGCGGAAGGGGCGCAAGCGCCCGAGCAGTGGATGTCGCCAGTGCATGCATGATGTGTTGGTCAATCCATTGCTGCACGGGTGAGCCCAGCGCATAGGTTAGCCAGAACATGATACCAAGGATGCCAGCGAGGATCATCAATCCCCAAATGGGATCTGTAGCCCAGCGATCCAGCTTATCCGTCAGGGTGATTTGACCGCTCCTGGGCTTGAAGACGGCCGCGCGGATCATGCGCCCTATCCATTCGTAGCGCCCACTGGCCACAGCCATGCAGGCGTCTTCGTGCAGCCTCAGCAACGCCTGCATCTTCTCCCACTTTTCCTTGGGAAGACGCAGGCGTACGGTCTCTGTAATCTGCCTGTCACCCTCCAGTACTTTGAGCGCCGCCCATCCTACCGGATAGGTCGGTGCAACGCAGTCTGCGATGAGCGCCTGGATGCTTGCAAGCACCTCTTTGTGGTCCGCGCGGATCTCCGGCACACTCGGATTGTAGTAGACCTGGCCACAAATCAGATCCTGGACTCGTGCTAGCAGATCTTGGATGCCTTGTCCCTTGCTGGCGGCCATGGGCACTACCGGAACACCCAGTGCCGCTTCCAGAACATGTGGTTCAATCTTCGTCCCCTGCTGCTCTGCCACGTCCATCATGTTCAGCCCAATGATGACCGGCACGGCCAGGGGCAACAGTTCGGACACCAGGTAGAGGTGCCGCTCCAGAGATGACGCATCCACGACCGCAACGACCACGTCCGGTTTTTCCTTGATGATGTACTCGCGAGCGATCAGTTCCTCGGGTGAGTTAGCGCTCAGACTATAGGTACCGGGCAGGTCTACGACGTCAAAGGTTGCGCCCTCGAGCCGGCATGTACCCGTCTTCTGTTCCACGGTCTTGCCGGGCCAGTTGCCCACGTGCTGGTTGAGGCCGGTTAGTAGGTTGAAGACCGTGCTCTTTCCGACGTTTGGTTGGCCGGCCAGCGCAATACGGATACGCCTAGTTGCTGCTGCCATCGTCATTCCTCGTCAATGTGACTAGGACCCGCTCGGCCTCCCGCCGTCCCAGGACGATGCGTGTGTCGCGTATGTTGACGATCACAGGTCCGTGGCTCAGATTGCGCAGCATCTGTACCTCTGCACCTGGTGTGAAGCCGAGGGCGGCCAGGCGGCCGCGGAAGCCGTACCCGCCCTGAAGCTCAAGTACAACCGCATGCTCATTCGGTCGTAGCTCGCTGAGCGAACGCATGCCCTCTATGGGTCGTGCTGGGTAGAATGGATCTAGCATGGTAAGCCTCCCCAAAAAGGTGTAAAGTCCTGCTACTGCCGAGAGAGTGGTTTGTGGGGGATCGCCTGTGCCGTCGCCGCCAGGGCATGGGACAAGACTACGTTCTGCCCATCTACTTCCAGCAGGATGCGCTCCGGTTCCACCCCCATCACTCGGAACTTGGCCCCAGGCCGCAGGCCTGCGCCGGCAAGGAAATTGCGGCTGGTCTCATCGCATATGCATTTGGCCCAAGTCCCTGCCTGGCCAGCCTGCGTATCTGCCAGGGGCATTGTCGCGGCTTCCTCTGCTGTGCCCGTACCGGACGGGATTGGCTCGCCACGTGGGTTCACCCTTGGGTATCCTAGGAAGCGGGCCAACCGCTCGATGACCTCGTCGCTGGTATCGTGCTCCAGTCGACACGCGGTTTCGTGTGCTTCGTCCCAGCTCATCTGCAGGCGTTCCACCAGGAACACCTCCCACAGGCGATGGTGTCTGAGGATGCGCATCGCCAGCCCTTCTCCGGAGGGCGTGATAGAGACGCCCTTGTAAGGGACGTAGGTCACCAGCCCTTCCTTCTGGAGTTTGTGACACATCTGGTTCACCGAGATGGGAGAGACACGCAGCGTAGCAGCGAGCTGCGACAGGGGAACAGGCTGTCCCTGCTTGCTGAGCCGCGCAATCTCCACGAGGTACATCTGGATGCTTTCGCTACGAGGGGCTCCGGCGGCCGTTCGCATTTGCTCAATATCACCTCTCAGAAATTTTAGGCTTGCCTTAATATACACCACACCAGGCTTTGTGTCAAGCATGACCTCTTGGAGTAGGGAGATGATCGCCAGATAGCGCGCCGATCTGCGGAAAGCACGAAACTGGCGGCAGTCACCATGATTGTCGCTCAGGCAGAAACTGTGCTATAATCCAGCAAATCAGCCCTCGCGGGGCAAAGAGAGGAGGACAGCATCATGGACTATGGCAAATCCTTTACCTACCCCTTTGAAGATAGGGAATGGGTCACCAAACTGCTCATCGGTAGCCTCTTGAGCGTCATTCCCTTCGTCAACTTTGCCACCTATGGTTATGCGCTGCGCATCGTCAAGAACGTCGCGGATGGCGCGGAACAGCCGCTTCCGAACTGGGATGACCTGGGAGACTATTTCGTGAAGGGTCTGGTCGCCACTTTGGGCACGCTGGTCTACTTCCTGCCGGCCATTATCCCGGGCCTGGCGATGGCGGTGCTCAGCGTTGTGCCGGCTTACAGCTCAAACGCCAGCTCCGGGCAGTTCAGTCCGGTTGTCGTGTGTATGTGGGGGCTGGCTTGTTTGACAGCTCTGTACACGTTGTTCGTTGGCCTGATTCTACCCGCCGCATACGCCAAGTACGCCATCAGCGGCCAGTTTGGCGCCTTTTTCCGTTTTCGTGAGATCCTGTCCTTCATCACATCCAATCTGGGCGACTATGTGATTGCCTTGATACTCGCCTGGCTTGCCTCGCTGGTCGCGTCGCTCGGTGTGATTCTGTGCGGCATCGGGATTGTGTTCACCGAGTTCTGGGCGCTGCTGGTCGGGCCGCATCTGCTGGGCCAGATCTGTCGCGGGCGCGCGATGGCGCTATCCCCTGAGCCAGTTTCTGAACCGCCCATGTCCACATCAGAACCGATGCTCTAAGACCCTATTCCGATGCCTGGTGCGACCTGAGCCGAGCGAGGGCATTCTCGCTCGGGCCCATCACGGCTGAACGGAGGATGATCAATGGACGCGTCCAATGGATTGCGCCTGGTAGCAGAACTGATGTGTATCGCGGCCCGCACAGCGCCCAAGTCGGCGGGCCAGGATTTTGTAGTGACTCAGATCGTCGAAGGCGAAGACTGCCGGAAACTCGGCGAGGCCATGATGCGTTTTGGGCAGCGCACGGGCAAGCACAACTTTGACCGGGATGGCAGCAACGTCAAGGATTCGGCGGTAGTAGTGCTGATTGGGCTCAAGGACGCGAAAGCCCTGGGGTTGAACTGTGCCGCTTGCGGTCAAGAGAAGTGCCTCCAGCCCAATAGCTTTCAGGGCGAGTTCCAGGGCCCGCAGTGTGCCTTCCGGCTGTTGGACATGGGCATCGCTATCGGCTCTGCCGTCAAGACAGCAGGCATGCTGAATGTGGACAACCGCATCATGTATCGCGCCGGTGTGGTGGCGCGCGAGATGGGGCTCATCGACGCGGACTATGTCATGGGCATTCCTCTGTCTGCGACGGGCAAGAGCATCTACTTTGACCGCAAGCCCTAGGCACACAGGGTTTGATGTGTGACTTCCAACATTTCACCAGGAGGATGCGTGATGAACGAGGCTATGTGCAGGGTGGCTCTCTTGGCATTGGAGAAAGCCATGGAGACCGAACGCCAAGGCGAGGCCTTTTATCAAGAGCTGGCCGCACACGTAGAGGATCCATCGGGCAGGGAGGTGTTCCAGACGCTCGCAGACGAGGAAGTGGAACACGTGCGTATGCTGCAGGCGCAGCACGAGTCCATTGCCAACGATGGCAAATGGATGACATTGGAGAGCGCTCAGGTGTGTGAGCCGCACACCCCCCTGGAGTTGTTTCCCAACCGCAGGGATGCGTCGCTCACCATCTCGTCCAAGACCAAAGATACAGATGCTCTGAAGCTTGCCATGGAGTTTGAGGAAAAGGGCTACAAGGCCTACATAAAGTTCGCCAAAGACACCGAGGACGCCGAGGGCAAGCGCATGTTCGAATTCCTCGCCAAGCAAGAGAACAGCCACTACCTTTTCCTGCAGAAGACGCTGGATTACTTGACAAATCAGGGTGCATGGTACTTTGACGATCAGGAGTTCCCATTCTTCGAGGGCTGATCCAAGCTTGGGGAGGCAAGGCAGATGAAGAAGTGGGAGTACGACATCACCTCTTACTCCATAGAACAGGTGCAGGTTCTGAGAGAAAAACTGGGATACGCTGCCGAAGCGGAGCGGCCTGTGATGTTCTGCAGCGACAAGGGCGCGTGCGTCCTAGACAACGTGCCCAATGCGAACACCAGAACCATCCTGCACATCCTGAACACCCAAGGCGCGCAAGGTTGGCAACTGGCGTCGGTCACGTTTCGCAGTGATGAGATGGTGTGTTTCTGGATGCGCGAGGTGGTAGAGAAGACCCAGAAGTGAACCGGGCAGTCCAGAGGCTCTCTTGATTGGGACCATTCTCAATGTCGTAACTGTGCTTGTTGGTGGCAGCCTGGGAACGGTCCTGGGACAACGCTTGCCGGAGAAGATGCGCCAGACGGTGATGCACGGTCTGGGACTGGTCACGCTGGTGGTGGGAATGCGCATGGCTCTGACCACCGCCAACGTGCTCATCGTCATGGGTAGTGTGCTGCTAGGCGGCGTCCTGGGCGAGTGGTGGCGCATCGAGGACGGCCTGCAGTCCCTTGGAGACAGGCTGCAGCAAAGGCTTGCGTCGGGCGAGGGAGACAACCTGACCAAAGGGTTCGTGACGGCCAGTCTGATCTTCTGCGTTGGCCCGATGACCGTCCTGGGCTCGATTCGCGACGGGATGGTTGGGGATTATACCTTACTGGCCATCAAGTCCTTGTTGGATGGGTTTGCGGCGCTGGCGCTCGCTTCCTCGCTGGGGATAGGCGTGATTCTGTCGGCTGGGACCGTGCTCGTCTTTCAGGGCGGGATCAGCTTGCTGGCTAGGTGGGCGCAGTTTGGCATGAGCGAGGCTATGATCACCGAGATGACGGCTGCGGGCGGCGTCATCATCATGGGCATCGGTTTGATTCTGCTGGACATCAAGCGCGTGCGGGTGGGTAGCTTCCTGCCAGCCATCTTCATCGCACCACTGGTGGTCTACCTTCTGAGCGCACTGGGCATTCCGCTTACGCCGTAAGCTGTTATCGCTTCCTCACCACGGGCAGAAACACCCGCTGCGTTTCGCCCAGCACGGCGAACTCCGCTGGGATGGAGCAGGCCAGCGTCGTGATCTTGTGCATGGCAGGGTCCACCAAGCTGCCTGACGCGACCCAGCCGCCAGTCAAAGCATTCCAGACGTACAAGGCCAGCGAACTTTCGATGATCGAGCCGCGCTCTGCTACGCTGTAGGTGGCATTGATCTGGTAGCACATCTCCCAGGCCAGCATGGCTGGCAGGCCGCTGTCCGAGTAGACCGCGCTGAGCTCAGAGGTGCGCCCCATGCCGGCGAGCGTACCCAGGTCGTGGTCTGCCCACAGTTGCCGGTAGGTCACGTCCACCGTTGAGGTGAAGGCTCCGCTCGGGAAGATGATTTCCGTGTCTCCGTTGCTTGAGGATAGCGTGCCTCCCGTAGGCGGGATGGTGGCTGTCACTCTGTCCCGCAGCAACTGCAGGATGATCAGGCCAGAGCCTGAACAGCCCACGCAGGGAAGGTTCCCCACCGACGTGACGCAACTGGCAGAGCCTGGCGTTGCGTATGCTCCTGCCCAAGTCGGATGCGATGCGTCGGCAAGACCGGCAATGATCAGACCGCAGCCACCGTTAGCGATGTAAGCGTAGCCTGCCGCCAGCGCTACCTGCGATGCATAACAACTCTCGAAGTAGTCGACCTCGCTCGGGTGCTGGGGATCGCTGACGCGTATGACGCGCACCCCTCTTGCACCATCTGCTATGTAAGCGTAGCCTCCGCCGAGAGTCACGCTCAGGCCGTCCCCCGGCGTGTCGCATACGCCCACCCCTAGCGGGTGGAGGGGGTCGGAAATTCGCAGGACGCACAAGCCAGCCGTGCCAGCAGCGATGTAGGCATACTCCCCGGACACTACTACGCCGAGGGCGTCCCCGGGCGTCTCGTAGAAGCCGACTTCGACCACGTGGGTGGGGTTGGATACGTCCAGAACGCGCAAGCCTGCGTTGCCGGCAGCGACGTAGGCATACTTGCCCAACACGACAACTGCTTGTGTGCGTCCTGCCACATCGTAGGAACCGACTTCCGTTGGCCGCGTCCGGTTCGTCACATTGAAGATTCGCAGGCGGTTGGGCCAGTGCAAGGTGTAGGCGTAGTTTCCAACCACAACCACGTCCAGGGTGTTGCCTGACCAGGAGCCAACCTGTGCAGGCGCGCGTACATCTTTGATGTTGAGGATGCGGAAGCCTCCGTTGTCTGCTGCGATGTAGGCATAATCCCCGACAATCGCCATGCGCCGAGCCACGGCCCAACCATACGGATTGTAGACCGCGCCTTCGGTTGGATGGGCGGGGTCGCTAACACCGAAAATTCCCAGGCCGCCCTCATTGTCGGCCACGTAGGCGTAGCCACCATCCACGGCCAAGTCAGAGGCATTCCATGGGGTGTCCCGCCAGCCAACTGACGTAGGGCGAACTGGATCGGAGATATCGACAACGCGCAACCCACTGCTACCGTCTGCGACGAAGGCGTAACCACCTTGCACCACAACCTCTGTGGCCTCACCAGGCGTATCGTAGGAGCCAACCTCGCTGGGATGCTCCGGGTCGGAGACATTGACGACGCGCAGGCCACTACCGGCAGCTGCCACGTAGGCCCAGTCACCGGCGACAGCGACGCCTGTGGCAATGCCTGGCGTGTAGTAGTAGCCGGCGTCCATGGGATGGGTCGGATCGGAGATGTCAACAACACGCAGACCGCTGTAGTAAGCGGCCAGGTACACATAGTTGCCGGCGGCCGCCACGGACATCAGGTTTCCTGCGGAACGGTAGACGCCGACTTGCGTCGGGCTGGTAGGATCGGATAGGTCCAAGACGTAGAGATTGCTCCATCCATCGACAACGAACGCATAGCCCGCTGCCAGAGCCACGTCCTCGAAACTTCCGCTCACAAAACCTACCACCTGGGGGGCGGTGGCGTCTGTGACGTCCACTACGTGCATGCCGCCGTTCGGGCCCGTGGCGACGCAGGCAAGAGTGCCGCTGATGGCGATGGACTCAACCGGTCCAGACAAGGGAGTCGTGCGCCCGACAGTGACATGGTGGGTAGGGTCAGCGATGTCAAGAATCAGCAAACACGGCCCCACCCCCACAAAGGCATGGCTGCCACGCACAGCTATCGACCTGACCGTGCCGCCCAACTGGCTTAGCAGGTCGAATTCGATGGCTTGCTGAGAAGGCGCCGGAGCGCGGCTTTCCGGCGCACCACGAGGGGAGTTTGGGGTGGGCTTTACCTCTGCCACCGCGGCGGGACCAGCAAGAAGAGAAACCAGGAGGAGTAGTGCCAGCAAGTGCCGCCTTGTCATTGTCTTCTTCCTCCTGTCAGGTTTGAACTGAGGCCAGACCGGTCCAATGCAAACCGCGCGATCAACCTGCGCTGGGCCTCGCTGATTCACGGGGGTGTGGCGACTGGGAAGCGATTGCCTAACGGTGGGCTTGCCTAACGCGAGCGTAGCTCTTCGTTGAACTGATCTGGAGTGAGTTCGATCTCGCGCAGGATCTCCCTCAGCAGCGGACGAGCCAGGTCTCTTCCAGGATGATGCGGTACAGTCGTGGTGCGCCCGTCGGGGTGGCGATAAAAGACATGGCTTCCCTTTCGCCGCACCACAGCAAAGCCCAGCCGCAGGAGAATCTTGTCCATGGTCTTGGCATCGACAACGGGCAGACGTGTCATGCCGTGGCCTCGACCTGCTGAACTCCGACAAAGCGTGGCAGGTCGTCCGGCGATCCTTCGTACTCTTCGAGACAGAGCTCCAGAACCTCTCTGAGGTTCACCTGCAGCTCATCAAGAGTAGCTGCCTGTGTGTGTGCGCCAGGGATGCCTGGCACTAGACCAACGTACAACTTGGCATCAGGGTCAAACTCGACATATGCCGTGAAGGTCTTCATGATCCTCCTCTTCACCGTTCCCCACCCGATTCTACCTCCTTGTACAGCCGTGGTCAAAGATGGCGGAGTACCGGTAGACCTGTCCTGTGCCTGGCCTGCCACCAGCCTCGCACCATTCCTAGACCGGGCACCCACCTACCGAGTTGAGCAATCGTCCGACCAACCACATCGGCCTCCTTGCCCTTGATCTCCACGACTTGGACCCCTTCAGACGTGACGTGCCAGACTGCAGGATAGAATGGCGTTATGCCGTAACGGTTGAATACTTACCTATTGCTGCAGATGCCTGTGACAGCACAGTACTCCCATCCAGTCATTGCTCTCACCTCCCGAATGCGAGACAGGCATGAGACAAGCCCAATCTGGCGATGGCAGTTGGGTCTTGCTCCATTTTCATGCTTACTCAGGGTTTCACTATGCCCCCTCCAAGACCTGGCGAGCGATCACCAGGCGCTGGATCTCGCTCGTGCCTTCGCCTATGGTGGTCAAGCGATTGTCGCGGTAGATGCGCTCGACATCGTACTCCTTGACGTACCCGTAGCCGCCGTGGATCTGGATGGCTTTGAAGCAGGCGCGCTCAGCAGCCTCGGACGCGAACAGCTTGGCCATGGCCGCCTCTTTGGTGAAGCGTACGCCCTTGTCCTTAAGCTGGGCCGCACGGTATACCATCAGGCGTGCTGCCTCGATCTCCGTGGCCATGTCGGCGATCATCCACTGGATGGCCTGGAAGCGCGCAATGGGCTGGCCGAACTGCACGCGCTCCTTGGAGTACTTGACTGCTGCTTCGAGCGCTCCCTGCGCCAGCCCCAGGGCCATGGCTCCAATGCTGATGCGCCCGCCATCCAGCGTGATGAGGAATTGCTTGTACCCCTCACCGGGCTTGCCCAGCAGGTTCTGTTTTGGGACGCGGCAGTCTTCAAAGAAGAGCTGTGAAGTAACCGATCCTTTGAGCCCCATCTTGTCTTCGTCGCGTCCCGGTCGGAAGCCGGGCGTGCCCTTTTCCACCAGGATGTTGCTGATGCCGCGTGCGCCGGCAGACTTGTCCGTCACGGCGGCGATGATCACCACGTCGGCGATGGAACCGGAGGTGATAAAGGTCTTGGTGCCATTGATGACCCAGTGGTCGCCGTCGAGCACGGCGCTGGTCTTGACCGCAGCCGCGTCAGACCCTGCTTCTGGCTCCGTGAGGCCAAACGCGGCCAGCCCCTGACCAGAGGCCAGACCGGGCAGGTACTTCTGCTTCTGTTCTTCGCTACCGAAGCGGTAGAGAGGATACAGTCCCAGCGAAGTATGGGCCGCCAAGGTGATGCCGATCGAGCCCGAGACGCGCGAGACCTCTTCCACAGCAATGGCGTAGGAGAGCGTGTCTGCCCCTGATCCTCCGTACTGTTCGGGAATGGGCAGGCCCAGCAGGCCCAATCCCGCCATCTTGCGAATGACTTCCCATGGGAATTGTCCCGAGGCATCGATTTCCTTGGCAATGGGGCGAATTTCCTTCTCGGCAAAGTCGCGCACCATCTTGCGCATCATTTGCTGCTCTGCATTGAGTTCCAAGTCCATCGTCGTGCCCTCCTCGCAGGATTCCAGGTGCCAGTCTGGGTGCCTTAATCCCTATACGGTTGAGTCCCGGCTATTTGCCGATGGCCATGCCGGTGGGATCGATCTCGTGCAGCAGCCGCTGCTCTTCGGGCGTCGGCGGCTGCGTCGTCTCAATATGATCTGGGATAAGGATTTCCATGTCGCTGTGTTCGCGGATCTGTTCGATAGTCACCCCTGGATGCATGGCCAACAGCTTGATGCGCTTGCTTTCATCGTCGAAGCCATACAGACCCAGTTGCGTGATAACGCGGTAGGGGCCCGTTCCGGTAGGCAGGCCAGCCTTTTCGCGCGCCCCTGGTCCTGTGATATATCCAGGGGTCGTGACAAAGTCCATCTTGTGCATGAAGCGGCGCTTTTCTTGGCGCATGATCACAATGGTACGCCAGCATAGAGAGCCGATATCGTTTGCTCCGCCACTGCCAGGAAGGCGCGCTGTGGGGTGCTCGTAGTCGCCGATCACCGTGGTATTGATGTTCCCGTGCACGTCGATCATGGCGGCCCCAAGGAATCCATAGTCTATGTGCCCGGCCTGGCACACAGACATCACATCATGCATGCTCGAAGCCGCGGCCGCGCGATAGAATGTGCGGGAATCGC
Organism: uncultured Anaerolineales bacterium; assembly: GCA_964478725.1. Lineage (GTDB taxonomy): Bacteria > Chloroflexota > Anaerolineae > UBA2200 > UBA2200 > CAYZKS01. The sequence goes on from CAYZKS010000036.1 coordinate 16,189, forward strand.
CCACTGAGATGGGCAACACAGGTACGCGCGGACCCACCCCTCCCGCCTCGAAGACGATGAGCAGGTTAGGAGCATGAGTGCGCTGGGCCAGCATGCCGGCGATCATGGGCAAGCCGGTGCCGACGAACACCGACCTACGATCTTCGAGTAGCTTGGAGGCCACTGTGGCCAGGAGTTCCGTGGGTGTGTAGCCAGCATTCATGGGTTGACTCCTTCTACCTTGCGGTTAGGCTTTCTTTAGCCAAGGGGCGGTCATGGGTTCGCGCAGTTGTTCGACCTTCTTGAGGTATTCCAATCTTTGCTGGCCGCCTACGCGCTCCAGGTACTCGCTGAAATCCTTCACGCTATGTACGTACTTGTCAAAGTACTCTTGAGTGCCCTGCGGTGACTTGCTCATGCGCAGCCATTCCGCGTACTGCTCTTCATCAAAGAAGTACATCAGGGGCATCTGACACGGGTGAGAGCCATAGGGTACTTCGACCACCGCATCCACCAGAAAGAACGGAATGGTGGTCCGCCATGGCTCTTCACGTATCATCGACTCTGATACGATCTGCTCGGTGGTCAGGATCAGGCGTCGGGCGGCGCGAGCCAGCTCATAGTCCTCGATGGTCGTGCCGTCTATCTGGGCATTGCCATACATGTCGCAACGCGGCACATGGATAAACACCACATCGGGGTAGCAGGCGGGAAGCAAGCAGATGGGTTTGCCACTGTAGGGGTCTTTCACCATCTTGGCGGAGCTGTGTCTGAATGTATCGGTGCCCAGTAGGTTGCGCGAAGGGACGAATGGCAGCCCCATCGCCGCTGCCAGGAAACGCCACTGGTAGGCGGCGTTGCTCAGTTCGGCTACTACCTTGCATTGCCCGCTCTCCACCGCGCGACGCCCGGCAGGGGCGAGCCCGCGCAGCTCGTGACCAAAGGAGTATGCCACCTCTATGCGGGTGACGCAGCCGGATCCGATAAAGACGTCCGCGTCAAACACGGCCGTTTTCCCGGCCAGCGTCAGGTTCTTCTTGCGCTGTCGGATGATCTCGTAAATGGCTGCCGATGAGACACGCACGTGGCCGAAGCCTCCCATGGCCAGAAACGCACCATCGAAGACGTATTTGGCCACGGCTTCGGCTATGCTCATGCGTTTGTCCTTCAGGTCGCGCGATTTGTTCTCGCGCACCCATTCGCGGTTCTCGTCGGGGTCGTACCAACCTACGAGTTCGCCTTGCCCTTCTTCCAGGATTTCCATGCCTTGCCTCCGAGAAGCCCGGGGCCTAAGCCACCAGGCACAAGATGGTGCTCAGCCAGGCGGGCGCGCCCGCCTGGCTGAGTCTGACAACCTACGCTGGTACGAACCAGAGGTCGTTGGGCGTCCACTCCACAAGTCGGCGGAATTGGGCTCGCACCGGCATGTCGATGTGTACATCCTCCGGGTTGCAGCCCTTGATGCGGCTCAGCAGGAGCGTGTCAATCCCCGGCAGTGCGATGTAAGCGAGCACAAAGGGGAGCTCCGAGAGGAAGGCCTCGCTGCAAAAGTACAACACCGAGAAGGTGTGGACTTGGCCTTGCTGCGGCGCTTCGAACCATTCAGTCTTGTGTCCGCATTTCCCACAGTCACGACGAGGTGGCAGCCAGGTAGCGCCACAATGCGTGCAACGTGTGGCCATGATCTTGCGCCGCTGCAGGCCGAGGAAAAAGTCACTCACTTCGCCGTAGGAGTGGATGTAGTCTATCTCGTAGTGCCTTCCGATTTGCAGCGGCTTGACGTTGTAAACGTGAGTCATCTGGCGTCCTCCTTGGCTATGGCCTCTGGCGTTTCCAGGATGTTCACTGTGATATAGGTGCCCGTACCCGCGTGGCTGTGAATCAAGCCGCAACGCGCACCTTCGACCTGGATCTTACTTCCGTCACTGCCCATCTTGGCATCGCTGCAATGCTTGGCTGTCGCATCCTGCAACTGCCAGAGTGCAAAAACGCCCTGCATGATGCCCGTGGCCCCCACTGGGTGGCCGCAGGCAATCAAGCCGCCCGATGGGTTCACTGGCACTTGACCGCCGACATAGGGCCCGCCCGCTTCCACCCATTTGCCGCCGTCCCCATACATGCAGAAGCCCAGGTCCTCATAGGTTTGCAGTTCAGAGGAGGCATAGGCATCGTGCACTTCGGCAAAATCGATCTGGCGCAGCGGGTCTGCGATTCCAGCCATGGCGTACGCCTGGCGAGCGGCCTCACGCGCCCCGCGGAAGCTGTGGGTGCCCGGCCAGCGACCCTTCAGGTGTGCATATTTCTCGGGGTTCTCGCCAGGCAAAGGAATCACATCACCGTGCGGGCGGTCTCCAAGGCGCATGGTATCGGTGCCGCAGCCCAGACCGGTGAGCACTACGTACTTGCCGTCCGGCCGCAACTTGCGCGCCCACTCCTCAGTGCAGAGAATCAAGCAAGCCGCACCGTCGCTCATGACGCACACCATGGGCAGTGTAAGCGGAGTGGAGATCATCTTGGCTTTGAGCACTCCCTCGACGGTCCAGCGCTCATGTTTCTGCGCCCAACGGTTGTGGAAGGCATTGTCGTAATTCTTAACAGCGATCTGGGCCATCTGCTCCAGCGTCGTGCCGAACTCGTGCATGTGACGCGTGGCCATGGTGGCGTAATAGCCCGAATAGTAGCCTCCCACCGGATAGTCAAAGTCCGTGTCCGAGGCCAGTGCGATGAACTCGTTGCCTTTGGCCGTGGTCACCTCCGACATCTTCTCAAAGCCATAGACCAGGCACACATCGGAGAGGCCCGAGGCCACGTTCATGTACCCAGCCCGGATGCCCAGGCCACCGGTTGCGCCGCCACCTTCGATGCGCATGGAAGGCTTGGGGCACATGGCCAGGTAGTCCTGGGTGAGGGAGTCAAACAGAAGTTGGCCCTCAAAGTGGTCCGAGAAGTAGGTGCAGATCGTGCTGTCGATGTCTTTCAGCTCCAGCCTGCCATCCAGGTCGTGTAGAGCATAGTCCAGGGCATCTTTGCACATCGCCTCTTGCGTGTCGAGATTCGCTTTGGCAAACTTGGTGATGCCACCGGAAACGACGCAAACTTGGCGCTTGGACATGTTACCTCCTCTTCTTCATAATGCGAACGGGACGCTCTGGGTTGTGCCCGAAGGGACGCCAGATGCAGCCTTTCTGCACCCGGCCCCCTGGACTCGGTAGGATTCGGTTGTAGACTGGTGGAAAAAGCGCCGCGGGCATTGGTTGCGAGTACGCATGCCGAAAGCGCCTGATTCTGTCCTTCTAGGCAGGACCGAACGCCTTCACGATGACGTCCTGCAATGTTGGAGTCCCAATCTCCTGCAACTCGTAACGCACACGCTGCGAGGGGCGGCGGATGTCCACAATGCGGCGCAAGTCGATTGGGGTAGCGATGATGACCAGATCGCAGGGCGTGGCGTTGATCGTCTCGCCGAGTTCCTGAGTCTGCCTTGTGCCGTAGCCCATGGCGGGAAGGATCGGTCCCGTGTTGGGGTACTTGCGAAAAGTTTCTGCGATGCTGCCGACTGCGTACGGTCGGGGATCGACCACTTCGGCAGCGCAGAAACGTCTGGCCGCCACCAGCCCTGCTCCATAGGCCATCTCGCCATGGGTCAGCGTCGGTCCGTCTTCCACAACGAGCACTCTGCGCCCGCGAATAGCCATCGGGTCATCCACAAAAATGGGGGAGGCAGCGTCGACAACGATGGCCCGCGGGTTGGTCGCGGTGATGTTGTCGCGTACGATCTCCATCTTGGCGGGCTCTGAAGTGTCGATCTTGTTGATGACGACCACATCTGCCATTCTCAAGTTGGCCTCGCCAGGGTGATAGCGCAACTCGTGTCCGGCGCGATGCGGATCGGTGACGACAATGTGCAGGTCTGGCTTGAAGAAGGGCAGGTCGTTGTTGCCGCCGTCCCACAGGATGACCTCCGCTTCTTTCTCTGCCTGGCGCAAGATACGCTCATAGTCCACCCCAGCGTACACGATGCTCCCGCGATCCAGATGAGGCTCGTATTCTTCGCGTTCTTCGATGGTACATTCATACCGCTGCAAGTCCGCGTAGCTGGCAAACCGCTGGCAGGCCTGTTTGACCAAGTCGCCGTAGGGCATGGGGTGCCGCACGACCACCAGCTTCTTGCCCATCTGGCACAGGATGTCAGAGACCCGGCGTGTGGTCTGGCTCTTGCCACTGCCGGTCCGGACGGCGCAGATGGAGACGACAGGCATACTGGACCGCAGCATGGTCTCCTTGGCGCCCATCAGGCGAAAATCCGCTCCGATGGCCAGAACTTGCGATGCCTTGTGCATCACGTATTCGTGCGGCACATCGCTGTAGGCGAAGATGACCTGCTGCACATCGAACTCGCGAATCAATGCCTCGAGTTCGCTTTCTGGGAGAATGCGGATGCCGTCGGGATAGAGCTGGCCCGCCAGCTCGGCAGGGTATGTGCGCCCCTCGATATTGGGGATCTGTGTGGCGGTGAAGGCCGTCACTTGATAGGCTGGGTTGTCACGGAAGTACACGTTAAAGTTGTGGAAATCGCGCCCAGCCGCGCCCATGATCAAGACGCGGGTTCTAGAGTTGACATTGGCTTGCATTCAGTATTCCTCTCGGTGGGTTGACTGCATCATCAGGTGCGCTGTCGCAACTTGGTGCTGCCCCATATGGCGTACAGTGCACCCGCGGCGATGCACACCAGCCGGGTCAGTGGCGGGTCCGCGCGTGAGCCCACTACAAGGGGCACCTTTGCTCCGACGACCAGGCCGGCCATGCGCCCGCGCGCAAAGTAGGTGATGCCCTTGGCCATGATGTTGCCGGATTCCACGTCGGGGGCTACCAACACTTCTGCATGTCCGGCCACCTGGCCAGCACGATCACGCTGCCTGGCGACTTCAGGCGAGACAGCAGTATCAAGCAGAAACGGGCCGCCCACGACCGCGCCCTCGGCCTGCCAGCGTTCCTGCATGGCTACGATCTCCTCGATCTCCACCGTCACTGGCAGTTCGGACGAGACTTTGTCTGCAGCGGCCAGGAGGGCAACCTTGGGCCGCTCCACGCCCATGGATTGAGCAACAGCAATGCCGTTGCTCACAATCTCGATCTTCTGTTCCTTGGTGGGAAACAGTACCACGCCGCCATCGGTGATGAACAGCAGGCGGTCAAAGCCGGGGACCTCAAAGATGCCTACGTGAGAGACAAGTCGCTCAGTGCGTAACCCCGCCTCGCGCCTGAGGGCGGCATGCAGGAATACGGGGGTCTGCATCTGGCCTTTGACGGCCACCTGCGCATGGCCCCGGGCCACCAGCTGCATAGTGGTGTCTGCAGCCGCAGCAATGTCGGGTTGGTCAAGAATCTGGCAGCCGCGCAGATCTAGGCCATGCTCGTACGCGATTCGCTCGATACCTTGCTGGTTGCCTACGAGGATTGGATGGACGATGCCACGCGCGCGAGCTTCCGCCACCGCCTGCAGCACTTCGTATTCCTGAGCGGCAGCGATTGCCGCGGGCACTGGACCGGCGGCAGAAGCAGCCTTGAGCATCTCATCGTAGGTTTTGATGGGGCGCATTCCAAAGGCTCCTTTGGCTTTGGAGTGAAGTTCAGCGCTCGTGGCGATCGGAGTGGGTTCTCTTGCCCCGTTCGGTAGGTGCGCCAGATTGCTTCGCGACCAACGTGCCCAGTACGCCGTTCACAAACCGGCGCGAACTATCGCTGCCAAAGAGCTTCGCCAGCTCTACTGCTTCGTTGATTGCCACCTTGACGGGCGTTTGGCTGTCCACTATGATCTCGTAGATTGCAATGCGCAGGATGTTGCGATCGACCACAGCCATTTGCTCCAAAGGCCAATCAGGTGCCATCTCTGTGATGAGGCGGTCCAGTTGTGATTTATGCGCCAACACGCCGCTCACGATCTGCTGCGCAAAGGCCGCCGCCTCGGTCGGCAGTGGCTTCTCCTCCAGACGCTGAGCCATCACCGCCTCGGCTGCATGGTTCACGCTATCTACTTCAAAGAGCGTCTGTAGGGCAACGACTCGTGCCTGGCGTCTGGTTTTCACGCGTTGCGCCTCGTTATGCGGTTCTAGACTTTCGGATCCTCTGCGTCCACCACATCCAAGATGTGGATGTTCACTTCCTGCACACGCATGCCTACGATGTCATGAATAGCTCGCGTGACCTTGTGCTGTATCTCTCGACTCAGTTCCAGCAGATTCACTCCAGCTTGCGCGATGACGTAGATGTCTACCACTACCGTCTCTTCTCTAACCTGTACCCGCACGCCGTGCTCGCTGCGCCCACCAAACAGACGCGAGACAGTCCATGGGCTCACGCGCACAACTCCAGGCACGGCCAGGGTCGTCAGGCGTGCAATCGTCGCCAGAACCGCCGGCGAAATGATCACGGTGCCCTGTCTTCCTTCCACCATTAGCGTGTTGCTCCTTCCCGTGGCTGACGGGCTACAAGCTTGCAGGACCAGCTATGAGATCTCATCCCTGCATCACTAGCCCGCCATCCACCGACAGCACCTGGCCAGTGATGAAACCGGCGTCGTCAGACGCGAGGAACGCGACAGCCTTGGCGATGTCCTCCGGGGTGCCTGCGCGTCCCAAGGGTGTCATCTCCAGGCCTTTGGCGACCAGCTCAGGTGGCAGGCCGGCGGTCAACTCGGTAGGGACATAGCCAGGGGCCACGGCGTTCACCGTGATGTTGCGCGAGCCCACCTCTTTGGCCACAGCCTTGGTGAACCCGATTACGCCCGCTTTGGCTGCCGAGTAGTTCGCCTGCCCCGCATTGCCTGCCAGGCCAGCGACCGAAGTGATATTCACGATGCGACCGTAGCGTTGTTTAATCATCACCCGTTGGGCGGCCTTGGTGCAATTGAACACACCCTTGAGATTCGTGTTCACCACCTCGTCCCAGTCCTGCTCCGACATGCGGATCAGCAACGTGTCGTGCCTGGTGCCCGCGTTGTTGACCAGGACGTCCAGCCGGCCCCAGTGTTGCACCGCAGTATCGATCAGACGTTGTGCGTCAGCGAAGACGCTGACGTCGGCTTGCACTGCCAGTGCCTCGCCACCCCGCTTGTGGATGGATTCGAGCACTTCCTCCGCCGCAACCTGGCTGCTGCGGTAGTTTACCACCACTTTGGCTCCCAATCCGACCAATTCCAGCGCAATGGCCCGGCCAAGGCCGCGAGATGCGCCAGTCACGATGGCCACCTTATTCCTCATGTCCGCCACGGCTAGGCCCTCCCGTTTGCTGCCGGGACCTCCAGCAGCGCCTGAACGTCGGCAACAGTCCCGATGCACTGTGTCTGAACGCCGGGATCAATCTTCTGGATCAGACCCTTCAGAGTAGTCTTGGGGCCGATTTCGACAAAGGTCTGCACCCCTTGTTGGAGCATGTATTGGACTGATTCCACCCATCGCACTGGCGCAGTGAGTTGCCGCACCAACTCCGCACAAACGTCCGCCGGGTGCGTGATGGGTGCCGCTGAAACATTCGCGATGACTGGCAACGCCGCTTCAGCCAAGGGCGCCTGTTCCAACGCCACGGCCATGGCATGCGCCGCGGGCGTCATCAAAGGCGTGTGGGCAGCGATGCTGACTGCCAGGGGAATGGCACGCCTGGCTCCGCCTTCTTTGGCCAACTGCAAAGCTCGCTCCAGTGCTGCCTTTTTGCCCGACAGCACGATCTGTCCTGGGGCGTTGTCATTGGCCACCCACACATCCCCCACTTCCTCACAGATGGCCTGCAGGCCGGCAGCAGGCATGCCCAGCACGGCCGCCATCGCTCCAGGTTGTGTTTCGCCTGCAGCCTTCATGACGCGCCCGCGCTCGCGCACCAGGCGCAGCGCGTTTGGGAAGTCCAGC
>CAYZKS010000037.1:0-23338 GCA_964478725.1 uncultured Anaerolineales bacterium
GGCGCAGGGGCAGGTTGTGGCGGGGGATAAAGTCGCCGCGCCAGTTGAACATGCCAAGCGTCTTGAGGAGGTGCCGCCAGAGTGTGCCCCCCAAATCACCGTGGTTAATAGCTGGGTTGAAGACCGAGACCTGGCTGGAGCGCAGCAAGAAGACGTCCAGGTGGCGTGCGAAGTACAGCAGCAGAGGTAGACTGACGACGAAAGCGGCTGCGAAGAAGACGGCCACCTGCCGCCAGCGGATCCTGCCTCTGGCCAGCAGGTACAAGCTCATGAATGCGAAAGCGATCAGCACAAAGCGGGCAGCGATGTAAGTATACAAAGACAGACCCAGGAACGCACCGGCCAGGATCAGGAGAGCGGAGCGCTCGTGGTCAGCCGCCGCGACGCCCCGACTGAACCACCACAGAGACAGTGCTACGAGCAGGGGTAACCCGACCGCCCGTAGGCCGATCCGGCTGAGGTTGAGGTGCCAGAACGTTAACGTCGTGATGGCAGCTGTCAGCAGTGCTTCGCGACGCCCCAGGAGTTGCCGGGACAGGCCGTATGCAGCGGGGACGGTCAGAATGCCCAACAGGGCAGCCACGATGCGTATGGCCAAGGGGCTGCGACCCAGGCATGCTACCGCCATGCTCACCAGGTAAATGAAGAGTGGTTCTCGCCCGTTGTTGGCTTCGAAGAAGATGGGCCGTTCGCTCTGCAGTACACTCAGAGCATCCAGGCCGTTAAAGGCTTCATCGTGATAGAGACCAGCTGGCAAGCGATCCAGCGCGTGCAGCCTCAACGCAGCTGCCAGGGCCGTGATCAACAGCAGCGCAAACCACTCGTTCCAGATCAGGCGATACAAACGCTGCAAGACTCCAGTCTCTCCTTCCTCACAGCGCCAAGGGCTCTTGCGTGATTATAGCGGCCGACCCTGGAATGTCAATCGCGGTTCCTCCGAGGGGGGTAGTTCACTTTTGGGGGCGGGCATCTGGCGTGATACGTAGTCTAGGGCCTTGCCGTTCGCCTCGCTCGACGAGTGCCCGTGTTTGGCCGCCGCCCACAAGGGGCGATACTACATTTTGCCCCAGAGCTGAACTACACCCTCCCCCGAGGTGCAGCAATGGCGAGGGCCGCCCTAGCACTTGCTAAGGCGGCCCTCGAGCAGTTGCGGGCAACTCCAGGCAGATGCGTGGCCTACCTAGACTTGCGGCCTGGCCTGGCCAACAAGAAGCCGGCGACGAATGCCACGATGGCCAATGCCAAAGCGAAGAGGAATACAGGCCCGGAAGTCAGTTGCTGCGTCAGGGAGAGCTTGACCGGCGTCGGAATCACAACTGGCGGGCAGGTCGGGCATGGCTGAGGTGTCATGGTCGGGTCCAGCGTAGGCGTCGGGGTGGGAGGAACGGCAGTCGGCACCTGGGTATCGGTGGGCAAAACCACCGGAACCGGCGTGTCCGTCGGCACGGCGGTGTCAGTGGGCACAGGAGTCGGTACAGGAGTGTTGGTCGGCCTGCGAGTGGGTGTGGGGGGCGGTGCGACCACCACCAGACTGGCATCGTCTACGTACACGTTGTTGTCCTGACTACGGTAGTCGGGGTACGAGTACACGAATACCGTTACCGTGGACCTTTGCGCCACAGCTTCCACCTGAAAATGATGCCAGGCGTCGTAGGCATTCTGCTCCTCCGACCAGATGATGGCCGGGCTAAAGGGGTCACCGCCTCCGCTGGGGTCGATGCCAATCCTGATATGCATGGGCGACGGGTCGCCGGACGTGGCCTTGCCGCAATTCCCCTTGGATTCATTGTCGCAGGACCAGCTCATGATCCAAATCTCAAAACGCAACTTCGAGCCCACCGCAATGTTGCTCACCTGCTGCAAGACGCCGGCCTCAAAGTTGCCGAAACTGTGGAACCATTGTTGGGCCAACTCGCCGTTGCGGACGCGGTTTCCGGGATAGTCCGCGCGGAAGGCAGCCTTGTACTCCGGAGCAAAGCGATAGCCCTGTTTGACTTCTTCGCGGGTGCCCTCGCGGTACCACGCAACCCACGGAGCAGCGATGGCGCAGTTCTCTTTGCCTGGGATGGAGGCCACATAGGGTTGTTCGAAGCCGGGGTTCTGGAGCAGGTTCGGCCCTTGCGCTACCACAGAGGCTGGAGACAGAAGGAACGATAGCAGAATGGTGCTCAGACTGAGCAACCTCAATTGGTGCGTCAGGCGCAGGTTCGTCATAATCAATCCTCCATAGATGACAGACAGCGGGGACATTCTACGTGGCCATTAGGCACCTGTCAAATGGCAGCGTGCCGTCTGCGGGGGCTTGCTGCGCTACGTCTCTCGAGCAGGTCCGCACAAGCAGCGCCGATTGCGCGGCGGTCAAACGAGGCTTGCTGGCGCGATTACCCCGTTTGTGACAAAACTGCTGTATAATGCTGCGGTAGTCTTTCAGGTAAGATCAGTCTGCTTGGACACATCCAGCAATCTATTAGAATGGTGAGCAAAGCATATGTTGCCAGTAGGTGAGCTGAAAAAAGGGACCACTCTGATTCTTGACAACGAGCCCTACGTCGTAACCACGTTCGACTTTGTGAAGCCCGGCAAGGGCCAGGCCATGTACCGCACCAAGTTGCGCAACCTGGTGACCGGAGCGATCGTGGAGCGCACCTTCCGCTCGGGGGAGTCGTTTGAGCCGACGCGGCTGGACCAGCACAACGCGCAGTACCTATACCACGATGGCGACCACTATACGTTCATGGACAATGACTCTTTCGAGCAGTTCACGCTCGGCGAAGAGGCGCTCGGCGATGCCACCAAGTACCTGATCGACAATCTTCCGGTCGAGATCCTCTTCTTCCGCGACAAGCCTATTGGGGTAAACATCCCCAACTTTCTCACCCTGCGTGTGGTCAAGTGCGAGGCATGGGCCAAGGGCGACACCTCTAGTAGCGACTCCAAGCCGGCGACTCTGGAGACTGGAGCTGCCGTGCGTGTGCCACCGTTTATCAACGAAGGCGACTTGATTCAGATCGATACGCGCACTGGCACGTACCTGTCGAGGGTCAAAGAGTAATCCAATGGAAGCAAACTGGCGGCTGGCCAGCCGCCAGAAAGCGCTCTGGAAGAGGGCCGCCATCCTGCAGGCGGTGCGCGCGTTTTTTGTCGAGCGGGGCTATCTGGAGGTGGAGACCCCGCAGCGCATCCCCGCACCGGCCCCGGAATCCTACATCGATGCCATTCCTGCCGATGGCTGGTTTTTGCACACGTCGCCAGAATTGTGCATGAAGCGCTTGCTGGCTTCTGGCTACGAACGTTTGTTTCAGATCTGCCATTGCTGGCGCGCCGGAGAACGTGGCAGCCTGCACATCCCCGAATTCAGCATTCTGGAGTGGTACCGCAGTGGGACTGACTACCACAGCCTGATGCACGAGTGTGAGGCGCTGCTACCCTATGTCGCACATGCCATCGGCTTGCCGAATCCATTCTACTACCGCGCTCGGCCAGTGGACCTTGCCTCGCCTTGGGAGAAGATCTCCGTTCGGGAAGCTTTCTGGCGCTATGCACGCGTTTCTCCCGAGGAGGCATTGGAGCGCGATGCTTTCGATGCGCTGATGGTGTCCGAGATCGAGCCGCACTTGGGCGTAGGCCGCCCGACCTTTCTCCTCGACTATCCTGTGCAGCGCGGGGCACTCGCGCGTCCGAAGCCTGACGATCCCAGCTTGGCCGAGCGTTTTGAGTTGTACATCGCTGGTCTGGAATTGGCCAACGCTTTCTCAGAGCTCACGGATGTGGAGGAGCAGCGCGCGCGTTTCACGCGAGAGGAAACCTACCGTCGTTCTCTCGGCAGACAGCCTTATCCCACGGCGCACAAGTTCTTGGATGAACTCAGCAACATGCCACCGTCGGCAGGCATTGCTCTGGGCGTCGACAGGCTGGTGATGCTGTTCACGGATGCCGCGACGATTGACGAGGTAGTGGCATTCACTCCGGAGGATCTTTGAGGGCAGCTACCTGCTAGAGAGCGCCAACTGCCGGTAGTAGGCGCAGAGGTCGCGCAGCACACAAAGTTCGCAGTGCGGCTTGCGTGCCTGACACACTTCACGCCCGAGCCGGATCAGGTTGAGGTGGCCAGTGTAGTAGTCCTCGGGTGGAAAGATGGCCTCCAGTAGTTCGTGCGCCTTCTCCCGCGAGGTCTCCTTCGGAATGAGCCCCAGCCTGCGCGTGACGCGGTGAATGTGCGTGTCCACGGGAAAAGCTGGCACGCCCAATGCAAAAAGCAGCACGATCGCCGTCGTCTTGGGGCCGACGCCTTTGATGGAGGTGAGCCAGCGCTTGGCATCTTCCACAGGCATGTCGCGCAGAAAGTCAAGGCTCCAGCCTCCGCGTTCGGCCTGAATGCGCCGCAACGCTCGCTGGATGGCGGGGGCCTTGTGCTGGCTCAGGCCGGCGATTTGTATAGCGTCGGCGACTTCTTGCTCTGACGCCTCGCATACCTCTTCCCAGGTTGGGAAGCGCTGTCGCAAGGACGTGTATGCCCTGTCGCGCAAAGCGTCGTTGGTGTTCTGGCTGAGAATGGTCGAGACCAACTCGGCGATGGCATCTGCACGCGGACGCCTGGGCCGTTTGCCGAATACCTGCACAAGCCGCTGGCTCACTGCCTGAGCTTGGGAGTTCACGAGGCAGCCAACCCAGCGCTCTTCCCATGAGCGCTCTGCCCTGTCCGTTCACAGCCTTCCAGTTGGTCGCCAAACGCTTCAAGATACTTGTGCAGCAGACGTAGCAGTTCAGCCGCATCCGGTGGAGGCAGTTGCCTCAGAGTGGCCCGCAGGCGCGCCTCGCGGCTGTGACGCACTTGTTCCAAGAGGTGGCGGCCTTCTGGGGTCAACTCCACCAGGACCTGGCGTCGATCGTGCCTCGCACGCCGCCGCGTGATCAGCCGCATTCTGGCCAATCGGAACGCGATACCAGTCATGGTGGCGCAATGCTGCATGGTATCCTGGGCCAGCATGCTCATGGTGGAGCCTTCGCTTCGTCGCGCAATGGAGCGCAAGACAAAGAACTGCGGCAGGGTCAGGCCAAATCCAGCCAGGTCCTGCGCGAAGCGACGCTGTTCCAGCCAGCCGACACGTAGCAGCAATGGCTCAAGAGCAGGAAGTTGTCGGGGAGAATCTCCGCCTTCCAACGCACCTCTTTGGCAACAGTTGTTTGCGATAGCATTACTTAGCAATGCATAGTTTATCACGCCAACGTCGTGCTGTCAACCCGCGGGTCTGGAAACCCGCTCGTCGCGCTCGCGGCGGCTTGTGACTTGTGGCCATAGCAGGATGAGGTTAGCCCCAGAAACCGTGATCCCCTGACCGCTGAGACCGGCAGCCGCGGGTCCCACGCACAGTTGCTGCCGAAAGACAAAGCGGCTACAATGGACTCGCAAGCGCAAACGGTCATGCACAGCCATGTGTGGTATGGGAGTAGCACTATGACACGACGCGTTTGGGTATGGATTGCCGTCGTCATACTGGTGATTGCTGTTGCCTATCTGGTTGCGGTTGCGCCTCGATCTCCTTTCACCCTCACTCCGACCCCGCCTCCGACCGCTACCACGCTTCCCGACCAGTACCAAACCCTGAGGGAGAACATGGTGATCTACCACATTGAGGAACGAGGCGTGCTCGACGTCGAAGTGCGGCGTGCAATGAGGACGGTGCCGCGCCACGAGTTTGTGCTTCCAGAATACCTGGGCCAGGCCTATGCGGACCATCCCCTGCCCATCGGCTATGGACAAACCATCTCGCAGCCCTACATCGTGGCAGCGATGACCGAACTGCTGCGCCTCAAGCGTCAGGATCGAGTGCTGGAGGTCGGCACCGGCTCAGGGTATCAGGCGGCAGTGCTGGCGGAGCTCGTGGACCAGGTGTACAGCGTTGAGATCATCGAGGCGCTCTACTCCAGAGCTGGCGAGACACTGCAACGCCTGGGCTACAACAATGTGGAGCTCAAGCATGCCGATGGCTACTACGGTTGGGAGGAACACTCGCCCTACGATGCCATCATTGTCACTGCCGCGCCAGATCACATCCCGCAGCCTCTGATCGCACAGCTCAAGGAGGGCGGGCGGCTGGTGATTCCGGTGGGGCCGCCGGGCTCGTACCAAACGCTGTGGCTGGTGGAGAAGCAGGGCGGAAAAACAGTGTCGCGAGAGGTCATGGGCGTGGTGTTTGTGCCACTGACCGGCTCGCATCCTAGCCCCTAGATCCGCTGGACAGGCCTGGTCCGTCGCTCCTCGCGGGTGGGTGCGGCTACGCTGGCTCTGGCTCGCGTACAAACAGCCACATGACCACGATCACGATCACTGCTCCAACCAGGTTTGCCAGGATCGGTCCTCGAAAGCCGAAGGCATCGAACAGCAGTCCGCCCAGGTAGGGGGCCGGAAAGGACAAGAGCCCCCGGAATGCCCCCAATCGGCCGAGCTCCTCCGCGCGCTGGCCTTCAGAAATGCTGTTGGTGATCCACGAAAGGAAGGAGGGCATCCAGGTGGCCACAGCCACACCCCAAAGGGTCTGCAGAACAAGGAACGCGCCAAAGGACCTGACCAATAGCCAGCCGGTGAGCACGACCACGGAAATGAATTCCGAAAGGATCAGGAAGGGCACGCAGCCATGTTGGTCTACCTTGCGGCCGAAGAAGAGCTGGGGTATGGCCCAGGTCACAGAACCAACGCTCGCCAGGAGACCCAGTTGGAACGGCGTGAAGTGATAGGTCTTGCTCAGAAGCCCAGAAATGATCTGTGTTCCCATGCCAAAAGCGAAGGCATCGATGGTGACCGCAACATAGAACGCACGCAATCTGGCAGGTGGTGTCAGAGAACGCCGCAGCATGGCGATCAAGTCGGCCGCAACCGCGGGTTGGCGTCCCTGCGAGGGCAAGGTCTCGCGCAACAGCGTAGAGCTGAAAACGAATGTGCCCGCTTCGACACCTAACCCTAACAGCAGTACACTCAGGAAGCCATAACGCGAAGCCAGAAAGCCGCCGGCAGCGGGAGCGATCACGCCCGAAATGGCATAGAACGTGTTCACCAGCCCAAAGGCCCGCCCCCGCGCGTCTGGTGTGGCGGATTCGGCTGTCATGCTATCCGCTGCAGGGCGGGCGATGGCAGTGAGGCCGACCAGCACCACTCCGGGCAGCAACCATTGCCAGTGGCGGCTTCGGTCTGCCAGGACGTAGATGGCCAGACCACCCATCATGAGCAGGTTGGACACGGTCAGGAATCGTTTACGACCGTGTCGATCTGACAACCATCCCCCCAGGGGAAGCATCGCCGTGGAAACGATGCCTCCGAATCCACCGATACTCTCCAGTAGGCCGAGCAGTGACATGGATGCACCCAGGCTGAGCACGAACGGTTGCCAGACGGCGCGCACCATGTTGTCACGCAGCCCCAGAAGGAACGACCGCAGCGTCAGTGTACGCAAGTTTTGTGGGTGGAGACGATTCTCAGTCTGAACAGGGGCAGTCATGGCTGTTCCTGTGCTCCGTGGGATCGCAGACAGAGCATGATAACCCATCCGGCCAAATACACAAATGCCCCACAGGTCAACACGCGCGAGAAACCGGAGGTCACGCACCCCAGTGTGGCGAGGACAGAACCTATCACCGACGTGCAGCCGTTGACTGCCCAGGCCCAGGGGATGAGCGGTGCCGAGTACCCTCGAAGCAAACGCATGCCTGCTGGCCATGGCAGCCCCAATAGGAAGCCTAGCGGCCCAAGGCTGAGCACTGCCGCCAATAGGCGTGGAAGCAAATCCCAGGCGATGCACACAGCGAAGAGACGCGACAGGCCGATGGGGTAGACCAACACCAAGCCCGCGAGCAGCAGCAACAACCAGTGCACGGGCAGTCTGTCGGACAGTATGCTGCCCAGGCCAGAGAAGAGCAGCAGGGAGAACAGCACCAGGGCAAACGCGTAGGTGGGCTGGCCAATGAACAGAATGAATTGCTGTAGAAGGGGCATCTCCACCAGAAGGTAGCCCATTCCAAGGCAGGCGAAGTAGGCCAGGCTCAGGGCGCGGCGTGGCGCCCTGGGCCGGCCTTTTGCAGCTAGCGGCAGCAGAATCAGCACGCCAGAAAGGGCGGTCACCAGAAGAAGAAGCGCCACCACGATCAGGAAGCCGCTGCCACCAAAAGGCTGCCAGGTTCGTCCCAGAGCCCGAAGGATGCTCGATGTCTGCTCCCAGCGGAAGTAGTGAAAGAAGAAGGGCCGGTTGTCGCTGGATGGGAGAACATCATACGCATAACGCTGCAGGAAGCCTTGCCTGTCTGTGCCGGTAAGGACTTCCCGGAAGGCATCCAAATGAGCGCTGTGCGTCAAGACGTTGTGGCGGTTGTCTTCGCCGGGCGAGATGCCGTGATAGTAGATGAGATCGAAGCCACGGCTGTCACAGAGACTCTTCCAGGCGGCCACCTCGTCGCTGGTAAAGGGGGTGCGCTTGGCCAGAAGAGTAGCTGTTGACCAGCTGCGAAATGCCAAGACATGTCGGGATGGAAGCGTGACCCCAACCCGCGTCAGCGCCTCCGCCACCAATAGACAGGAGCGTACCTCTTCAGTGGGAGGGGATTGCAGCCAGCGCGTAACCACCAGCAACCCGTCTTCGCGCAGGTGTCGCAAGTATTCCACAAAGGCTTCTACGGTGTAGGCATAGTTCTCAGAGAGGCTATAGGCGCCGGAAGTGACTGGTTGATACGCGTCGGAGAGGGAGAGCAGCACTACATCGAAGCGTTGCTGGGATCGGCCCAAATAGCTGCGGGGGCTCTCAGATACCGTCTGGACGTGCGCGTCGGCGTAGGGCGGGGCTCCGCACGTATCTGCTTGTGCCAGGGCAGCGCTGACCACCAGAGGATTGCTCTCAATCGCGACTACGGAAGAGGCGCCCTCATGCAGGGCCACCAGCAGGTCGAGCCCCCCGCGCGGCTCGATGACCAGGGCCTGGGCCTGGGGTCTCAGGACGAAGGGTAGCGCAGTAGGCAGATCCCCCAGTAAGGACTCATTCATGGGATCCAGGCCACAGGTAAGTGGGCTCAGGTCGCCCCCATCCACAAGCAGCCCCAGTTGACGCGGGAATGGTCCAGTGTAGGATAAGCTCAATCCGGGCGCGGAATGGATGCCCGCGCTGTCCACCACATCCACACGTGAAAAAGCATTCCATTGGCTGAAGGTGAGGTGCGCCTCAGGGTATAGCAGCGAAGTGCTCAGTGTCTTGTAGGGGGAAAGGCGCAACGCAGCCCATGCAGGAGGACGCAGGGCCATCCCAAGCGCGGCCGCGCACAGCGTCCAGTAGAGCAGCTGCTGCACCCGAGCTTGCCTGGCGGAGTGCGCCAGCACGCACGCTGCTACCATGGCCAGGGAACTGGCGCAGAATGTGGCGCCGCTTCCGCCCAGAAGTGGCACCGCTGCAAGTGCCAATAGCGAGCCCACGGCCGACCCGGTCAGGTTCGCGGCATAGAGTGTGTTGGCGTGTTCTGACCAAGTAGCGAGCGGCAGCCCGATGCACGCTCCCGCGAAAACAAACGGGACGATCAGGGCAGTGTAGTACACAGCCAAATAGAGGAGTTGGCGCCGCTCCCACGCGACACGATAGGAATCGAACGGAACATAGTTTATGGCGAGGTAGGACAGAAAGACGGCCAAGCTGAAGAGGCTCGCCAGGACGGACAGGCGACGCAGACTGGCGAGTTTGCGTTCGTGCCCAAGGTGCTGCGCGGCAGAGCCGGGCTTGACGGGGACCAGTGACAGCCAGGTCCCACTGGCACCGAAGCCCAGCAGCGCTACGCTGACACTGATGAAGGCAAAGTGGTACCACTGCGTGACGGCAAAGATGCGCGTCAACGTCAGCTCGAAGAGCAGAGTCGCCGCCGAGACCAAGAAGACGCCGAGATACAGGCCCAGCATAGGCAGCCTCGCCCCGATCAAAGCTCAATCGACAATGGCTGCAGGCCGAATCTCCGCGTGCTGGCTATCCGGCACTGACCAGCGGCCACCAACCAATGACTATGTACCCCAGTCTCTCGGATACAAGAAATCATGCCCCACATCGCGTCTGCTAACCTTGGCGATGATGGGCAAACTACGCTTGAACTGGAAAGTGCGCAACCTGCGTGCGACCGTAGCCACGAACTTGGCGTCGAACCCCGCCGCAACGGCTTCAGCGGCAGTGAAGCGCTCATCCACCAGGAAGTACAGAAGCTGGTCCACATCGGCGTAGGTGAAGCCCAGTTCGCCCTCGTCGGTCTGGCCTGCCCACAAGTCCGCGGAGGGCGCCTTCTGCACGATGCTCTCTGGGATGCCCACGGCGCGTGCCAATTGACGCACCTGGGTCTTGTAGAGATCGCCCAGCGGATTCACGGCGGAGGCCATGTCACCAAAGAGCGTGCCGTATCCCAGCAGCAGCTCGGTCTTGTTGCTGGTACCCACAACAAGGCCCTCCCAGAGCATGGACTGGTCGTAGAGCACGATCATCCGCATGCGCGCCATGACGTTGCCTCGTCGCACGTCGCTCATGTGCGGATCCAACTCCAGGTAGGGTTCCACCATAGGCGTGATGTCCACCCTCTTGTGCGAGACCCTGGTGGTGTTCACGACCTGCAGTGCGTGCTCCGTGCTCTCGTGTGAGCTCGTGCGGTATGGCATCAGCACGGCCAGCACATTCTCCGGCCCCAATGCTTCGGCCGCCAGAAAGCACGACAGCGACGAGTCCACTCCGCCGGAAAGGCCCAGCACGGCCTTGTGGAAACCAAAACGCTGAATCTCGTGCTTCAGGAAGCTCACCAGCACGTGTCGCGTCACGTCACAGTTGAGAGTCAGCTTAGCTGCGATGTCCAAGACCCACCCTCCTACCTATCACGCAGGCGCTTCAGCTCCTTGAGCAGCAGGTCGGGCCGCTCATCACGCAGCAACGGCAACTGCAGACGCACGCGCCGCAGCGCCGCCAGGTCCAACTCGGCGGTCAGCAGCGCCGGCTCAAACTGCGGAGCCTGGGCCAGAAGGCTCCCGTCCGGTCCGAAGACGGTGGAGCCACCCCAGAAGTTGAGCCCGTCCTCGAACCCCACGCGGTTGCAGTGCACAACAAAGTCCGTGAAGAACGTGGCATAGGCCTGATTCATGAGCTGCACAGATTGTGAACTGCCCAGCGCCGCCTCTGGACTGAGCCCCCTGCCCGGGCTGGCCGATGTCAACAACAGGATGTCTGCTCCGTCCAGCCACAGGGCATAGCCAGCGCTCATGTGCCAGAAGTCTTCGCAGATCAAGACGCCGACGCGGCCAAACGCAGTGTCGAACGCACGCATGCGTTCGCCCCGAGCCAGGTAGCGTCCCTCTTCGAACATGCCGTACGTGGGCAGGTACGCCTTGCGATGTACATGCACGATGCAACCTTCGGACAGATAGGCGGCCGCAACATAGTAACGGTGGCGAGCGTCCGCTTCCACAAAGCCGAGCAGCAAGTCCATGCCCTGGCCAGCGGCAAGCAATTGCGCCAGGACCGGATCATCAGCTCCCGCCGAAATCGCTACATCCGCTACCAGGTCCCTGAGGGCATAGCCAGTCAGGGAGAGCTCCGGAAAGCACAGCAGTTGCACGCCCTGCTGTTTGGCCTGTTGGATCGTATCCAGGTGCAGACGCAGGTTGCTCTGCACGTCGCCCAGCTTGGGGGCAATCTGTGCCAAACCAACCTTGAGTTTTGTCATGCCGCTCCACTCTCCTTGGGCGCATATGGACGGCGGCCCCGCACCCCGGACATCCGCACGCCGCGCCAGATGCACAACATCACAATGCTGGCCACCACAACCTCGCCCAACTCGGCCCATTGCGTCGCACGTAGAGGACCCAGAAACACCGTCTCATCAGCCCGGGTGAACCCCAACGCGAAATGGCCGAGGCCGTTGCCGAACAGGTAGATCAGCCCCAGCATGCCGGGGACCAGTCTGAACCTGCTTAGTCTGTGCAGACCCAGGAACAGCCCCAAACCCAGCAGGGAGGCCAGAACCTGAGTGGGCAGGCGCGGGGCGTATACCCCGTACAGGTCGGGCAGCCACAGGCTGAATGGCGAACGCATCACCATGCCATAGTTGGCACCGTGCATGAGCGCACCCGCCCATCCGATGCTTTGCCCCAGGGCCACGCCGGGTGCCGCTGCATCCAGCAAGCGTGCAAGCGGCCGCCTGACCCTTAGAGAATGCAGCCACAGGGCCAGCAGACCAGCCAACAGCCCGCCCTGGAATACCAACCCACCGCCCCAGTCTTGCCACAGCGCAGCCAGTCCTCCTGCATAGTCCTGCCAATTACCGGCCACGTAGGTCGCACGCGCCCCGATAGCGCCGCCTGCCAATGCCCAGGTGGCAGCGTCCAGGATTCCCCAGTCACCGGCACCTGCCAGTCCTGAACTGTTGGGAAGGGAGCTACGCATGCGCCACAAAGCGTAAGCTACCCCCAGCACAACACCCGCGCACACTAGCGCCGTGTACGAATACAGTCGGTGCGTTCCCCAATGCATCAGGATGGGATGCATATCGTCTCAGGGCTATGCCTGCAGGCTCTCAACGATGCGTGCGTACTGGCCCGCCAGCTCCTCAGCCGCCGCCGTCGAGTCCGACTCGGCGTAGACACGAAACAGCGGTTCGTCAGGATCTGGAAGAACAAGCACCCAACCAGAGCCAACGTCGACCTGTACCCCGTCTATCTGGGCCAGCTTGTCGACTGGGTAGCGTTCGTGCAGCAAGCGCATCACTGTACCCTTGGCTTCCCAGGGGCAGGAGATGGCGCGTGTGGCCATATGCTGCTGGGGCATTGAATCTGCAGCCTGAGACAGCGTGACGTTCTGCGTGGCCAGGAACTCGAGCAGTTTGGCGAGGGCCATCATGCCATCGGCCACTGGTTGGAACTCGGGGAATATCAGGTTGCCCGAGCCGTCGGCAGCGATGACCACGCCTTCCCCAGTGGCAGCCTCCATCACGGCATGCATATCCGCCTGGGTGCGAATTACCTTGCCACCGTACTGGCCGGCTATCTTTTCCAGTGCATGAGAGACTGTGACCGGCATGGCAACGATGCCCCCTCCGTGCGCCTTCAAGGCCAACGCCGCCAGCAAGATGGCAGCATGGCCATTGGGGATAATCCTGCCATGCTCATCCACGAGAAAGGCCTTCTCACCTCCGACGTCCAGCCGCACTCCCAGGTTGGTGTGCAGCGCTGCACAAATGGCCGCCAGCTGCTTGAGGGATTGCTGGAACTCCTCAGGCCGGATGGACATCTTGCTTTCATCAATCGCCGAGTTCAGTTCAACTACCTTGACCCCCAGGTGCCTGAGGAGGTTGGGCATCACCAATGCAGCAGGGGCATTGGCATAGTCCACAACGATGGAGAAATGCGCGCTCTGAATGGCCTTGGCGTCGAGATGGGCCAGGAAGCCCTGCGTATACGTTTCAATTACCCGGGGCTCGTATTCAATGAAGCCGATTTCGTCCAGGTAGACTCGTCTAAAGTCCTCGCGGAAGAACGCGCGCTCGATATTGCGTTCTGTGTTCTTATTCAACTTTAAGCCGCGGCTGTCCATGAATTTGATGTCTACGACACGCCCGTCGTGCGGCGAGAGGCGTACGTGTAAGCCGCCTGCGGCTCCGGTTTTGCGCGTGATGTAACTGGCCACAGGGATGGGCACACTGCGCAGGTCTCGCACGTTAACGCCGGTGGAGGGCAGGCCAGCAATCAGGGCCCGCTTGAGCATGCGCGGACTGCGATGCGGGTCACGATTGATCGTCACTGACGAACCTTTGGGCAACGTCCCGCCAAAAGCCGCGCCCAGCTTGGTGGCGAACTCGGGGGTCAGGTCCACGTTCACTTGGCCGGTGACGCCATAGCGCCCAAAGAGCACTCGCCGCCCTTGTGCTCCCCAGATGATGCTCGATTTGACCGTGGCGCCCGCCTCCACCGTCTTCTCGGGCCAGATCTTGACGTTAGGATGGATGATGGCTCTCTCGTCGATGCTGCTCATGTCACCGACGACGGACCCCTCAAAAACCACGGCTCTGCTCTTGAGGGTGCACTGGCGTCCGATGATCGCGCCACGCAGCTCCACACCCTCGCCGATGTAGGAGTTGCGCCACACGATGCTGCGGTCCACGTGGGCACGATTGTCGACCACAGAGTAGTCACGGATGAAGCTGGGGCCGCGCACTACGACAGCGCCTTTGATCTTGACGCCATCTCCCAGGTATATCGGACCAAGGAGCTGTGCATCAGGCGCAATGTCGACGTTCTCTCCACACCATACGCCAGGGCCAATCTGCTGCCCAGGAGGCTCGATTTGCACGCGCCCCTCCAGGTAATCGCCGCAGGCGCGCATGTATTCCTGGATGTTGCCTACATCGCACCAGTATCCTCCAGACACGTAGCCATACAGGGGATCGCCCTTCTTCAGCACTATGGGGAACAAGTCTTTGCTAAAGTCAAAGCTGGTGCCCGCCTCGAAGAGCTCCAGGACGCTGGGCTCCAGCACATAGATACCGGTGTTTACCGTGTCCGAAATGACTTGGCCCCAGCCAGGCTTTTCCAGGAACTCCCGAATCCGCCCCTGCTTGTCGGTGATCACCACACCGTATTCCAGGGGATTGGGCACGCGGTAGAGGGTGAGTGTGGCCACAGCTTGTTTAGCCTTGTGGTATGCCACGATCGCGCTTAGGTCAAAATCCGTGACTGCGTCGCCGCTGATCACGATGAATGTGTCATCCAGATACTGCTGCGCATTCTTGACGCTGCCCGCGGTGCCTAGCGGCACCTCTTCGATGGAGTAGTTGATGTGCATGCCCATGGTAGAGCCATCACCGAAGTAGTCCTGCACGACGTCCGCCATATATTGCAGAGTTACCACCACCTCGGTGATGCCGTGACGCTTCAAGAGTTCCATGATGTGCAAGATCACCGGCTTGTTGACGATAGGCACCATGGGCTTGGGGCGATTGATGGTCAACGGCCGCAAGCGTGAACCTTCACCACCTGCCATCACCACTGCTTTCATTCGCGGTCCTCCATCAGGGCCATCGGCATTGCACCCGGTCTGTTCGGCTCGGCACTAGGGGGCTCGGCGCTTGCCTGGCTACGCAAATGATACCACAAAGTCAGCGAACTATGGAATGGCTGACTTAGGCGCGTGCGCAATCTGTGCTATAATCATGCAGGCCAAGCGAACGGATGGAGCGTGTGACACAGGACATGCAAGCAGGGGAGATCGAGCGTCTTCTCAACCTGGGCCGTTCCACTGCAGAGGCGGGCGATTGGGCGGCAGCGCGTCAATACTTCGCTCGGGTCCTGCGGGTCGATCCCAACAATGAGGAAGCCTTGCTTTGGCAGGCGGGCTTGGCAGAGGATCCCCAGCAGGCTGTGGATTGCCTGCGGCAGGTCCTGCGCATCAATCCTGAGAACGAGCGCGCCAAAGCAGGTCTGGGATGGGCGCAGGAACGTGCGCGCGCGGCTCGAGCGCGCTCGGTGACGGGATCTGTGCGCACGCCTCCGGCGCGCGCGGCGGGGAGACCTGCGCAAGCTGCTCCGACTAGAACGACCGAAGGGCGTACGCGCACCGCGCAAGCGAGATCGGTAACACCAGGTTTGGCCCCGGTACGCTCTGCGAGACGCCGCCCGCGTGCTAAGAACGGCCTCACGCTGGCATGGGCAGCAGCCGGATTGATCGTGGTCGGGATTCTGTTGGCGATTGTGTCGCTTGCTGTCACGGGGCAGATGGCGAGACTGCCCGCCATGCTATTTGCACCCACTTACACGGCAACAGTCACCGCCACGGCTACGCCCACCGAAACGCCGACGTCTACGCCCACCGCAACGGCCACTAATACGCCTACCGTCACTCCGACAGATACCTCCACGCCTACTCCCACTGCCACACCGACCTGGACGCTCGTGCCGACGCCCGTGCCGCCGACCGCGACGCCTGTGCCGGAGAAGTGGATTGACGTGGACATTTCGGAACAGACGCTGGTAGCCTACGAGGACGATGTGGCTGTTCTAGTAGCGACTGTGTCGACCGGGAGTGAGTACACTCCCACAGTAAAGGGACGCTTCCGCATTGTGCATAAGCTGCTGTCGCAGACAATGACGGGGCCGGACTATGTCCAACCTGACGTGCCCTATGTCATGTATTTCTACGGCGCGTACTCACTGCACGGGACGTACTGGCACAACGACTTTGGCACGCCGAGAAGTCACGGTTGCGTGAACCTGCGCACCGCTGATGCCAAATGGCTGTTTGATTGGAGTGACCCACCACTGCCAGCAGGCGCCACCGAAGTCTGGGATTCGACCGGCGGCACACTGGTAATCATCCACGACTAGTTGACCCTGCTGAGCTTCTGTGGTATAAGGGCGCGACAGCCGAGTTGGGGAGAGGCGACACGCCCACAGGCCCCGTCCTTCTGATAGACGGGGTGCTTTTATTCTTGACATGGGGAGGCAAGCGTGCAACGTACAAGAGCAGACGAGGTTGCAGCCCACGTCGGCGAGCGCGTCAGGATGGCCGGATGGATGCACAACTTTCGCGACATGAGCAAATTCGGCTTTCTGTTCCTGCGGGACGGTTCAGGCGTGGTGCAAGCGGTACTGGACAGTCCGGGTGAACTGGAAAAACTGAGGGGTATCCAGTACGAGTCAGTGGTGGAAGTGATCGGCACGGTGGTCGCAGAGCCACGTTCTGCAGCCGGAGTAGAGTTGCACGACTGCGAAGTCCGAGTAGTCACTCCCATCCTGGAGCCACTGCCGTTCGAGGTGAACAAGAAGGAACTCAAACCAGGTCTGGATGTGTTCCTCGATCACGCGCCGCTGGGCCTGCGTCACCCACAGAAGCGCGCCCTCTTTCGCATCTCGGCCGAAATGCTGCTTGGCTTTCGTGAGTATCTGAATCAACATGGCTTTGTGGAGATCCAGACACCCAAGATCGTGGGCTCGGCAACAGAGAGTGGCGCCAATGTCTTCTCCATCGACTATTTTGGGCGGCCGGCCTACCTGGCCCAGAGCCCACAGTTCTACAAGCAGATCATGGTTGGGGTGTTCGAACGCGTCTATGAGGTGGGCCCGGTCTTTCGCGCCGAGAAGCACAATACAGCCCGCCACACCAACGAGTACGTGAGCCTGGACATTGAGATGGGCTTCATCCAGGACCATGAGGACGTTATGGACATGCTCACGGGCATCCTGCGCCACGTTTTCGAACGTCTCGCGACGTCTTGCGAGCGCGAACTGGAGCTGCTGAAGATCCGGATCCCCGCAATTGGCACCACCATACCACGCCTGCGCCTCGCTCAGGCGCAGCAGATCGTCTTCGAGCGTTTTGGTGAGGACTGCCGCAGTGAGCCAGATCTATCGCCGCAGCACGAGGCGTGGATCTGTGAATACGCCGAGAAAGAACTGGGGTCAGAACTGCTTTTCGTTACACATTACCCGACTTCCAAGCGACCCTTCTACGCCATGCCAGACGATCAGGACCCTAGCCTCACCAAGAGCTTTGACCTAGAGTTCCGAGGCTGTGAGGTCGTGACTGGCGGGCAGCGCATCCACCGTTATGAGCAACTGCGGGACAACGCCCGCAAGTGGGGCATCCAGGATGTGCAGATCGAGGGCTACCTGCAAGCCTTCAAGTACGGCATGCCACCGCACGGGGGTTTTGGCATGGGACTCGAACGCTTGTTGATGCAGTTGGCCGGGCTTTCCAACCTTCGCGAAGCCACGCTGTTTCCCAGAGACCGGGATCGGCTGTCACCTTAGCGCCCGGACTTGTCATGTCTGTGACCGTGCAGAGGAGAGCGCAGCCGTGCGCATTCTAGTCTTCGGAGCTGGGGCCATCGGCTCGCTGCTGGGCCATCGTCTCGCCCAGGCCGGTCATGAAGTCACCCTGGTCGGCCGCGCGAGTTATGTGCGAGCCGTGAGAGAGCAGGGGCTGATTCTGGAGGAGCACGGCCGGAAGGCAATCGTGTACCCGCGTGCCGTCGAGCGGCTGGAGGAGTTGGCCGCTGGCGTCTCGGCGTGGGACCTGATTGTGCTCACGGTCAAGGTGTACGATACTCAGGAGGCTGCGCGCGCACTTGGAGCATCCATCCCTCCACGTTCCTCCGTGCTGCTCATGCAAAATGGGGTGGGTGGGGAGGAATTGGCGCGGCACGAACTGCCCGCGGCCTTGCTCATCTCTGGGGTAGTCATGTGGCCTGTTTCCGTGCTGTCACCCGGCCATGTCCTGCTGCGATCCACCCGAGGCGGGGCGAGCCTGGCCCCGACTTGCCCTGATCAGTATGTCGGGGGATGGGTGAAGCGACTGAGCCAAGCAGGTGTTCCTACCAACGCCTACTCTGACTACCGGGCGCTGAAGTGGTCCAAGCTGTTGTTGAACATGCTCGCCAACGCAGTACCTGCTATTCTGGACATGTCGCCTGGCCAAGTTTTCTCCCATCGTGGCCTGTTTGCCGTCGAGCACGAGGCGTACCTGGAAGCGCTGGCGGTCATGCAGGCCCTTGGCCTGCACTCTGTGGCGTTGCCTTCCTATCCAGTCCCCCTGTTGGCTTGGGCCATGCAAAAGCTGCCGGAGGCCATTCTGCGTCCGCTGCTACAGCGGCTGGTGGCCTCAGGTCGCGGAGAAAAGAAACCATCCCTACAGATCGACCTGGAGCTGAAACGCGAGCGTTCTGAAGTGAGCTACTTGAATGGTGCCGCGGCATCGCACGCCGAACGCTTGGGGCTGGACGCGCCCGTCAATCGCGCTTTGGAAAACGTACTGCTGGGGATTGCCACGGGTCGCTTGCCCTGGAGTGAGTTCCGGGGACGCCCCGAACGGCTGATCGACGCCATACGTTCTGAGAAGGAATGCGAAAGATATGAGAGAGCTTCAAGTCTGGAATGACCGCCTGCTGCTGAGCGTCTCGCCCACTGGGCACATGAGCATCGACGCCAAGGGGAAGGGCCTGCCGGTATCTGAGCTGAGTCTGCAGGAAGGCAGTGTCGAGCTGAGCGGCTCATCACCCGTGACGGGCTTGCTGTTCTATGGGCTGCCTTGCGCGTTTGAGAGCCTGACTCTGTACAGGGAGGGCAGTAACGCTGCGCTCATAAATCAGACGCTTGGCGAATGGCCCGCGGGCGTGGATGACGATGAACTGCGGACCTACCCCCATCTGCATTTCCTGGAGGAGCGTAGAACAGGCTTGCCGTGGCGTTTCGAACGTTGGTACACACTGGCCGAGTCGTATCTGGTCTTTGATAGCGAGCAATACTTCGAGCGCCAGTGCCCCAAGCTGGCAGGCAAGGATTGGGAGAGATTCATCGTGCAGTTGCGGCAGGTGTTCGACCCGCTGACCTGGCTCGCCCAGCCGTTACCTGCGGCAGCAAATCTGCTGCATTGAAGCAATCTTGCCGCGGTGATCAGAGGCTGCTAACCCTCCGCCGCGGCAAGGTCACGAAACGATATGGTGCCGGGGGGGGGACTTGAACCCCCATGAGCGCATTGCCCACTAAGCCCTGAACCTAGCGCGTCTGCCAGTTTCGCCACCCCGGCGCAGTGACAGCAAGTTTAGCTTTCTTCGCCCTTTTTGTCAAATCGTGAGCGCTTGTCTGAGCCATTGAACCTTTGCCCATACCTCGCGGTATAATCTGCGTAGGTGATGGACGAGTCTGGCTGCGCCAGCTCAGGCCACCAAGCACGTCTCTCGCCCCGACAGACTCTCTCCGATCATGCTGCGATGGTGCCCATGTCCAACAGGCAATCTGGGATTGGCTCGCTTGAACCTTCTCGCATCGGCCTCGCCGCGGCTGGCCTGATGCTCAGCGTGCTTCTGCTGACCGTCGCCGGGGCGTGGGCTGAAGCTCGTTGGCCGAACGAGGCTGGCAACTGGATTACTGTCACTCCCCTGAGCCAGATGGAAGCGACCGATGCTGCGTGGTTGCTGCGGCGTGTGCAAGGCGTGCATGAAGTTGTGACCGTGCTGCGCACGGACGCGCAGTTGGACGCTGTGGAGCCGGTTCCCTGGGCGAGCATGGATCTGTATGCTATCCAATCGAGCGACGCAGCCGCGGAATTCACCGCACCGGTGCCTTCGCTGCAGTTGCTTCGAGGGCGCCCGCCTGGGTCGCATGCGTTGGACGAAGTCGTGCTCAGTTACGAAGTGGCGCACGCGCTCCGTCGTCAAGTGGGCGACACTCTGGCCGTGCGCGGTTGCGACCTAGAAATCGTGGGCATCTGGGCGCCGAGTGCACGCGTGTCCGGCAACTGGGTGCAGGTCTCCCCCATCGCGGCAAAGAGCTTGCTGAGGTCTGTGTCTGCATCGGCGCAATACTACCTGGTGAGACCCGAAGCCGGGCGCGACAGCGCGCAGGTAGCAGCGCGGATCTGGCGCAGCCTACCCGGTATGGAGGTTGTCTCACCCGCCTGGGAACGGGCGCAAGCCAGGCAGGAGCGCTTTTTGCTCTGCCTGGTTCTGGGCTTTGCAGTAGTCTTGAGCCTGTTGCTGAATGTGCCGCTGCTCGCAGATCTTTGCCACGAATCGAGTGCAGCGCCTCTGCCGGTTGCGCTTCTTTCGGGAATGACAGGGCTGGCGGGGGGCTGGGCCGTGCTCGTGTTTGCCAACGGCTACGCCAGGGACGCACTGGGATTGACTCCGTTGCGCCTGACTCTACGATTGGTGGCGGGGATGGCGGCCGTGATCCTCGTGGCAGTTCTAGCGTCCAGGCGTTGCCCACGACGCTGGCCATGGGCCCTGCGCTCCGGCCTGGCTGCCATCGCCGTGGCGTTGTGCGGCGGAGCGCTGGTAGCCGTCGGCGCGCTGGCAGAGTCACTGGACTCGATCATTGTGAGTGCGCAGCAGACTGCGGCCGACAGGGTGACGGTACAGGCCCAGGCAAGCAGTGCACTATTGCAGGGCGTTCAGAGACTGCCCGGCGTCCGCGGCTATGCGATCGAGGCGTATGCGGGAACTGTCGAAGAGGAGGAGTTACGCTGGCTTGGCCCCTGGCCAGCCTCCGGTATTCTTTACGGGATCCAGAACGCCGGAGTCGAGGGCACTCTGAGCGTACCCTACCACACGCGTGTTCAGGGCCGATCCCTTGCCGCTGGCGCCCCGGATGAAGCCGTGTTGGGCTTTGATTTGGCCCAATCGCAGGGGCTAGAAGTCGGAGATTGGCTGCTAGTGCGTGGCACAGAACTAAGAATCGTCGGCATCCGTGAGCACGTACCTTCGGATGGCGTAATGGATGCCAACTGGCGCGTGGAGGTCTCACTCGAGGCGCTGCGTCGCGTCTTGCATGATCCCACCGTCATGGGTGAGCTCACATTGCTGATCCCTCCGTCTGAAGACCAGGAGGATAAAACCCTCTTTCTGCAACAGGCGCGTACGCGGTTGGGTGCAGATAGCCTCTCTACGTTGATTGATCGTCTAGCGGAAGTCGCCCGCGCCCATCCATCTGCCTGGACTTTGGAAGCAACCGGTTCGGAAGACACCGTCCGGCACGCGCAATCCCTGTATGCTGCGCTTGCCTGGGTATGTGGGCTTGTGCTGCTTCCCATGGGGGCCTTGGCCGTCGGTAGCGCATTCGTTCACAAGCTGAGGTGTGACGAACGCCGGGTTGGGTTGTTGAAGGCCTTTGGCATGCAGGACGGGGGCCTGCTAGGCGGGTACCTCGAACAAGCGATTGCTATCGGCATTGCAGGCGGGCTGCTATGCCTCTGCCTGGGTTGGGCGTGCTTGAGCTTGATCAATGCACTAGCTGTTCGCGGGGCTGTCGAATTGCTGCTCACACCTCGCCTGGGCGCAGGCGTTCTCTTGTTCGTGCTGTTGGCCTGCGTGATAGCGGCCGCGATTCCTGCCAGCAGTAGCGCGCGCCGAGATGCCATGCCTGTGCTCTATGACATGTCCACAGTGGGAGGGCTGCCATCATGAGGAGATCACTTTTTGCCGTCGTAGGAGCAGCTTTGCTTCTTCTGGTTATCGCGCTGTTGGGCCAGCGCTGGTTCGCTCGCACCAGCAGAGAGCTCGCTCCCGCTGCACTGGGCGAATCCTCTGGACGAGAGCTAGAGCAGGTAGTTGCCAGTGGTACTCTGCTCCCTGCCCGCTGGAAAAAGCTGAGCTTCTCGAGCGGCGGCATGCTGTCGAGCCTTGACGTAGGTGTGGGCGCCGAGGTGGCAGTTGGGCAGAAGCTGGCCAGTCTGGAGACGCGAGAGCTCGAGCTTGCAGTGGCACTGGCGGCCAACCAGCTTGAGGCTCAGGAAGCCGTTCTTGCGGCTCTTGAGCAGGGTCCTTCATCGGCCGAGTTCATGGCGGCACAAGCCAGCTATGATGCGGCCGTTGCTGCCTACGAAAAGCTGCGAGCCGGGCCCAGCCCCGAGGAGATCACGATGGCTGAGGCCGACTTGAAAAAGGCGGAAGAAGCGGTGCGCCGCGCGCAAGGCGCCTATGACGCCGTGCGTAACCTGCCGGACATCGGTGCACGCCGCGAGTCAGTCGAGTTGCAGGAGGCGACCCTGGATTATGAACGTGCCAAGGCACAGTATGCCCTTGCTGTGGCCAAACCGGACCAGGCTGAATTGAAGCAGGCGGAAAGCCAGGTGGCTGCTGCCAAGGCCCGGCTGGATGCCCTGCCGGCTGAGCTGCGCGCGGCGCAATCCGCCGTTGCACGCGCCGAGCTCGATGTGCAGAGCGCACAACTCGCTTTGGAGCAGGCAACCCTATCTGCGCCGTTTGCCGCGACCGTCACGACGCTGCATGTGCAGCCTGGAGACATGATCAGCGCCGGCAGTCCGGTGCTGACACTTGCGGATCTAGGTGAGCTTCAGGTTGAGCTTGATCTCGATGAATGGGGTGTTGCCAACGTGCGGCTCAATCAATCGGTGGATTTGGCCATCCCCAGCCTCGACAACCTGAGCCTGCGTGGGCGGCTGGTGTCAGTAGCCACAGAACCCACGACAAGCGCCGTAGGTGCGGTGTCCTACAAGGCCCTCGTGGTTGTGGAGAAGCAGGAGCCGGCCTTGCGTTGGGGCATGACAGCGACCGTCAAATTCCCCAGACCTACCGGTCGTGCGGAAGGCTAGCCAGGGACGGAGTCAGGAATGACGCAGGCAGCGCCCGCCCTCGAGGCTTTCAGCCTGAGCAAGACTCGACGGGCAGCCAACGGAGAGTCTCGTATTTGGCGCAGCCCGGATATCGTGCTGCAGCCAGGTGAGTTCGTGGCAGTGCAGAGTCGAGAGTCAGCAGACCTCGCACTTCTAATGGGGATCTTGTCTGGATTGGTGCCCGTTGCAGGCGGAGTGTTGCGCATCTGCGGCCAGGCGCTAGAGGA
>CAYZKS010000038.1:0-20150 GCA_964478725.1 uncultured Anaerolineales bacterium
TTCCCGATGCCTGGATCAGTCGCATGTACCGGCCTTGATTCGCCGGTTCCGCACCTTGCACGCTTGGTGTGATTCGCGCTATAATCGCGAAAAGCTGCGGAGGGGCAGACATGCTTCTGGAAGAGCTGATCCAGGTGGCGAGGGGCGAGGTCGAAGTCGACCTCTTGCTCAAGAACGCGCGGGTGGTGAACGTGTTCTCCGGGGAAATCCACCGGGCCAACGTGGCCGTCCACGGCTCCCGCATCGTGGGATTCGGCGAATACCGCGCGCGCCGTGTGATCGATCTGCAGGGACAGTTCCTGAGCCCCGGCTTCATTGATGGCCACGTGCACGTGGAAAGCTCCATGCTGCGCGTTTCCGAATTCGCACGTGTGGTTGTGCCTCAGGGTACCACCACCGTTGTGTGCGATCCGCATGAGATTGCCAACGTGCTGGGGCTGGATGGAATCCGTTACATCCTGGAGTCAGCCAAGTACAATCCTCTCAGCGTCTACGTCATGCTGCCGTCCTGCGTGCCTGCCACCAACATGGAGACAGCCGGCTCCAAACTGACCGCCGAGGATCTGGCACCCATGTTGGGCAGCGACTGGGTGTTGGGTTTGGCTGAGGTGATGAACTATCCCGGGGTGATCTTCCGCGACTGGGAGGTGCTGCAGAAGATCAAGGGAGCCGCTGGCAAGCCGATTGACGGGCATGCGCCTGGACTCACCGGCAGAGACCTGTGCGCCTACGTAGCCGCAGGCATCGGATCTGACCACGAATGCACAACCGCAAAAGAAGCCCAGGAGAAGCTGCAGTTGGGCATGCACATCATGTTGCGCGAGGGCACCACGGCGCGCGACATGGAGAATCTACTGCCCATCATCACCCCGGGCAATGCCAGCAATTGTATGTTTGTCACCGATGATCGCCACCTCACCGACCTGCTCCAGGAAGGCCACATGAACTTTGTGATCCGGAAGGCCATCGGCCTGGGCCTTGATCCGGTGACCGCCATTCAAATGGCCACCATCAACACGGCGCGCTACTTCGGTCTGAAGGACATTGGAGCCATTGGACCAGGCTTGCGGGCGGATCTGGTCGTGTTGGACAACCTCACCGATTTCCGCATCCAGATGGTCTTCCGCGGGGGACAGCTAGTGGCTCAGCAGGGCGTGCTATTGCCCCCGCCGCAAAAGCCCAAGATCGTCCCACTGCGCAGTTCGATGAACGTAAACTGGCAGGGCCGCCAGGATTTGCGCCTGCCCGCCCAAGGCAAGCGAGCCAAGGTGATCAAACTGGAGCCCGATAGCGTTGTCACGGACAGCCTGGTGGAAGAGGTCAAGATTGACGACGGCATGGCCGTTGCTGACGTGGAGCGAGACATCCTGAAAATCGCGGTGTTTGAGCGTCACCTGGCCTCGGGCAATGTGGGTTTGGGATTCGTCAAAGGCTTCCAACTTGAACGTGGCGCCCTGAGTTCATCGGTGGCCCACGACTCGCACAATCTCATGGTTGTGGGCACCAACGATGCGGACATGCTGTTTGCGGCGCACGAGGTCGAGGCCATGCGTGGCGGACTCGTTGCGGTAGAAGGCGGGCGGGTGCTGGCCAGACTCCCGCTGCCGATTGCCGGCTTGATGTCCGAGCGCCCATTCGAGGAAGTCAATGTCCAGCTTCGAGAGGCCCTGGACGCCGCTCACAGCCTTGGGTCGGAATTGCACGACCCGTTCATGGCCCTGTCCTTTATGGCGCTGGCGGTCATCCCTGCGCTGAAAATCACGGACAAGGGGCTAGTCGATGTGACTCAGTTCAGGCTGGTGCCCCTGTTCGAGGAGTCGCGCTAGCACGGCTCTTGCGCCAGTATTGCCAAGGCTACGCGACACCTGCGCCGGTTGAACCGATTACAGGCCCTCACTGGAGTGTGTTCAGGCGCCTGTCCGAAAAGGCGTAGCAGGCCATAGACGTGACACAGTGGCAGGCCCATGACATTGGCATAACAGCCATCGATGCGAGCCACCGGTGCAAAGTCACCATACTGGATGGCATAGGAGCCCGCTTTGTCGAGGGGGTCACCAGTAGCCACGTATGCAGCAATATCCGCGTCGCTGTAATTGCGCATCCACACCGTGGTCTGTGCCAGCTGTGCGCACATCCGCCCTGACCGTCCATCGAGCAAGACCACGCCGCTGAACACAGTGTGCGCTCGCCCGCGCAGGGCGCGCAGCATGCGCACAGCGTCAATCGCATCGGCGGGTTTGCCCAGCACGTCGCCTTCCAGACACACCGACGTATCAGCGGCCAGGATCAATCCGGACGCTTGCGCCAGGGCTGCTTGCGCCTTGACCCGGGAGAGGCGCGATACCATGTCTGCGGCGGTTTCGCCCACGTGGTTCTCTTCCTGCACGTCAACAGGCCGCACAACAAAGGGTACTCCCAGCAGAGCCAAGAGCTCCTTGCGCCGGGGGGAGCCTGACGCCAAAATGAGCGTGCGTTGCGGCTGGGGAACTGGCGGACACATGGGATGCATTATAGCTACCCCGAATACGAGGTCAAACTCAAGGACACGCTGCAAACCGCGCGAAGGACGACATCCCTTCGCCGCGCTCAGGATGCGATCCGAATGCTGGGCAGGCCTGCTGCGGGCCGGCAACTTTCGCAGTTGCCGGAGCGTCCTTGATGTAGAGCAGAGCGGCCTATGAGCATGCATTCGATCCTGTGGCTGGAAAAGCTATCGCAAGCGCAAAGCTCACACGTGGGCGCGAAGGCGCACCGTCTTGCCCGCATCCTGGAAGCGGGCATGCTGGTGCCGGCTGCATTCTGCATCCCTGCTGCCGTCTACGATGCGTTCATTCGCGCCAATGACCTGGAGTCCCGGGTCATAGCGCTCTTGGCCGCAGCGCCGAGCAGGAGACCGGCGCTGGCGATAGAACTACAGGAGGCAATCCAGGCCGGCGCTGTGCCTGAGCCATGCCGTAGGGAGATCGCACAGGCATATCAGCAGCTGGCTACCTTGGCAGGCGGCACGGCGTGTCCAGTGGCCGTGCGCTCATCGGGCAGTGCGGAAGACCTGCTGTCAGCCTCATCTGCTGGTCAACAACTGACCATGCTAAACGTCCGCGGCGAAGAGGGTCTACTGCGGGCAATCCACCAGTGCTGGGCATCGCTCTGGTCACCGCAGGCGGTCCTGTACCGTGACGCATACTCTCTGACTACACCCCCAACGATGGCCATACTCGTCCAGCTGATGGTGGATGCAGAGGCCGCCGGAGTGGCCTTCTCGATAGATCCGATCAGTGGCAGGGAGCAGGTCGTCATTGAGGCTGCGTTCGGCCTGGGTGAGAGCGTGGTGCGCGGTGAGGGCGATGTCGATCGCTATGTTGCGAGCCGCCAGACGTGTCTCGAGATAGTGCCTCCCCTGGTGGCACGCAAGCTGCGCATGCACCGCATGGCGATGCACGCAGGAGTGCAAGTCGCCGATGTACCCGCGGAACTACGCGATGCGCGCGTCCTGACTTCGCAACAGGTGCAGGATATTGCGCGCGCCGTCCTGCGTCTGGAGGAACTGTTCTCTGCTCCTCAGGACGTAGAGTGGGCTTGGTCACATGGGGAGCTATTCATCCTACAATCCCGCCCGACCACAGCAAATGGCTCCAGCTTCTTCACCGACCCGGCCTACGCAGAGGACAGTATGTGGACTGCCGGCTTCGTGAATGAGCGCTTCCCCAGCCCTGTATCGCCCCTTGGATGGTCTCTGATACGTGAACTGCTGGAAGAACTGGCCTTCCGCGACCCGCTGCGCTATCTGGGCGTGAAGAACGCTGAGCAGATTGCCGTCACCAGGCTGTATCAGGGCCATCCTTATGTGAATGTGTTTGTCTTTCAGACTCTGTACAAGGTGTTCCCATCTTGGCTACTTCCGGAGGATGCAGGCCGTTACTTCCCCCGCGCAGACACCAGCCTGCGGCTCAAAGCACCCTATCCCCGCTCCGTGCTGGATCCACGCTTCCTGTTCTCCATGCTGCGCCACTTCCTGCGGCACCCCGCGCTCTGGTCGCCCTGGCACAACTATCGAGTTTGGGCATCCTTCGCTGCAGAGCACGAGTCTCGCAGCCGCGAACTCGGGACGAGGCACCAGGCAATGCGCGAGAGCACAACCACTCTGGCAGGCGTATGGGAGGCCATCGAGGCCGCTCAGGCTCTCAACTCCAAGCTGCTGTCCATTCATCGCTGGAGCCTCACCTGGGCCGATCTCAGCTACTCCCTGCTCAGGCGCATCCTGAGCGCAAGCGCTGGACCCGAGAAGGGTATGGCGCTCGCCGCCGGCCTGGTGTCTGGCCTGCCAAACCAGTCCAAAGAGGTCAATGGCGCTCTGCAGGCGCTTGCTCAGGCCAGGGACACGCCCGGATTCCGCGCATTGCTCGACGGCTTCCTGGCGCGCTATGGACACCGTTCTTTCAGCCTGGACATTTACGTGCCTCCCTTTGGGGACGAGCCCCAGCAAGTACTGGAACTATTGGACGGCCTCAACGCGAACGCATGCCCTGCGCCTGCCGAACGTCAGGACCACGAGCCCGTCAAGGACTGCGTCCTGCGCATGTGGGACAATACTGTAGCCGGCTGGCTGAAGAGAGGCCTGTTCGTCCACGTGCTGAATCTGGCTCAGCGCTACATGCCACTGCGGGAGGAGCAACGCTTCCTGTGGCAGAAGACGCTAGCTCTGCAGCGCAGACTGTTTCTCTTGCTGGCTGAGCGCATGGTTGCAGCGAGAGCACTGACCGCGCCACAAGATGTGTTCTTTCTGACCAAGGGGGAATTACGTGATTATGTAGGTAGCCCGGACGCGGGCACAGATTACGCTGCTCCGGTCGTCAGCCGGCGACGGCAACTCTGGCGCTTGCGTCAACAACACGAATCAGATGCCGCACTGGCTTATCCCGCCTTCCTGCGGGGCGATCATCCCCTGGAGTCAGGCCGGCAACCACAGGGATCACAGTGGCGAGGACGGCCCGTCAGCCCCGGCCTGGCGCGTGGGCGTGCAGTCGTGGTGCATTCGCTGAGGGGCTTGAGAAGCATCCGTCCCGGCGATGTCCTGGTGACGCATAGTGCGGACCCGGCATGGACGCCTGTTTTCGGCTCGCTGAGCGCCCTGATCCTGGAGCGTGGAGGGCAGCTCTCGCACGGCGCGGTGGTGGCCAGAGAGTACGGCTTGCCAGCCGTGACTGGTATCCCTGGCATCATGCGCGCCCTGCACACCGGGGACCTGGTGGCAGTGGATGGCTCGACCGGCAGCGTAACGAGGATCCAGGAGTCATAGTGCATCGGCGCAGAACGAAGTGCTCGACAGCACCGCCCCTTTCCAGTATAATGCCGCTCCAGGAGAGCTCAAATCGATGACCGCGGATACTACGATGCAACTGCGCCTGGTTAGCCACAGCCCTGCCCAGACGCAGCGCATAGGGGAACGCCTGGCGCAATGCCTGCAGCCCGGCGATGTGGTGTGCCTGCAGGGCGACTTGGGCACAGGCAAGACCTGCCTCACCCAGGGCATTGCGCGCGGGCTGGGAGTCAAACTGGCCGTCACTAGCCCCTCCTTCATCATGATCAATGAGTACGCACTGCCCGGTCCCGCGCGCAGGCTACGCCACATAGATCTATACCGAATTGGGAGCTTGAGCGAAGCGCGTGCGCTGGGCCTGGAGGATTATTTCTACGCAGATGGCATCTGCGTGGTAGAATGGGCGGAACGAGCCCTCGAGCTGCTACCCCCGCAGCGTCTCTGGATCGTGTTGCGCCATCTCGGCGAGACGGAACGAGAGCTCACGCTGGATGCTCAAGGCGAGTGCCATCGCGACTTGGTACCTAGCCTGCAGCAGAACGAAGAGGGTTCCAAATAACATGGAGCGTTCACTTGCTACTGGCGATTGACACAGCAACTCGCCTTGCCGGAATTGCACTGTATGACGAAAATGGCTTGCACGCGGAGCAGATGTGGCGTACGCACGACAACCACACGGTCGAGCTGATGCCATACGTTGTCCGCGCTTGCCAACAGCAGGGGCTGTGTCCCGCCAGTTTGCGGGCCGTTGCGGTATCGCTGGGGCCAGGATCGTTTACAGGCATGCGTGTCGGTCTGAGTGTGGCCAAAGGCCTGGCACTGGCGCTGCGCATCCCGCTGCTGGGCGTGCCAAGCCTGGATGCAACTGTTCACGCCTTCGCGCAGGCGCGGCAACCGGTATGTGCCATCCTGCCGGCCGGACGCAGGCGTTGGGTAACGGCGCTCTACTTCACCGCTGCCGATGGTTGGCGACGTCGCAGCGCCTATGCTCTCGTGAACGAAAGCGAATTGTTAGAGTCCATCCGAGAGCCGACCGTGATCTGCGGTGAGTTCGACACCCATCTGGCCCAGGTACTGCACGCCGGGGCGCCTGGTCTGGCAATACTAGCCAGCCCGGCGCTAGCCCCGAGGCGTGCCGGCTACCTGGCGGAGCTGGCATGGAAGCGATTCGAGGCGGGAGAACAAGATGATCTGGCTTCCCTGTCTCCCATCTACTTGCCAAGTGCTTGACCAGGGCTTGGAAAGCCAAGCTATCCCCTACGCGCTGCGAAACATGACCACCTCTGATGTGCCCGAGGTGGCAGCCCTGGAACAGGTGTGCTTCTCTCTGCCTTGGTCCGCCCGCGCTTTTGACCACGAAGTCCGTAACAACCCAATGGCTCACTTCCTGGCATTGAGGATGCGCTCACCCAGAACGCAGTCAGAGCAAGCGCGCAACACCCGTTGGTGGGCCAAGCGGGCTCCGAGCGACTCCCTGGGCAAGCTCGTTGGGTATGGCGGGCTCTGGCTGATCGTTGACGAAGGCCATATCTGCACACTGGCAGTGCATCCTGACTATCGAGGCCGTGGCTTGGGGGAAATGCTCTTGGTCGGGCTGATCGAGCGCGCCAGCGCGTTGGGCGCAGCAGTGGCCACTCTCGAGGTGCGTGTATCCAACGAGGCCGCCCAGAGCCTGTACGACAAGTACGGGTTTGCCCAGGTGGGCGTGCGCAAGGGTTACTACACCGACACCCATGAAGACGCACTGATCATGACCACAGGCATGCTTGCATCGCCAGCCTACCAAGAGCGCTTCCAGGCGCTCAAGGCGGCCTTGGTGTTCCGGTTGACGGGGCAGCCATGACGGTTGACTTGGTCTCACAGTGCGTTACAATAGTGCAGAAGCATCTGAAGGTTCCCCTGTGGAGAGTGCCGTATGCGGCGACGTACTAACTGGGTGCTAGGCGTCTTTACCGTTGTGGTGGATGCGGCCATGATTGCCGTCGCCTTCTTCTTCGCCTACGTGCTGCGCCGGCGCACCGAGTATCCGCCCTTGCTCAATCCGCGTCCTTTCACCGATTATGCCGGCATGCTGCTGATTCAGGAAGTCACCCTGATCGTCACCTTCTTCTTCTACCGTCTGTACCACGTCAAGAGCGGGCTGTCCCGCGTCGACAAGTCCTACACCATCATGGCAGCCGTCTCCGTTGGCACCATCTCCAGCATTGCCGTTACTTCGTTCCTCTACAAGAACGAATTGGACTACCCGCGCATCATGATCATCTACGCTTGGATCCTCAGCATCATATTCGTGATGGTTGGCCGGCTGTTCACCGACCAACTCCGGGCGCACTTCCGCCGGGCCAGCCCCAGGAGTGTGCTCATCGTGGGCGCAGGCGACGTGGGACGCATGATTCTACAGAAAGTCAACCAATCACCGAATCTTGGCTACCACCCAATCGGGTTTGTGGATGACTTGCCAGGAAGACGCGAGGTCGCCGGTGTGCCAGTGCTCGGCAAGACCAACCAGTTGTCTTCCATCATCCGCGACCAGCACGTGCGGGAGGTCATCATCGGGCTTCCCGAAGCCAGTCAGGAAGAGCTGCTTGACCTCATCTACCAGTGCGAACAGGAGCATGCGACCGTACGTGTCTTCCCCAACCTGTTCCAGATCATTGCCTCCGAGATCAGCATCGATGACCTAAACGGTCTGCCCCTGCTAACGGTGCGCGACGTGGCCCTGCGCGGTTGGCGTCTGACGATGAAGCGTTGGGTGGATGTGGTTGGCAGTGCCGCGACCCTGGTGGTATTGTCGCCCTTCATGCTCTTGATAGCCCTTCTGGTCAAGCTCGACTCGCCCGGTCCGGTTTTCTACGCACAGGAACGCATGGGCCTGGACGCCAAGCCGTTCCCGATGCTCAAGTTCCGTTCAATGCGCGCCGATGCCGAGAAGGACACCGGACCGGTATGGGCCACGGCGAACGACACCCGCAAGACGCGCCTGGGCACCTTGCTGCGGCGTTATTCGCTGGACGAGCTGCCTCAGTTCATCAACGTGCTGCACGGCGACATGAGCCTGGTCGGGCCGCGCCCAGAACGCCCGGTGTTTGTCGAGCAGTTCCGCCAGATCGTTCCCCGCTACATGGAGCGCCACAAAGAAAAGGCCGGCCTCACAGGCTGGGCCCAGGTCAACGGGTTGCGCGGCGATACATCCATCGTGGAGCGCACCAAATACGACCTGTGGTACATCGAGAACTGGTCGCTGCTGCTTGACCTCAAGATCATGATCAAGACGGCGCTGCGCTTGTTCCGGGACCGAAACGCCTACTGATCACACCGCTCAGCCCGGCACGGCACGTAGGAGCGGTGGGTACGACCACTCCAAGGCGCCTCCTCGTTAGACATTTATATGAGTTCGCTCAAGCATATTGACAAGAACCCCGTATCGTGATATCATGTTGGCACTCGTTTGGCCAGAGTGCTAATCGAGACTGGCATGCTGCAAGTGAAATGGCTATGGAACCACTGACCCGCAGACAACAGGAGATTCTGAGCGTCGTGGTGCGCGACTACATTGCCACCGCCAAGCCGGTCGGCTCGGACACAATCCGTGCAGGCTATGGGCTGTCGGTGAGCCCTGCTACGATTCGGGCCGAACTGGCTGACCTCACGGAGATGGGGTACCTGATGCAGCCGCATACTTCGGCTGGACGTGTGCCCACTGCAGCAGGTTATCGCTACTTTGTGGAGAAACTGATGGAAGGTTCGGAGCTGAGCGTATCGGAGCAATTGCTGATCCGGCACCAATTCCATCAGGTCAGCCTGGACCTGGAACAGTGGATGAAACTGGCTGCGGCCGTGCTGGCGCACGTTTCTCAGAGCGCGGCCTTGATCGCCGCGCCCCAGGCGCGCGAGGTGCGCTTCAGACACGTCGAACTCGTTTCCATCAGCGAGCGCACCGGTCTGATGATCCTGGTGCTGCAAGACAGCTCGGTGCACCAACAGGTCATGATGTTTAGCAGTCCCATCGGTCAGGAAGAGCTGACCAGGGTCTCCAATAGGCTGAATGCGGAATTGGCCAACTGCACGGCGGAACAGGCCTCCGCTCAGTCAGAGTTGCGGCGAGAGGGCGAACCCAGTCCGCTCGAGAACGAAGTGGCCAAGCAGGTGGCGGATGTCATGCATTCGCATGAGATGCAGGCGAGGCGCCCCATCTACCGCGACGGTTTGGTGCACATCCTGCGCCAACCGGAGTTCGACGAGATCGCCCGGGCGCGCCAAATCGTGCAGGTCCTGGAGCAGAACAGCGTGCTGGAGGGCATCTTCCAGCAGGCGCACCTGGTCAACGGCGTGCAGGTCATCATTGGCAGCGAGGGCAAGTGGGACGAGATCCACGATTGCAGCATGGTCTTGTCGGGCTACGGCTTGCCCGGGGAAGCCGATGGCGTGCTTGGCGTGCTGGGTCCCATGCGCATGCCCTACGGTCGCGCCATATCCGCGGTGCGCTACGTCGCGGATCTGATGAGTGACATGATGCACCGCCTGTATGGAGAAGAACCTGGGAGTTGATGCAACGATGTCAAGCGAGCGCGTGGATCCAGCGGAGCAGACCAAGGCAGCGCACGACGAGGCGCCTGAGGTGAGCGAAACTAAAGCGACGATAGATGCCGAGGCGAGACAGAAGGAGCTCCAACAGCAAAGGCAGAGAGCTGAGCACAATCTGGACCAGTGGAAGCGCGCAGAGGCGGACCTGCAGAACTATCGCAAGCGCGTGGAGAAAGAGCGCAGCGAATTGCTCAAGTTCGGCACGGCTGGTCTGATCAAGGCACTTCTTCCTACGCTGGACGATCTAGAACGTGCGTTGCAGACTCTTCCGGAAGCCTGTCACCGGCTGACCTGGGCTGAGGGCATGTTTCTGATTGAGCGCAAGCTACACCTGGCCCTGGAACAGGAGGGGTTGAAGGAGATCGAAGCGTTGGGCAAGCCTTTCGATCCATCCGTGCATGAGGCGCTGGCACAGGAAGAGACTGCGGCCTTCCCTGAAGGCCACGTGAGTGCCGTGCTGCAAAAGGGCTACATGCTGCATGACAGGGTGCTACGGCCAGCCATGGTCCAAGTGGCCAAGGGCAGGCCGGCGGCAGCCTCGGGACCCTTGCAGAACAGCTCGCCGGCAGGTGAGCCGAAGCAGGACGAAGCACAACAGACAGAAAAGTAACCAATTCTGGGAGGATAGCAATGGGCAAGATTATCGGAATCGATCTGGGTACCACATTCTCTGTGGTTGCCGTGATGGAAGGCGGCGAGCCTGTGGTGATCCCTACGGCAGAGGGAGAGCGGGTTTGTCCTTCGGTCGTGGCAGTGAACCCCAAGACTGGCGAGCGCATGGTGGGATGGGTTGCCCGCCGCCAGGCAGTCACAAACCCTGAGAACACTGTTTTCTCGATCAAGCGCTTGATGGGCCGCAAGTTCAACGACCCCATGGTGCAAAAGGCCATGAAGCGTTTGCCATACAAGATCACGGCCGCGCCCAACGGCGACGCCTGGGTCTGGATGGGTGGCAAGTCCTATTCACCACCCGAGATCTCGGCCATGATTCTTCAGAAGCTCAAGACGGACGCCGAGGCTCACCTCGGAGAGCCCGTAACGCAGGCAGTCATCACCGTGCCGGCCTACTTCAACGACTCGCAGCGTCAGGCGACCAAGGACGCGGGCAAGATCG
Source organism: uncultured Anaerolineales bacterium (assembly GCA_964478725.1). GTDB lineage: Bacteria > Chloroflexota > Anaerolineae > UBA2200 > UBA2200 > CAYZKS01. Next base: position 11,016 of record CAYZKS010000038.1, read on the forward strand.
CGGGCCTCGAAGTGCTGCGCATCATCAACGAGCCAACGGCAGCCTCGCTGTCCTACGGACTGGATAAGAAGAAAGACGAGCAGATCGCGGTCTATGACCTGGGCGGTGGCACCTTTGATATCTCCATTCTGAGCATTGGTGAGGGTGTGTTCGAGGTCAAGTCCACCAATGGCGACACCTTCTTGGGCGGCGACGACTTTGACATGCGCGTCATCGACTGGATCGCCGATGAGTTCAAGAAAGAGCAAGGCATCGATCTGCGCCAAGACCGCATGGCGCTGCAGCGTCTTAAGGAGGCTGCCGAGAAGGCCAAAAAGGAACTGTCTTCCGTGATGCAGACGGAAATCAACCTGCCGTTCATCACGGCTGACCAGAGTGGCCCCAAGCACCTGGTAATGTCGCTCACACGTTCGAAACTGGAGCAATTGGTGAGTGAGCTGGTCGAGCGGAGCATGGGGCCAGTCGAATTGGCTCTCAAGGATGCCAAGCTGACTCCGGCAGACATCAATGAGGTCGTTCTGGCCGGTAGCCAGACGCGCATGCCGTTCGTGCAAGACACCGTGCGCAAGTTCTTCGGCAGGGATCCATACATCAGCCTCGACCCAAAGGAGATCGTGTCTATGGGTGCGGCCATCCAGGCCGCAGTGCTGGCCGGCGACGTGCGCGACGTGCTGCTTCTCGACGTCACCCCGCTGACCTTGGGTATCGAGACGTTGGGAGGCGTGGCCACACCCATTATCGAGCGCAACACGACCATTCCGACCAAGAAGAGCCAGATCTTCTCAACTGCCTCTGACGGCCAGACCAGCGTCGAGATCCATGTGGTGCAGGGCGAGCGCCCCATGGCTGGCGACAACAAGACTCTGGGACGCTTCAACCTGGACGGCATCCCGCCCGCGCCGCGCGGCATTCCTCAGATCGAGGTAACCTTTGACATCGACGCTGACGGCATCATGCACGTGGGTGCCCAGGACAAAGCGACGGGCCGTGAGCAGAAGATCACTATCACCGCCTCCAGCGGCCTCTCCAAAGAGGAGGTGGAGCGCATGGTGAAGGAAGGCGAGAAGCACGCTGAGGAGGACCGGCGCCGCAAGGAGGAGGTCGAGGTGCGCAACCAGGCGGACTCGGTAGCCTACAGCGCTGAGAAGTCACTGCGAGAGCTCGGCGACAAGGTGCCAGCGGATGTCAGGAGCGAAATCGAGGGCAAAGTCGCAGCCGTCCGCTCAGCATTGCAGGGCCAGGACGTGCAACGCATGCGCAGCACTGCTCAGGAGCTTGGCGAGGCGCTGCAGAAGATGGGCGCCAGCATGTACCAACAGGCTGGACCCACGCCGCCTCCGGGAGCCGAAGGCCAGGCAGGCCAGGGCCCGCAGACACCGCCCGAAGAGGGCACCGTCGAAGGCGAGTTCCGCGAAGTATAGACAGAGCAGGCAACGCACGCGTTTAGGCAGAGGGGGATTGGGACCAATCAGTCTCCCTCTGTTATCTCCTCGCCTACTGCTCCAGAACCTTGCCTCCCCAACCCTCATCGAGAGACCTTCTCTGAACAGGGCGACTCACTGACACCAGTGACTGAGCGTCTACTTGCACGCCGCGATCCGGCCAGCGCTAGAAGGAATTGGTCCCTGACGCGTTTGGATATATACTATCTCTCTGTACGCAGATAGAATGGGAGTTCTGAGCGACCCGAATGTCCAACAAGCGTGACTACTACGACGTGCTGGGCGTCAGCCGGCAAGCCGACGCGGATCAGATCCGCAAAGCCTATCGTGGGCTGGCACGTCAGTATCATCCCGACGTCAACAAGAGCGCCGACGCAGACAGTCACTTCAAGGAGATCAACGAAGCCTACGAGGTGCTGAGCGATGATCAGAAACGCGCGGCCTACGATCGCTTTGGCCATGCTGGGGTGGAGGGCAACCTCGGTGGCTTCTCCGGATTTACCGACCTGAGCGAAGTCTTCGACAGCTTTTTCGGCGGCTTTGCCGGCGTGCGCAGCCAGAGAGGCCCCCACGCAGGTGAGGACTTGCGCGCTGACCTCACTCTAAGCTTCGAAGAGGCTGTGTTTGGCGTGGAGAAGGAAATTGAGGTAGAGCGCCTCGAGACCTGCCCACAGTGCCGAGGCAGTGGTGCTGAAGCAGGTTCACAACCCACACGCTGCCCGGAATGCGCTGGCACGGGTCAGGTGCGCAGGGTGCGCTCCTCCATCTTCGGCTCATTCGTCAATGTCTCGGTTTGTCCGCGCTGCCGCGGTGAAGGCGAGATCGTTTCCAGCCCGTGCGGGGAATGCAGAGGGCAACAGAGGGTTCACGCCAAGCGGCGCATTGCCGTTAACATCCCGCCGGGCGTGGATGACGGCACACGCATTCGTTTGGCCAGTGAAGGCAATGCCGGCACGAATGGCGGCCCTGCTGGCCATCTCTACGTCTTCCTTGCCGTCAAACCGCACAAGTACTTTAAGCGCAAGGACAACGACATCTATCTCAACATCAACATCAATGTGGCCCAAGCTGCACTGGGCGACAAGATCAAGGTCCCGACCCTGAACGGGGAAACGGAACTGGTGATACCTGCTGGCACGCAGACAGGCCAGAGCTTCATCATCAAAGAACAGGGCGTTCCAAGGCTTCGCCGCGACGGTCGCGGGAACGAGATTGTCAACCTATTCGTATCCACTCCAACAAACCTCAGCGCGGAACAGAAAAAGCTGCTGCGCGACTTGTCCAAGACCCTCGGCAGAGAGGCCATCCCGCAAGACGAACGCGGCTTCTTTGAGCGAATCATGGATGCCTTGCGCTAGTCAGGAACAGGATGTGAAGCTCCTCGAAATCAGCATACGTGTGGATGGCGAGGCCGCCGAAGCGGTCAGCAGCGTCTTCAACCAGCATGGCTGGGGAGGGGCTGTGATCGAGGAGCTCCCTGAGGATCCCTCTCTGCCGTCGCAGGTGGTGGCAAAGACGTTCCTAACGGCTGAAGACAACGCTCGCTTCGCCAAGATCGAAGTTGCACTTTGGCACCTCAGTCAGATCTACCCAATGCCCCCTCCCACTACGCGTTGGATTTCCGAGGCAGAGTGGCAGGACGCCTGGAAGGCAGGGTATCGAGCTCAGCGCATCGGGCGTCGCCTGCTGATCCATCCGTCCTGGCAACAGCACAGGAAAGGCTCTGATCGGGTCATCGTCCAGATGGACCCCGGCTTGGCATTTGGCACTGGGCTGCATCCGTCCACTCGCTTGTGTCTGTTGGCCCTGGAGGACTGCCTGAAACCAGGATTCTGCGTCTTGGATGTGGGCACCGGATCGGGCATCCTGGCCATCGCTGCAGCCAAGTTGGGTGCCAGCCGTGTGGTCGCGCTGGACATCGACGACCTGGCACTGCATGTCGCCAAGGAGAATGTACGACGCAATCACGTGCAGGAGACTGTTTCGCTGTTCAAGTCCTCCCTAAGCGCGGCCGAGCCGACCAGTTGGCCCGTGTGCGCCGGGCCAGTGCCACTCTTCGACTCGGGCGGAGAATGGCGGCGTGGCTTCGACCTGATCCTGATGAACATACTACCCGAGGTGATCGCCGCATCAGCCGGGGCCATGGAGAGCTGTCTCCGCCCTGAGGGGCTATTCGTGGTTTCGGGCATCATCAAGGCGCGCGAAGACGATGTACGCGCGGCGCTCGCCACAGCAGGGCTATGCGTGTCACAGCGCCTTGGGCGCAGGGACTGGGTCGCACTAATTGGTGGAAAGGAGCGTGGGCAGGGCGACTCTGAACCCCCAGCACCATAGGGTCCCCTCTGCCGTCCGAGCATGCATCGTTTCTTCATCCCTCCGGACTGGATTCAAGGCAACGAAGTCACACTGACAGGAGCACTGGTGCATCAGTTGCGGGATGTACTGCGCCTGCGGCCTGATGATGCCATCGTGGTACTCGACGATTCTGGCTGGGAATACAGCCTGCATCTGACGCGGGTTGAACATGATGTAGCCAGCGGCCTGGTAGACCGGAAGTCGCTTTCGCGCAGCGAGCCGAGGGCCAAGCTCACGCTCTACCAAAGCATGCTCAAGGGGCACCACTTTGAATGGGTGCTGCAAAAGGGTACCGAACTTGGAATCGTTGAGTTTGTACCCCTGGTTTCAGATCGATGTGTGGTTTCCAGCCTGGAAGACGTCAGCCAGTCCAGATTCGAGCGATGGCAGCGCATTATACGAGAAGCAGCAGAACAGTCTCAGCGTGGGCGTCTGCCACGCCTTCAAGCGCCCATGCTGTTTCCACAGGCCTGCGAGCGGGGCCGGGGCGCGGACCTGGCTGTCATAGCCTGGGAGCAAGAAAGCGTCTGCACTCTGCATTCTATGCTGTCGCACACGTGTGAGTCGCAGCCGGTGGTGCGTGCTAGGGGGCAGTCGGTGCGCTGGGAGACAGGCCCGCTGCCCCAGCTTTCTTCGGATCGCCAGCGCAGCAGTGCACGCAGGCCCTTCTCGATCCACATTTTCATCGGTCCCGAAGGTGGGTTCACAGCGCGCGAGATCGATCAAGCACGTCGTTATGGGCTCACCCCAGTTAGTCTGGGGCCACGCATCCTGCGCGCTGAGACGGCAGGGCTGGTGGCCACCACTATGGTCTTGTACCACCTGGGAGATCTCTAGCCGCTAGATCGGAGGCCAATGGGTCGGGTTTTCATAGCTTTGGACATCGAAACCACCGGCTTGGACCCGGCGCGCGACGCTATCACGGAAATCGCCGCCATCAGGTTCCGAGATGACCGAGTACTGGATACCTGGTCCACGTTGGTGAACCCAAAACGTCCCATTCCCTACAACGTGCAGAGACTAACGCACATCACTCCCGAGGATGTACGAGACGCGCCGGCCCTGGTCACGGTCATTCCGCAATTCGTGCGCTTTGTCGGCGATCATCCCATCGTTGGACACAACGTGGACTTTGAGTACTCCTTCCTGCAACGCCATGACCTCCTGCTGAACAACCCTCCCATCGACACCTTTCAGCTGGCCAGCATCCTTTTGCCTCAGGTCCCCAGTTACAGCCTGGCAGATCTCGCCAAATACCTGGGCATCAAGCTGCACGACCATCACCGGGCTCTGCCCGATGCCACCGCGGCCAAGGACTTGTTCCTGGCCCTGATGGAGCACGCGCGACAAATGGATCTGGCCGTGCTGCAGGAAATCAACCGTATGGCCGCGCACAGCCAGTGGCGGCTGCGCCAGATCTTCTTGGATCTCGAAGGCGAGCGCGCTCGTACAGCCTTTGCCAGCAACATCCGTGAGCAGCTCCTGGCCAAGGGCCACCTGGATGAAGCCGCGCTGGGGTTGGTGCTCGATCGCAGGCAATTGCGGGAGCCGTTGCGCCCCACGGACAGGGAGATTGCTCTGGACGAGCATGAGTTGGCCGATCTACTGAGTCCGGACGGCCTGTTCGCAAAGCGTTTTCCAGGCTACGAGTATCGCCCCCAACAGATTGAGATGCTCAGGGCCGTGGTGCGCGCCTTCAACAACGGAGGACAGGCCCTGATCGAAGCCGGGACCGGCATCGGCAAGTCGTTAGCCTATCTGCTGCCGGCCATCCATTTCGCCGTGCGCAACGGTCGCCGGGTCGTGGTATCAACCAACACTATCAATCTGCAGGATCAGCTTTGCACCAAAGATATCCCTGACCTACGCAAGGTCCTGCCGATCGAGTTCAAGGCGGCTCTGCTCAAAGGCCGCAGCAATTACCTCTGCCTGCGGCGGTTGGGCATCTTCAGACGCAGCGACTCACTGCAAGACCAGGAAGCTCAGGTGTTGGCCAAGATCCTGGCCTGGCTTCCAGTCACGGAGACTGGAGACTCGGCCGAGTTGGCCCTGCGTGAGCAGGAATTTGCCATCTGGGGGAGAGTGCAGTCGGAGCAGGAGGCCTGCCTGGGAGACAAGTGCCCACACTTGCGCAAGGGACGTTGTTTTCTCTACCGCGCCCGCAGCGAGGCGGAGGCAGCGCACGTCATTGTAGTCAATCACGCCCTGTTACTCTCGGACATGACCGTGGCCAACAGAGTCTTGCCAGAGTACCATCATCTCGTCATCGATGAGGCCCACCATCTTGAGGCGCGGGCCACGGAGCAACTGGGCTTTGCCGTGAGCCGCCATCAGACACAGTCCATCTTGTCTGGCCTCGCCCAACGCTCGGAAAGTGGTCAGACACGAGGATTTCTGCCCTCGCTCCCGCAGTACTTTCGGGGCAGCTCCGTGAGCACAGACACCCAGAGACAGGTGGCCGTCTACCTGACGAAGCTGCAGCCCCAGATTGAGAGCGCTCAAAGCGGGGCGGATCGCTTCTTCGACGCTCTGCAGGCCTTTGTGAACGATTTCTGCCCCGCCGATACGCGCACCAGCACCGCCTATGACCGCCAGATCGAATTGACTAGAGGCGTCCGGGCTCAGCCGGCCTGGTCAGATCTCGAAGTGCTTGCGGACGAACTGGACGACGATCTACGCAGAGTGGAGGCGGGAATAGAGGGTCTCCACAAAGGGTTCAGCGAGCTGGAGGATCAGGGCATTCTGCAATACGATGACCTGCTCCAGGAGCTCTGGTCGCGTTTGGAACACGTGCGCGAGTTGCGCGAGCAGTTGAAGGCTATCGTTTGCGAACCACAGGAGGGTGGCATCTACTGGTTTCGCATTGGGTCCAAGAACGGTGAGGTGGCGTTACACTCTGCACCATTGCAGGTGGGACCCTTGCTGGAGAAGAGCCTCTTCCCGAAACTGGAAACCGTGATATTCACGTCTGCAACCCTGCGTACCACCAAGGATTTCAGTTATCTGCGCGAGCGGCTAACCCTGCCCGACGCGGATGAGCTCGTGGTCAATTCGCCGTTTGACTATCCCACGTCCACCCTGCTCTGCCTGCCAGACGACATGCCTGAACCAGCTCATCCAGGCCAGCCGAACTACGGGACCTATCAGAAAGCCTTGAATCGGGCCATCGCCGATCTGTGTCTGGAGACCAGAGGACGCGCCCTGGTGCTTTTCACCTCGTACCAGCAGCTCAAGGCAACCTACAACATAGTCAGCAGAGAGATGGAGGAAGCAGGCATAGCGGTCTTCGGGCAGGGACTGGGGGGATCACGACGCCAATTGCTGGAGAATTTCAGGAACACCCCGAATTCTGTGCTGCTGGGCACGCGCAGCTTCTGGGAGGGAGTTGACGTGGTCGGACCAGCACTAAGCTGCTTGATCATCGTGCACCTTCCCTTTTCTGTGCCATCCGACCCCGTTTTCGCTGCTCGCAGCCGCATGTTCGACGATCCGTTTGGCGAATACGCAGTGCCTGAGGCAGTCCTGCGGTTCCGGCAGGGTTTTGGGCGCCTGATACGAAGTTGCACGGACCGGGGAGTTGTGGTGGTCCTCGATAAGCGCGTCGTCAGCAAAAAGTACGGCGTGTCGTTCCTGGACTCTCTGCCGGAATGCACCCGTTTCACGGGATCTCTGAAGGACTTGCCAAAAGAGGCTGCGCGGTGGATTGAAGCCAAGAGGCCTGAAGAAAGAGGTTAACGTCCAGCCAGGTGCGTCCACATCTGGCAGGTCACGGCAGCGCCGTACCAGGGGAAGCCTTCAGACTGGACGAAGCCGCTGGCACGGGCACATGGGCCCGAAGGCGCTCGCGCTCTCGCGCCAGTTGCCAGGCGACCACCTCCAATACGGTGCGCAACTGGAAGGGCTTGAAGATGACTGGAGCCCCTGTGGACCCCAGGAAACGCTGTGTGTCCTGGTTGGCGATATCCCCAGTACAAAAGACCACTTTGTGGGACATGCGCGGAAAGTAATTGGTCAGCCGGCGGTAGAATTCCTCTCCGCCCATGATGGGCATACGGATGTTGGTGATGATCAGGTCATAGTCCTGGAGTGCCAGCCGCTCCAAGGCCTTCTCACCATTGCTGGCAAGATCGACCTGATAGCCTGCCGCCCCCAGCACGCGCGCCAAGATGTCCAGGATGTCCTCTTCGTCGTCGACCACCAAGATCCTGATCGCGGCCAACTCCTGGCGCGGCGGCTTCATATGTGTTTCCCCGGGCAGCGCAGCTATGCCCATTCCACCTCGTGCTCATTCATCCACTTGATCAGTTGCTCGGCGAACTGCTCGATTGTCGACGCGCGAATGGAAGCAATATCCCGCAGTTCGTGCGCATCCAAGCTGAACTGAGCAAGCGCGCTCTCGGGATTGCTTAGCAGCGTGCTGCGAAAGCCGACATCGATCACCGCTGTGCCAATGATCTGAGACAGAGATGCTGTAGTCATGTTCTTACACTCCTAGGTCGATTCAGTGTATCCGTACCCACGATACCTCAGCATACCCTTCTGCACGAGCAGAAATGCGCCCAGGACGGACGCCACATCGCCAATGCTAAACACCGAAGACACGGGAAACGGCTTGGGCAGCACAAAGATATCCGATAGAAACCATAGTCTGGTCTGTGCCCGCAGCAGGACAATGTCCTTGCTGCTGGAGAGGCGCGCGCCGGGCGCCAAAGATGGCGCCAGATGGGCCAGGCCCGCCCTACGGACTGCCTCTGGAGAGACGGGCATCCAACCACCGTTGGCAGCCATCACCAAGAGGTTCAGCAGCAGTCCCAGCGTGATCAACGTCATGCCGTGTAGGTGACGGTTTGCCCATGTGGCAGCAAGCAGCAGCAAGTAGGAGCCCATGAGCGCCAATTCCTGCCAACCCCATGCGCCTACCACCTTCTGCACTGGTTTCTGATAGATGAACACCATCTGGGCGACGAAAGCCACAATCGCGATCCATCCCCAGCGCAGCCGGAGACCAGTCAACCCAGCAACCCGTCCGCCTCTCAGCAGTGCTATGACAACAGACGCCGCGAGCGCGATGATCAGTATCATTCTTCTCTGCTGGCTGCCTCGAATGCGTGAGCCCGGACCAAGACAAGCACGCGTTGCCACACCGCAGGGACTAGCCGTGTCCTCCACTACCACCGCCAAACGCCAGAGGTGCCCCGGCACCCAGTAGCATGGCTGTCAGAACCAACAACAGCCAGAAGAGCTGTACCGTGTTTGGATTCACGAGCCCGCGAATGGCCAACTGCAATCTACGCATCATTCATCCCCCTATCATGTGGTGTACGAACGAAGAACTGCA
>CAYZKS010000038.1:20250-22609 GCA_964478725.1 uncultured Anaerolineales bacterium
TCCACGTCGAACCAGTAGCGGATGCGCCGATTGAAGAAATACTGGTCACCTTCGTACACCACACAGTCCTGCTGCGACAGCGCCCTTCGAAGCCGGTACAGTGTCACATGGAAAGCGGAGCGCACTCTCGCCGGCGAAAGCTCGGGCCACAGATCGCTGCCGATTTGGTCTTTACGCCGCTGCTTGTGACACAGTAGGTAGAACAGCAATTCCTTGGATTTGGCCATGCCCCATTCGGAGGCGGCAATGAGCTTGTCCCCCGACAGCACTCGCGCCTCGCCCAACGCATAGATGCGCAGGATCGGCTTGCTGGCCGGAGGCGATGCTTGAGCCGGGGGCTGCAGACCAGCATCCGCAACAGCCTCGACTTGTTCGAGCAACTGTCCCACAAGTGTGTCTGACATGCCTCGGGAGACGGCATACTCGATGACCGTTCTGGTCTCTCGCGCCGCAGGCAGCAGGACTCGGGCATAGCCCAATCCCAGGAGGCACTCCAGTACCTCCCGCATGTAGTCGAGTGCTTGCTGAGACTGTCCTGCCACATAGTAGGTCTGGGCCAAGTACAGGCACGCCTTGGCCAGCTCAACCTTGGCGTTGCTGCGCGCAAAGACGTCGCGCGCCTGGTTGAGGTATTCCTGCGCCTGTCGGGTGTCGCCCTGCTCATAGCTGATCACGCCCAAAGAAGTCTGGTACAGCCCCATATCGTAGGCCGCTCCGCGCTCGCGCGCCAACTCGTACGCCTGGCGCACCAGGCTGATGGCTTGCGCCTGATCGCCCATGACTCTGTGCAGATTGCCCTTGGCATCCAGAAGGTATCCAATGATGGAAGCATCCCTTGACTGGCGTGCTGCCTGCAGCCCTTCATCATATGCCTGCAGGGCTGCGGCGTAGTTGCCTTGCAGACGATGGATGTCACCGATGCCGGCCAGTGCGAATGCCATGATACGATCCAGACCGGCCCGGCGTGCCCGGCTCAGCGCCACCTCGTAGAGTTGGAGAGCTTCGGCATATTCGCCACGCCGGCAGTATCCATCCGCGATGTTGTTTTCGGCCATGGCCGCCAAGCCGATGTTCCCGGTACTCTCCCAGACCTCAAGAGCTTTGCGGAAGTGCAACTCCGAGCCCGTCAGGTCGCCGACGAGTCCCAGAGTGACGCCAAGGTCGTTGTGTACATAGCCGATGCTGGGCGCATACCTCAAGCGCTCGTACATGCGCAGAGCCTGCCTTAGCTCCTTCTCACCTTGCCGTGTATCGCCCAGTTGGGCCTGGCAGTTCCCGATCTGTCTGTGGGCGGAAGCAAGCACTCGCTCCAGATCTGCCCTCCTCGGGGCGCTTTGAACGAGCGCGATTGCCTGCTCGCATGCCTCGACAGCTTCTCGCAGATCGCCCTGGAAGCGCAGGACTGCGCTTTTCTCCACTAGCGACTGGGCCTGCCCCAATACATCGCTATCACGCACGAATCCTCGATATGCGCGCTCGAACAGCTCCGCTGCTTGATCCAGCTCGCCAATCTCGGAATGCACCTTGGCCCTGAACCACAGGAGGCGCGGTTTGGTGCTCACGCTGTCCGCAGGCAGGGCATCGATCCAACGAGCAAGCGTGCCCAGCCTTCCTGCATCGTAGGTATCCCCCGCGATCGTCAGAATAGCTTCCACGGAGCGATCATGCTCCCCGGCCAGGAGATAGTGATGGATCGCCTGTTCCACGCTGCCACTCTCGCGAAGGATGGTGGCAGCACGCAGATGTAGAGCACGAACCTGCTCTGCTCTCTCCTCCTTGAGCTTGCTCAGGAGGAACTCGCGGAACAGCGGATGGTACCTGTACCATCTCTCTTCTTCTCGCTCGAGCCTGCTGACAAAGAGATTTCGCTCTTCAACAAACTTGAGCATGTCGCGCGAGTCGCTGATACCCAGAAGCTGATCACACAGCACCGGACTCATTTCTTCGAGGATGCAAGTACCGGTCAAGAAATCGCGCACTGCGGGCAGCTGCTGGCTATACACTTCGTTGGCCAAGTAATCATAGACTCTACTGTCAGAGCCCCGGATGCGGATGAAACCTTCGAACAAGCCTTTCCACATGGTATGAGTAGTCAGCAAGATGCCCGTGATCCAACCCTCGGACTTGTCTGCCAACTCTCTGGCGGCATGATCCGGCAACCGCTGGCCGTAGTTCTGCAGGAGGAGCTCTTGTATCTCCTCCGCGGAGAAACGCAGATCGTTGACACCCAGGCCTGCAATCTGCTGTCGGGCGGTGAGCGAGGCCAGTCCACGCGGGGTCAGCGTCGGAATGGAACGACTGGCAATGATCAAATGGCAGTTCTCAGGAGCATGCTGCGCCAAGGCATCCACGGTGCGGT
>CAYZKS010000039.1:0-2019 GCA_964478725.1 uncultured Anaerolineales bacterium
CCCCAGCGCAGCTCAAGGCTCCCTATGGCATCTGCGTGGACTCCCTTGGGCGCATCTACGTGGCCGACCGCGCCAACCACTGCATCGTGCGGCTCGATGATATGGCTGGCCGCGGTTGGACCGCCTATGGCGGCTGGGGCAGCGAAGCGGGCCAGTTCAAGTATCCCATGGATGTGTTTGTGGACTCGGCGGGCAGGATCTACGTCGCGGACGCTGGCAACCACCGCATCGTGCGCATGGACGACATGCGCGGCAGCAACTGGACTGCCCTGGGCAGCCTGTGGACCCGCGCCGGCGGAGCGGGCACGGGACGGGGCCAGTTCAACTACCCTACTTCGCTCTTTGTGGATCCGGTGGGAAGGATCTACGTCGCGGACATGTCCAACCACCGCATCGTGCGCATGGACGACATGACCGGCAGCAACTGGGTGACGTGTGGCGCGTATGGCCTCGCGGCCGGCCAGTTCTTCCTCGTATCCGGCGTGTGGGTGGACCTCGCCGGCAGCATCTATGCCATGGGCATGGGCAACTGTCGCGTCTCGCGCATGGACGACATGCAGGGCCGCAACTGGATCGCGTACGGCGCGCCGGGCGGCGGCGTCAACGAGTTCTCATATCCCTGGGATGTGTGCCTGGACACGGGGGGCCGGATCTACGTCAGCGACGGCTATCACCGCATCGTGCGGGTCGATGACATGCATGGAAGCGGCTGGATCGCCTATGGCTCACTCGGCAGGGGAGCCGGCGAGTTCATGGAAGGCCCCGAGGGGGTACTGGAGGCTGCCGCGGGCCCGGCGGGCCTGTTCGTGGACGCGCAGGGCAAGATCTACGTCGCCGACGCCTTTAACAGCCGCATCGTGCGCATCGACGACATGCACGGCACGAACTGGACGACGTTCCCGTGAGTCCGGTAGTGATGGCTTCAGCCGTTAGCGCCCGGACATCGGCCAAAGCCGCCACTACCCCCCGCGTGGGCTCGTGGCATAGGGGAATGGCTGAAGCCGCCACTACCGCCCGAGGCAGAATTGTGACTTGGCCCGTTTCGGAAGTATCATTCTGCCTGAAGCAGCATCTCCGTGTTCGACGTGCCGTTCCGACTCGACGCCGCCTGATCGCACACTGTGGGTAGCGCAACGAAGGAGGGCGTGTCATGTTGGCAAAGCGATTCCTCTGGCCCGTTCTCCTCACTTCGCTGCTAGCTTGCTGCGCTCAGCCGCCAACGCCCACGCCGACGCCAGTGCCATCGCCCACGCCCAGACCAGAAAACCCCATCGCCGACGCAGTCTGGACCATCTGCCTGGACTCGGCGGGACGCATCTACACCGCCTGGCATCGCATCGTGCGTATGGATGACATGAGCGGAGCCGGACTGGCGGCCTACAGCTCGATCGGTCTCGATACGATTGTTGGCATTGCGCTGGATGCGGCCGAAAGGATCTATGTCACCGACCCCGCCCATGGCCGCATCGTACGCATGGACGACCCGACGGGGAAGAACTGGGTGGCCTTTGGCTCCGAAGGCAGCGGCCCGGGACAGTGGAGAGGTCCAGACGGCATCTGGCTGGACGCTCTGGGCAGGATCTACGTGACCGACAATGTCAACAGCCGCGTCGTGCGCATGGATGATATGCAAGGCAACGGCTGGGTGACCTTCGGCTCGCCGGGCAAGGGAGAGGGCCAGTTCAACTACCCGGCGGGCATCTTTGTGGACTCGGCGGGCAAGATCTACGTTGCCGACGTATTCAACGACCGCGTCGTGCGTTTCGACGACATGAGCGGCAAGAACTGGACCAGCTTTGGCGCATTCGGATCGGGACCAGGGCAGTTCACGACAGCCGCCTACGTGGTCGTGGACTCCGCGGGGCGGGTCTACGTTGCAGAAATTGACTTGCACCGTATCGCGCGCTTCGATGACATGGCGGGCACCAACTGGGTCACCTATGGCTCTCCTGGAAGCGGCAAGGGCGAGTTCAACAACCCGGGCGGCCTTGCGATTGATGCGGCGGGTAGGATCTACGT
>CAYZKS010000039.1:2119-9960 GCA_964478725.1 uncultured Anaerolineales bacterium
GCGAGTTCAACAACCCGGGCGGCCTTGCGATTGATGCGGCGGGTAGGATCTACGTTGCCGACAACGGCAACCAGCGCATCGTGCGCATGGACGACATGACCGGCGCCAACTGGACGACGTTTCCGTGAGTACCGTAGTGTTGTGACTTCACCCGTTTCGGCAGTATCATTCTGCCCGAAGCAGCATCTGCGTGTTCGACGTGCCGTTCCGACTCGACGCCGCCTGATCGCACACTGTGGGTAGCGCAACGAAGGAGGGCGTGTCATGTTGGCAAAGCGATTCCTCTGGCCCGTTCTCCTCACTTCGCTGCTAGCTTGCTGCGCTCAGCCGCCAACGCCCACGCCGACGCCAGTGCCATCGCCCACGCCCAGACCAGAAAACCCCATCGCCGACGCAGTCTGGACCATCTGCCTGGACTCGGCGGGACGCATCTACACCGCCTGGCATCGCATCGTGCGTATGGATGACATGAGCGGAGCCGGACTGGCGGCCTACAGCTCGATCGGTCTCGATACGATTGTTGGCATTGCGCTGGATGCGGCCGAAAGGATCTATGTCACCGACCCCGCCCATGGCCGCATCGTACGCATGGACGACCCGACGGGGAAGAACTGGGTGGCCTTTGGCTCCGAAGGCAGCGGCCCGGGACAGTGGAGAGGTCCAGACGGCATCTGGCTGGACGCTCTGGGCAGGATCTACGTGACCGACAATGTCAACAGCCGCGTCGTGCGCATGGATGATATGCAAGGCAACGGCTGGGTGACCTTCGGCTCGCCGGGCAAGGGAGAGGGCCAGTTCAACTACCCGGCGGGCATCTTTGTGGACTCGGCGGGCAAGATCTACGTTGCCGACGTATTCAACGACCGCGTCGTGCGTTTCGACGACATGAGCGGCAAGAACTGGACCAGCTTTGGCGCATTCGGATCGGGACCAGGGCAGTTCACGACAGCCGCCTACGTGGTCGTGGACTCCGCGGGGCGGGTCTACGTTGCAGAAATTGACTTGCACCGTATCGCGCGCTTCGATGACATGGCGGGCACCAACTGGGTCACCTATGGCTCTCCTGGAAGCGGCAAGGGCGAGTTCAACAACCCGGGCGGCCTTGCGATTGATGCGGCGGGTAGGATCTACGTCGCCGACAACGGCAACGAGCGCATCGTGCGTATGGATGACATGAACGGCACCAACTGGACGACGTTCCCGTGAGCGGCGCACTGTCCCGTCAAGCGGGATGAACGATCAACGGATGACAAACAGATAAACGGATCAGCAATTCGCGGCGCGATCCTCCCATCCGTTTATCCGCTGCGTATCCGTTGACAGGATGAGTTCTGAGGACTACGAGCCATGGATACCGACACAACCCAAACCCACACCAGCATGCCCAGCGGCACCGTTACCTTTCTGTTCACCGACATCGAGGGCTCGACCAAGCTGCTCGAGCGCATCCGCGAGGATTTCCGCGCGGTGATCTCCGAGCACAACGCCCTGTTCCGCGCCGCATTTGTCAAGTGGAACGGGCGCGAGATCCAGTTCCTGGGCGACGGCTTCCACGCCGCCTTTCGCCGCGCCACGGACGCCGTGGGCTGCGTGGCGGAGCTGCAGCGCGCCCTGGCCGAGCATACCTGGCCCGCACACGCCACCGTGCGCGTGCGCATGGGGCTGAACACGGGCGAGGCCGAGGTGGACGAGGACCACTATGTGGGCATCGGCGTGCACCGCGCCGCGCGCGTGGCCGCCGCCGGGCACGGCGGGCAGGTGCTGCTGTCGCAGACCACACGCGACCTGGTGTACATGGACCTGCCGCTCGGGGTGAGCCTGCGCGACTTGGGCGCGCACATGCTCAAGGACATCCGCTTCCCCCAGCCCATCTACCAGCTCGACATCGAAGGACTGCGGCAGGACTTTCCGCCGCTGCGCACGCTGGGCACGGAGGAGCCGCCCGCGCCGGGCGAGGCGCCGTACAAGGGCCTGCAGTACTTCACAGAGGCCGACGCCGAGTGGTTCTTCGGGCGCGACGAGACCGCTGCGCGCCTGGCCCAGGACCTGCGCGATTGGCGCTTCCTGGCGGTGGTCGGCGCCTCGGGCAGCGGCAAGTCCTCGGTGGTGCGCGCCGGGCTGCTGCCAGCGCTCCGGCGCAGCCAGGCCGGGCCTCCGCACGTCCTGGTCATCACGCCCACGGCGCACCCGCTGGAATCCCTGGCGACCGGGCTGACGCGCGGCTCCGAGTCGGTCACCGCCGCCGCAACCTTGATGGACGACATGGCGCGCGACTCGCGCAGCCTGCACCTGTTTGTGAGACGCTCCCTCACCCCCATCCCCTCTCCCATGAACAGACTGGGAGAGGGGGGAACGCGATCTCCCTCTCCCCATCTTTCCAGGGGAGAGGGTTGGGGTGAGGGGCGGTTCCTCCTTGTCGTCGACCAATTCGAAGAACTCTTCACCCAATGCCGCAGCGAGGCCGAGCGCTGCGCGTTCGTGGACAACCTGCTCTACGCCGCGCAGGACGATGGCGGCGCCACCAGCGTGGTGATCGCCCTGCGCGCCGATTTCTACGACCACCTGGCGCCGTACCCTGCTCTGCGCGAGGCCGTGGCCAAGCACCAGGAGTACATTGGGCCCATGAGCGCGGACGAGCTGCGCCAGGCTATCGAGCAGCCTGCCAAGCGCGGCGGCTGGGAGTTCGTGCCCGGGCTGGTGGAGCTGATGCTGGCCGACGTGGGTGCGGGCGCGGGCCAGACGCCGGAGCCGGGCGCGCTGCCGCTGCTCTCGCACGCGCTGCTGGAGACGTGGAAGCGGAGACGCGGCAATAGCATGACCCTGCGCGGCTACAACGAAGCCGGCGGCGTGCGGGGCGCCATCGCGCAGACCGCCGAGACGGTGTACCAGCAGGGACTGACGCCGCAGCAGCAGGCCATCGCGCGCTCGGTCTTTCTGCGCCTGACCGAGCTGGGAGAGGGCACGCAGGACACGCGCCGCCGCGCCACGCTGAGCGAGTTGATTCCGCCCGCCCCGGTGGGCGATGCGGTGCAACTGGAAGAGGTGCTGGTCAAGCTGGCCGACGCGCGCCTGATCACCACGGGCGAGGGCACGGTGGAGGTGGCGCACGAGGCGCTGATCCGCGAGTGGCCCACCCTGCGTGCGTGGCTGGCCGAGGATCGCGACGGCCTGCGCCTGCACCGCCACCTGACCCAGGCCGCGCAGGAGTGGGAGACGCTGGCGCGTGACGCCGGGGCGCTGTACCGCGGGTCGCGGCTGGTGCAGGCCGCGGAATGGGCGCAGGCACACCCCGGTGAGCTGAACGCCCTGGAGCAGGCCTTCCTGGCCGCCTCGCAAGCACAGGCGCAGCGCGAAGAGGCCGAGCGCGAGGCGCAGCGCCGGCGCGAGCTGTTGGCGGCGCAGCAACTGGCCGAGGCCGAGCGCCAGCACGCCGAAGAGCAAACGCGCGCGGCGGCCCGGCTGCGCCAGAGAGCGGTGTACCTGGCCGCGGCGCTCATTGCCGCCGCGGGGCTGCTGGTCGCGGCGGTGTGGTTGGGGCAGGCCGCGGACCGCAACGCACGCGCTGCTCAGGAGCAGGCGAGTCTGGCGAGCTCGCGCGAGCTGGCCGCCGCCGCCCTGAACAACTTGGCCGTGGACCCCGAGCGCAGCGCCCTGCTGGCCCTGCGCGCTCTGGACCAGGCGCAGACGCTGGAGGCGGCCAATGCCCTGCACCAGGCCTTGCCCGAGCTGCGCCTCCTGCGCACCATCAAGCTCGCCGCCGATGTCGACGAAGTTGCTTTCAGCCCGGATGGCTCCCTGCTGGCCACGGCTCACTCGGACCACCTGACCATCTTCTGGGATTCTCGCACCGGCAAGCGCCTCTTGGGCCTGTCGTCCACCGATCCTGTCCGGGACATCGCCTTTCGACCGGACGGCCAGGTCGTGGCGTTGGGTGGACTGAGCCAGGTGCTGATCTGCGACGTCGCCAACCAGCGGCATCTGTTCGCCCTGGGCAGCAGCGTGGCACAGACGGAGCAGCAGTTCTGGGAATCTGATCCCGGCGTCGGACGGCTTGCCTTCCATCCGGGCGGCGCGCGTCTGGCGGTCGCCAACATGGGCGGCCTGCCCAAGGTGTATGACCTGTCCGCGCGTACGGAGGTCATCACCCTGACCGGCCATGTCGGAAAAGCCACGGCCATCGCCTACAGCCCGGATGGCGCGCGTCTGGTCACCGGTGGCGAGGACCAGAGCGTGCGCATCTGGGATGCGGCCACGGGCGCGGAGCTGCGCCGCATGCAGGGCTCGCCCTCGCCCAGCCGCGTGGTCTTCAGCCCCGACGGCTTGCGCGTGGCCGCGGTGGGCGCCGACGGCACGCTCACCGTCTGGGACGCGGCCAGCGGCCAACGCCTGTTCAACGTGGCGGGCCAGGCCATCGGCTTCCGCGACGTGGCCTACACGCCCGACGGCAAGCAGTGGATCACCGCCGGCTCGGACGGGACGGCGCGCACCTGGGACGCAACCTCCGGCCTGCAGGTGCGCGTGTGGACGGGCCACAAGAGCGAGGTGCGCGCGGTCGCGATCAGTCCAGACGGGCGCCTGCTGGCCACGTGCAGCGACGACGGCACAGCCAAGCTGTGGGACAACGGCCCCGGTCGCGAGCTGCTGGGTTGGAGCGGGCATGCGGGCTGGGCCACCGGCGCCGCCTACAGCCCCGACGGCGCACTGCTGGCCACGTCCGGCACGGACAACGCGCTCAAGCTCTGGGACCCGGCCACGGGCGAGCCGCAGCGCTCGCTTACTTCCGAAAGCCAGGGAGGCCTGTACAGCCTGTGCTTCGACGCAGACGGCGGGCGCCTGGGGCTGGGCAGCGGCAATGGCAGTGCCGGCGTGTGGGACCTGTCCATGGGCAAACAAGTGCTCAGCGTCACCCTGGGCGCCGATTGGGTCACCGACATCGCCTTCAGCCCGGACGGCGTGCACCTGGCGGCCTGCAGCCGCGATGGCCGGGTAGCCCTGTGGGACGCGACTTCGGGTGAGCGTCTGGCCTTCGGAGACCTGGGCGCAGGCACCGAGCTGTGGGGCCTGGCCTTCAGCCCGGATGGCAAGCTGGTGGCGGGCGGCGGCAGCGACGGCTACGTGCACGTGTGGGACTGGGCGACTGCCAGCGCCGCGCTGTCCCTGAACGAGGGTGCGGCGGTGTACTCGGTGGCCTGGAGTCGCGACGGCCGGCGCCTGGCCTGCGGCAGCCAGAACGGCAGCGTGACCATCTGGGATGCCTCGAGCGGGCAGCGCCTGCTCAGCATGGCCGGACACACCGGCACGGTGTTGCGCCTGGCCTTCAGCCCCGATGGTTCGCGTCTGGCCAGCGCCGCCATGGACGGCCTGGCCAAGGTCTGGGACGTGGCCAGCGGCGCCGAAGTGGCCACGCTCTACGGCAACACCACCAGCGTCTACGGCGTGGCCTTCCACCCCGATGGCATCCACCTGGCCACCGCTGCCCTGGATGGCAGCGTGCGCACCTACACGCTGCAGACCCAGGAGCTGCTCGACCTGGCGCGCTCGCGCCTCACGCGCCAGTTGACCGACGAGGAATGCCAGAAGTTCCTGCACCTGTCCGAGTGCCCGTGAGGCAATTCTCCAAACCTGGTTTCTTTTCGTGAAACCAGGTTTGTAGTGCCCTCAGGACGCGGAATACGCGGAACACACGGATGAACACGGAAGAGAATAGACATCCCTTTCCGTGTACAGAAGGCAGAACTGGACACGGAAGACACGGATGAACACGGATGGACACGATGGCCAACCCCTTGGTCAGGGAGGGCTTTCGTTGTGCTCTCAAGCCCGGACCAGAAACCTGATTTCCCCGCAGGTCCCCGCAACGAAGTGGAGGGGAAGAGAAGAAACCAGGTTTCGACGCTCCCCTTGACAAATTCGCCTTCTTGTTGTATACTACCGGCGTAGTTAGTAGACTAACGTCTATAGTAGCGGGCTAACGTATACGCAGGAGGTGCGATGCCCACGGATGTGCACGAGAAGCTGGTGGAGCTGGGGTTCTCCGAGTACGAGGCCAAGGCCTACGTGGCCCTGCTGCGCCAGAACCCCGATACCGGCTACCAGCTTTCCAGGCTCAGCGGCGTGCCGCGTTCCATGATCTACGAAGTGCTCGACAAGCTCATCGCACGCGGGGCGGCCATGCGCATGCGCAGCGGCGGCGCCGTCAAGTACGCGCCGGTGCCGGCCACCGAGTTCCTCGACCACCTTCAGCGCGAGCACGAGGGCTTGGTGGAGGGCCTCAAGGGCGAATTGACCACCTTTGCGCGCCAGCCCAACCTGGACTATGTCTGGAACGTCGAGGGCTACGAAAACATCCTGGCGCGCGCGATTGAGATGATCGAGCAGGCCAAATTGCGCGTCTACGCGGCGCTGCTTCCTGACACGTTTGAGGCTCTGCGCGCAGCGTTTGAGAGCACGCTCCAGCGCCGGGTGCATGTGGTGCTCTACTCGCCCTCTGCGCTGGACCTGCCCGGCGCGCACGTGGTCGTTGCGCCCTTGTCCGACAGCGACATCAGCCAGTCCGACCGCCTGGGCCTGGTGCTGGCCGTGGACGGCGAAGAGGTGCTCATCGCCGAGTGGCCCACCCAGACCGAGGCGCGCGGGGCCTGGACCAGCAGCCGGCTGCTGGTCTTTGTCACCGAGCACCACCTGCGCACCGACTTGTACCTGCCGCGCGTGCTGGCGTTGCTGGGCGATCGCGCCCTGGACTTGATCCTCGAGGAGGACCGCGAGCTCTTCGCGCACGCGTTGGAGAGCCACATAGGGGATCCTGGTTTGTAGTACCTCCGTGAGGAGGGCGTTCATGACATGCGAAACCCCACTGACGTGGGAACTACAAACAGCTGGGGGCACGGCAAGGTTTGGTTGCCCTGTCGAGCATACGGAGGCGCACAGTGTCAGACTCTTTGGGATCGCGTCTTGCCGCCTGGCTGCAGCAGCTCGTCGCGCGCCGGCGTGAAGAGTCCGGTCTGTACCGGGAGATTGCGCAGAAGCTGCCCCTGGCCGCGGGAGCGCGTGTGCTGGACGTGGGCACCGGCGCGGGCCTGCAGTTGAAGGTCATCCACGAGCTGCAGCCAGGAGCGCAGCTCTTTGGCCTCGATCTGTCGGAGCTCTCGATTCAGCATGCGCGCGCGAACCTGCAAGACCTGCAAGCCGACCTGCGCGTCGGAAGCATCCAGCGTACGCCCTACGACGCCGGCTTCTTTGACGTCGTCACCTGCAATTCCAGCATGTCCTACTGGCAGAACCCGCTGGTGTGTTTCGATGAGATCTACCGCATCTTAAAGCCCGGGGGGCGCGCGGTGCTGTT
Organism: uncultured Anaerolineales bacterium; assembly: GCA_964478725.1. Lineage (GTDB taxonomy): Bacteria > Chloroflexota > Anaerolineae > UBA2200 > UBA2200 > CAYZKS01. Next base: position 9,462 of record CAYZKS010000039.1, read on the forward strand.
CGAGCCGCAGAGTGACTATGACATGCAGCAGGTCGTGGCGACCATTCGCGCCAACATGGCCCAGCAGAGCTGGCTGAGAAGAGAAGCCGCCGTGCTGCTGAACAGCTTCGCGCTGAGGCGAGGGCGCAGCGTCGGGTTGAGACTTTACTCGCTGCAGGAGCTGGCCGAGCTGGCCAGGCAATCGCGCTTTGGCGAGCACAGTGCGGTGGACAGGACCACTCTGCAGAACCTGCCCATCTTTGCGCAGATCACTCTGATCAAACCCGGTGGGGAGCCTGACGGAAGTACCGTAGCCGCGGGTTTGTAGTACCTCCGTGAGGAGGGCGTTCAGGTCAAGTAGGACCCCCTGACGGGTGAACTACAAACAGCCAATGCAGGTTCGTAGTACCTCCGTGAGGAGGGCTTTCAGGTGAAGTAGGCGCCCCCCTGACGGGGGAACTACAAACACTCAACGCAGGTTCGTAGTACCTCCGTAAGGAGGGCTTTCAGGTGAAGTAGG
>CAYZKS010000039.1:10060-11386 GCA_964478725.1 uncultured Anaerolineales bacterium
CGCCCCCCTGACGGGGGAACTACAAACAGCCAATGCAGGTTCGTAGTACCTCCGTAAGGAGGGCTTTCAGGTGAAGTAGGCGCCCCCCTGACGGGGGAACTACAAACAGCCAATGCAGGTTCGTAGTACCTCCGTGAGGAGGGCGTTCACGTGGTGCAGAAGACCCCCTGACGGGTGAACTACAAACACTCAACGCAGGTTCGTAGTACCTCCGTAAGGAGGGCGTTGGCTCGAGCGTCCAGGTCCCTCTTACGAGGGAACTACGAACGGGCGATTTGAAGGAGGTGAGCATGGCCGACAACATCGCTTTGAGCGTGCAAGGACTCGTCAAATCCTATGGCAAGGTGCGGGCGCTGCAGGGCATTGACCTGGAGGTGCGCCGCGGTGAGATCTTTGGCTTCCTCGGCCCCAACGGCGCGGGCAAGACTACCACCATCCGCTGCCTGCTGGATCTGATCCGCCCCGACGCCGGATCCATCCGCGTGCTGGGCATCGATCCACAGGCCGACCCGGTAGCCGTGCGGGCACGCTGCGGTTACCTGCCGGGCGAGCTGGCGCTGGAGGACAACCTGACCGCCGAGCAGCAACTGGCTTTCCTCAACCGCCTGCGCGGCGGCAAGGCCGACCGGCAGTTCATGCGCCAGCTGGCCGAGCGCCTGGAGCTGGACGTGAAGCGCCCCATCCGCAACCTGTCCAAGGGCAACAAGATCAAGGTGGGTGTGGTGCAGGCGCTGATGCACCGTCCGGAATTGCTGCTGCTGGACGAGCCCACCTTTGGCCTCGACCCGCTGATGCAGCAGGAGGTGCTCAAGCTGCTGGCCGAGGCCAAGGCAGCCGGAGCCACGGTGTCCTTTTCTTCGCACATCCTCAGCGAGGTGCAGTCCGCCACCGAGCGCGTGGCCTTTATCCGCAAGGGGCGCATCGTCGAGGTGGCCGAGACCGCGGCGCTGATCCACCGCGCCGTGCACCGCGTGCGCGTGACCTTTGAGCAGGCCGTGGACTGGCAGCCCTTGCTGGCCGTGCCGGGCGTGACCGGCTTGTCGCGCGACGACTCCTCCAGCGCGCTGCTGCAGGTGGAAGGCAGGATGGACGCGCTGATCAAGGCGTTGGGTGCCTTCCCGGTGCGCGATCTGGAAACCGAGCACCCGTCGCTCGAGGAAGTCTTTTTGGCGTACTATGAGGGGGATCGCTGAGACTATCCTTCCGAAGGCTGGACGCCACAAGCGCAACATCTGCCGGACTACCCTTCGGAAGGATGTGCAAGGAGGCAATCCAGGAATCCTCCCGAAGGCTGGACTGGCGAGAGCGACACATCAATCACGTAGC
>CAYZKS010000039.1:11486-22292 GCA_964478725.1 uncultured Anaerolineales bacterium
GGCCAGATCATCGGCTGGGGCCTCTCCATGACCGCGCTGATCTTCATGGTGGTCTCGGTCTACGATTCGATCGCCGCGCAGCAGGAGCAAGTCATCAAACTGGTCCTGAGCTACCCCAAAGAGCTGATGGCCTTTTTCGGTGGCGTGGACATCCACAAGATGTTCAGCCCCGAGGCCTTTCTCTCGTTCGAGTTCCTCTCGCTGGCCCCGGTGATTCTGGGCATCTTTGCTGTGCTGGCCGGCAGCGGCCTGCTGTCCGGGGAGGAGGAGAGCGGCCGGTTGGACCTGGTGGCGGCGCACCCCGTCAGCCGCACGCGGCTGTTCGCGGGCCTGCTGCTGTCGGCGGCGCTGACCGCGCTGCTCATCCTGGTTGTCGTCTGGGCGGGCACGCTCATCGCTACGAGCTGGTCCAGTCTGGAAATCGACGCGGTCGCGCTCGCCCGGCCGCTGCTGTCGCTGTGGGCCGTGCTGATGGTCTTCCTGACCCTGGCGCTGTTCTTCAGCATGTGGCTGCCGTCGCGCGGCGCCGCGGCCTCGCTGGGTGGGCTGGTGGTGGTGGCCAGCTACTTTATCAGCTCGATGGCGCGCATCAAGGATAGCCTGAAGCCCCTGGCGCGCTTCTCGCCCCTGAACTACTACGAGACCGAGGCGGCCTTCCAGCGCCTGAACTGGACCTGGCTGGGCGGGTTGCTGCTGGCCGCCCTGGTGCTGGCCGCGCTGTCCTGGTGGCAGTTCGAACACCGCGACATCCGCGTCGGCGGCGAGGCCGGCTGGAAGCTGCCAAGCCTGCGCCTGTGGCGCCGCCGCGCAGCCGGATAGAGTGAGGCAGCATCGCCCCTTGCCGTTCGCCTCGCATGACGGGGTGGGCCTCCGGATGAGAAACGGGTATCAGACACGGGAGGTGCGAGATGACTCAGAATGGTTCCGCCGCGGACGTGCAGGCCGCCGAGGAGCGTGGCGCCATCCGCCGCCGCGTGCTGGCGGTGATCGCTCAGCAGGTCTTCGTAGTCGCCCTGCTGTTTGTCAGCGCCGGCACCTTGCGCTGGACGTGGGCCTGGGTCTACGTCGGGATCAGCCTGGCGTTGATGGTATTCAACGTCCTGGTCCTGCCCAAAGACGTCATCGTCGAGCGCAGCAGGTCGAGGAAGGACGTCAAGGACTGGGATAAGACGCTCACCAATTGGAGCATCGTCCCTGCGCTGGCGGGCCTGATCGTGCCCGGGTTGGACGAGCGCTTTGGCTGGGCGCCGGAGCTCTCGTTGGGCGTGCACCTGGCGGGCGCGGTGGTGATGGTCCTGGGCCAGCTCCTCTTCACCTGGGGCATGGCCTCCAACCCCTTCTTCTCCACCGGTGTCAAAGTGCAGACGGATCGCGGCCACGCCGTGGCCAGCGGGGGCCCCTACCGCTTCGTGCGCCATCCGGGCTACCTGGGCTACATCGGCATGTGGCTGGCCACTCCCTTGCTCCTGGGATCGGCTTGGGGCCTGATCCCCGCTGCGGTCGACGCTGTGTTCTTTTTGATCCGCACTGCGCTGGAGGACCGCACCCTGCAAGCCGAGCTTCCCGGCTACCGCGAGTATGCCCAGCGCGTGCGCTACCGTCTGCTGCCGGGGGTTTGGTAAACATGTGGATTGACGCCCATTCGCACGTGGACAGGTACGGCCTGATCAACGCACAGGCGCTGGCGTCTGCCCTGGTCGAGATCGAGCAGCACCGCATCTGGACCGTCAGCAATTCGATCGACCTGCCCTCCTACCAGCACAACCTGAGAATCGCCGAGAGATGCCATCTGGTCCTGCCCATCTTTGGCGTGCATCCCTGGGCCGCGCAGGAGTACGCAGACCGTCTCCAGGACCTGGATGCGGCCATCGAGCAGACTCCCATGATCGGCGAGATCGGGCTCGACTACTTTTTCGTCGAAGACGCCGCTGCCTATCCGGACCAGCGCAAGGTGTTCGAGTACTTTCTGCGCGCGGCCCGCGAGCAGGGCAAGCTCGTCTGCCTGCATACCAAGGGGGCCGAGCGGGAAGTGCTGGAGCTCCTGGAGCGCCACGACGTCCACGGGGAGATCGTCCACTGGTATTCGGGGCCTCTGGACATCTTCAGGCAATGGGTGGCCAGGGGAGCATACTTTACGGTGGGCATCGAGGTGCTGCACGTGCCACACATCCAGCAAATTGCGCGAGAGATCCCTCTCGCGCGGCTGCTGACCGAGACCGACGATCCCGGCGGGCCGAGCGCATCCACCGGCGCGCCCGGGACGCCAGCCTTGGTGCAGGAAGTTGTCCGCGGCCTGGCCGCGGCCAGGAACACCACCGTCGAGGCCATCCTGAGCGCGGTGCAGTGCAACTTTACAGAACTCATCCGCGGAAATGCATGGCTGGCGCGGAGCTGGGCTAGGGTGTTGGCGGAACCCCAGACGGGGTAGTGTTGGCTTCAGCCATTCCCATCCCAAACCTGGTAACCAGCAAGCCGCAAACCTGGTTTCTTGTCTCGAAACCAGGTTTGTAGCCTTCTCCAGAAACGACTAGAAACCTGGTTTCCCGGAAAAGAAACCAGGTTTCAGGCCAAACCTTCCTTCCCCAACCTGGTTTCTTGTCTTGAAACCAGGTTTGTGGCGCTCTGTCGACAGGATTAGAGACCTGATTCTCTGAAGGCAAGAGCACGGCTGAAGCCGCCACTACCGGTCGTACGCCCAGAACTCTGCCGGCTGCAGGATGGGCCCGCCCATGGCAATGGTGACCACGCTGTGGCACACCACCAGCACACGCTGCAGGTGCAGGTAGCGCTCCAGCACCGCCCCCACCCGCCGCCGCACCGAAGAGTAAGGCTCCCAATCGCGTTGTTCGCCTGGCGGCCACTCGCCGCCCAGAGACTGCGCCTCTCGGAACGCGGCGCGTGACGCCTCCTGCAGGTCGAGGGTGAAGGTCAGGTCGGGGATCCACTCGTAGAGGTCGAACTCTACCGTGAGTGGCTGGCCCAGCCCCAGGCTGACGATGGCCGCCGATTGCAGCGAGCGCGTCAGCGGCGAGGACAGCATGCACTCGGGCCGCAGCGCGCGCAGCTCTTCGATCCGGGCGTGCACCTGCTGGCGTCCCAGCTCGGTCAGCGGCACCAGCTCGCGCACCGCTCCCCGCAGCCGGCGCTCGTCGGCCAGGCCAAAGTCGGCCTGCCCGTGTCGCATCAGGTAGAATGCAGTCAATGTCGGGCTCCTCTCGCGCAGACACCCTTCCGAAGGTTGTCAACCTTCGGAAGGGTCGGTTTTCCGCGTCAGTCTACTGCGGAATGGCGACAAGTCAAGGCAAAGTGTATTGATGGCTTCAGCCATTCCTGTGCGAGGGGTAGTGACGGCTTCAGGCGTTGCGTTGCCCGGCCTGGCTGGCCATTCTCGCGGCTGAAGCCGCCACTACCAGCAGGAATCCATTCCCGGATGCTTGGCACGGGCGCGCCTTGACCGCATGCGCATGCTGCGCTAGAATGCTCCGGGCACTCGCAGGCCGGATCGCGCGCCCGCGCTCTTCGCCCGGCTCTCGTCCGACATCCTAGCTTGGAGGAAGTGGAATGAGAAGATGGCTCGTATTGCCCGTGTCCCTTGCCCTTGTCCTGCTCGCTCTTACCCTCACAGTGCTCTCGTCGCCCATTGCGGCCCAGAGCCCGCAGCCACTGCAGTACATCCATCCTGTGCCTGGCGCCCAGCTTGTGTCTCCCCACACCACCATCGCCGTGCGTCAGGGCGACCCTGTCGCGCCTGACTCAGTGCAGGCCAGCCTGTTTGAGGTCAGCGGTAACCTCAGCGGGCCACATCCGGGTTCCGTGCTCCTGGCAGACGATGGCAAGACCGTGATCTTCAAGCCCGACGCGCCCTTTGCCCCGGGCGAGACGGTGGCCGTGACCCTGCTCCAGGGCCTGCGCACGCAGAGCGGAGACGTTGTGGAAGGCCGCGTATTTGACTTTGCTGTCTCCCCGCGCGCCCCGCAGGCGACCGACCTGCAGGTCTCCATGGCCTACGAGTTGCCCCCCGAGGCGCTGGCTGCTCTGGCCAACCCCGCCCAAAGCGCCGGGGTAGCAGTCCCCGCGGCTTGGCCGTCCGGCATGCCTGTGGTCACGGTCACTGCGCAAGCCGATGGAACCGGCGACGGCTACACCTTCCTGTGCTTGTGGAAGCTGGTGGGTGGCTACAACGCATTTGATTCCTACCTACTGATCTTGGACGACGCCGGCGAGCCGGTCTTTCACCGCCTCATCAGCGGTTTTGCGCTCGACTTTAAGCGCCAGCCCAATGGCCTGCTGAGCTACTACTTGAACGGCACGTACTATGTCATGGACAGCTCATACAACATCGTGGACCGGTGGTCGGCCGGGCACGGCTACTACGCCGACAACCACGACCTGCAGTTGCTGCCCAATGGCAACGCGCTGTTGATCATCTACGACGAGCAGCCGGTGGACATGAGCAAGATCGTGGCGGGCGGCTGGCCCACGGCCACGGCCTACGGCCTGATCGTCCAGGAGTTGGACCCGGCCAAGAACGTGGTCTTTGAGTGGCGCAGTTGGGACCACTTTAAGTTCACCGATTCGTGGATCAACCTCATCGGCACGCGCCTGGACTTCATCCACGGTAACGCTGTCGAGCCGGACCATGATGGCAATCTGATGATCTCCAGCCGCAACCTGTCCGAAATCACCAAGATCAACCGTCAGACGGGCGCGGTGATGTGGCGTCTGGGCGGCAAGATGAACCAGTTCACCCTCTACAACGACACCGAGTTCTTTGACACCCAGCACGACATTCGCCGCTTGCCCAACGGCAATATCTCGCTGTTCGACAACCGCGCCAACCTGCGTCCAGCGTATTCGCGTGCGGTGGAGTACGATCTCGACGAGGTCAATTTGACTGCCACGCGGGTTTGGCAGTACCGCAACACGCCCGACATCAACGCCTGGGCCATGGGCAACGCGCAGCGGCTGCCCAACGGCAACACGGTCATCGGATGGGGCAGCGCCGGCAGGGCCACAGAGGTCAAGCCGGATGGCAGCATAGCACTTGAGCTGCTGTTCGGCGGCGGCGCCATGAGCTACCGCGCCTTCCGCTTCCCGTGGCACGGCCACCCCATGCAGGTACCGCGCCTCACGGTCACCTGCCCGGACGCGACCACCACGCTCTTGAAGGTAAGCTGGAACGGCGCCACCGACGTCACCGCCTACCGCGTCTACGCCGGGCCGCGCACGCATCCCACCACGCTGGTGGCCACAGCGCCCAAAGCGGGCTATGAGACCGAAATCGTGGTGCGGGACATGCCCAACGCGCACACCTACTTCCGCGTCATGCCCCTGGACAACCTCGGCTGGGAGATGGTCTACAGCAACGAGGTCTACGCCATGAAGATGTACATGCCGATAGCGGCAAAGTGAGCAGTTACCAGTAACCAGTATCCAGTTTCCGGTCTCCAGGCTGACCACTGGAGACCGGAAACTGGAAACCGGCAACTGGGAACTGGGAACCGGTAACTGGCTACTGGGGAACGAATCCCCTCAGCATCACGGGCAGATACAACCTCGCCTGCACGTTCGCGAGCCTGAACACCCCGCCGCCACGCGTTCCGGCGTAGAGCGTGGGCGGGGATTGCGTGTCCAGGGCCACGGCGCGCACGTCTATGGCCGTCAGGCCGGTGTTCAGCGTGTTCCATTCTCCGCCCGCGTCGATGCTCTTGAACACGCCTGTGGTGGTCCCGGCGCAGAGGGTGGACGGAGACTGCACATCCAGCGTCAGGGCCGAGACGTATCCCTGCGTCAGGCCGGTGTTGGCAGGAAGCCACTCCAGGCCCGCGTTCGTGGTCTTGTAGACCCCGTTGCCCCAGGTGCCCGCGTACAGCGTGGTTGGTGACTGCGGGTCGATCGCCAAGGCGTAGACCGCGCCCTCTGGCAGGCCCCCGCCCGCAGGAGCCCAGTCGGCGCCCGCGTTGATGCTCTTGAACACCCCGCCGACCTGCGTGCCAGCGTACAGAATGGTCGTGGTCACTGGATCAATCGCCAGCGCGAAGACATTCGAGTCCGTCAGGCCAGTGTTGATGGGCGTCCACTGATCGCCCGCGTTGGTGCTCTTGAAAGCCCCTTCCCACGTGCCCGCGTACAGCGTGGCCGGCGTCTGCGGATCGATTGCCAAGGCGATTACGCCCGTGGTAGCCATGCCGCTGTTGATGCCACTCCACTGTCCGCCCGCGTTGCTGCTCTTGAACACCCCGTCCGAGGTGCCGGCGTACAGCGTGGCCGGGGATTGAGGGTCAGTCACCAGGCTGGAGATGATCAGACTTGACAGGCCACTGTTGATGGCAGCCCAGCTTGCGCCCGCGTTGGCCGTCTTGAAGACCCCTCCATACGTTCCGGCGTACAACGTTTGCGGCGACTGCGGATCGACTGCCGTGGCAAAGACCAACGTGTTGGTCAGGCCGGCGTTGGCGGCTCGCCAGACACCGCCAGCGTTGGTGCTCTTGAAGACCCCAGCGCTGCTCGCGGCATACAGCGTGGCCGGGGATTGCGGGTCAATCGCCAGGGCGCTGGGCGTGCCTGTGAGGCCGCTGCTGGCGCCCGTCCAGTTGGCGCCGCCGTTGATGCTCTTATAGACCCCAAACCAGGTGGCGGCGTACAGCGTGGTAGGCGAGCGCGGGTTCAACACAATGTCGGTCACGCCCAGGCTCGCCAGACCGGTATTGATGGGCGTCCAGTTCCCGCCCGCATTGGCGCTCTTGAATACGCCCTCACCCGAAGTCCCGGCGTAGAGCGTGCTGGGCGAGTACGGATCCACCGCAATCGCTACCACGTACAGGTAGCTGATGCCGGAACTGGCGGGTGTCCAGTTGCCGCCGGCATTGCTGCTCTTGAACACTCCGCCCGAGGTAGCGGCGTACAATGTGGAGGGGGATTGCGGGTCAACCTGAATGTCCCAGACCTGCTGCGCCGTCAGGCCGCTGTTGGCGGGCGTCCAGTTGCCGCCCGCGTTGTTGCTCTTGAACAGACCGGCGCCCCTCGTCCCGGCGTACAGAGTGGCCGGGGTCTGCGGGTCGATCGCCAGGGTGCGCACGTCCTGTCCCGACAGTCCTGTGCTGGCCGCCGTCCAGCTTGCGCCCGAGTTGATGCTCTTGAAGACCCCGCTGCTGGTGGCGGCATACAGCGTGGCCGAGGACTGTGGGTTCACCGCAATGGCGTTCACATCCACGTCCGGCAGGCCGGCGTTGGCGACGCTCCAACTTCCGCCCGCGTTGGCGCTCTTGAAGATCCCCCGGCTTCCGGCGTACAGCGTGGCGGGCGAGCGCGGGTCCACCGCCAGGGCATTCACGCCTCCGCCCTCCGGCCCGGTCGCAATCCATGTCTCCGTCTGGGCGGACACGCATGTCAGCCCTGGCAAGGTCATGGCCAGCATCAGAGCCACTACGATGATGCGCCTTGGATTTACATAACGCATTTGGAGCCTCCTTGTGTCCATTGGTCGCCGCATGCTGCGGCCCGAAGAAAGCGCTGGGTGCGCCAGGTCGCCGCTCCGTGGCGAGGCATTGCGGCCAGCTCGCGCGGCCTCGTCTATATGACGCCGCATAGCCATTCTACCCCACGCACTGGGTTTGTCAACGCATCTGCGATTCGCCCAACGGGCGTGGGTGTGGTACAATCTGCCCAGTCTCCTGCGGCCGGGCTCGTCCGGCGCGACGAGCGGTCATGGTAAGCGCAACTATCGCGCTGCCGTGTGTGTTACCATTTCAGCATCCGCTCGCATGCGAGCGGATCGCCGCCCGCATACTGCCAACAGAGAACTGCAAACCGCCAACTGCGAACTGGCAACCGGAGACCGACCAAGGAGGTTCCCATGCCCGACCCAACTGGCCCGCAGCAGCTCCACCGTTCCTACGACGCCATCGTGGTGGGCGCGGGCAACGGCGGCGTCAGCGCCGCCGCGCAGCTCGCCGCCAAGGGCGTCAAGGTGCTGCTGTTGGAGCAGCACAACCTGCCCGGCGGATTCGCCACCAGCTTTGTGCGCGGGCGCTTTGAGTTTGAAGGCGCCATGCACCTGGTGGCCGACGTCGGACCACCCACTCATCCCGGAGGGGTGCGCACCTACCTCGAAAACGACCTGGGCATCCACCTGGACTGGTTTGAGATCCCCGAAGGCTTCCGCCTGATCCTGACCGATCCGGGCGAGGAGCTGGACGTCACCATCCCCTACGGCCGCCAGCCTTATATTGACGCCGTGGAAAAGGCCGTCCCCGGCTCGCGCCAGGCCGTCACGGACTATGTGGACTTGTGGATGGAGGTCGTGGACGCGCTCACCTACCTGGGCCAGTCGCGCGGCCATCCGGACCGCAAGGTGCTGACCAGCAAGTACGCCAACTTTCTCAAGACCGCGCCCTACACAGTGGACCAGGTGGCCAGGGCCATACATATCCCGGCGCAGGCGCAGAAGATCCTGCATGCCCCGTTCACCTACCTGGGACCGCCCACCGACCGCATGAATTTCACCGTCTTCGCTGGCATGATGGCCAAGCTGGTGGATTTCAGCGGCTTCATCCCGCGCCACCGCTCGCACGAGTTCACCGCCACGGTGGAAGCGCGCATGCGCGAGCTGGGCGGCGAGAGCGAGTTCAACACGCGCGTCGAGCAGATCCTGGTGGAAAGCGGTCAGGTTGTGGGCGTGATTACCTCCAAAGGTGAGCGCATTACCACGCGCCACGTGGTCTCCAACGCCTCGCCCACCCTGGTCTACAATCGCCTGATCGCCCCGCAGTCCGAAGTGCCGCCCACCGCCCTGAAGCTAACTAACGCGCGTAGGGACGCCGTGTCTGCGTTCACCGTCTACCTGGGTCTGGACGCTTCGGCGCAGGAGCTGGGCCTGAAGGAGTACAGTTATTTTGTGTACGCCCATATGGACACGCCGCGGCTGTACAAGAGCTTCGAGACCCTGGACGCGCCCAAGGCCACCGCCTCGTCGTGTCTCAACAGCGCCCTCCCGGACGCCTCGCCGCCGGGCACCTGCATCGTGGCCATCACCACGCTATTCCGCCCCGAGGCCTGGAAGGACGTCAAGCCCGAGGACTATGTGGCTACCAAGAACCGCATCGCGCGCGGCCTGATCGCAGATTTCGAAAAGGGCACCGGCGCGCCGCTCAGCCGGCATATCGAGGAAATTGAGGTGGCCACGCCGCTGACCTACGCGCGCTACACAGGCTCGCACGGCGGCGCCATCTACGGCTACGAGCCCGACCCGTGGGATTCGCTCATCCCGCGCATGATGGCCATGAACGAAGAAAAGTACATCAAAGGACTCGAGTTCTGCGGAGGCTACAGCTTCCGCTGCCACGGTTACAGCAGCTCGTTCATGTCGGGCCAGGTAGCAGGGTTGCTGACCTTGCAGAGCCTGATGGCGGAGAAGGGGGTGGCGGCATGAAAGTCAGCGTGCGAGGATCCATCTTTGACCTGTTGGCCTTCCAGGGACTGCCCAAGGCGCGCCAAAAACGCATCGCCCGCGCGCCCGCCACGCCGCTGCCGGTGCATCCCGTCAACCTGCTGGCGCAGCAACTGCACCCCGAGCGCCTGCACATGATCGTCAGCGGCGTGCACGACGATAGCGCCAGCACGCGCACCTTCCGCCTCATGCCGGATCGCTCCAGGGGCACGCAGGCGCTGCCGTACTTTCGCGCCGGGCAGTATCTTAGCATCAAAGCCGAGGTGGCCGGAGCGCGCATCACGCGTCCGTATTCCATTTCTTCGGCGCCCTTCGAATCGCTGGGCCAGGACGGCTTCTACGAGATCAGCGTGCGCCGCGTGCGTGAGGGTTTCTTCACGCCCTTTATGCTGGATCAATGGCGCATTGGCACGCGCGTGCAAGCCTCCGGGCCGCTGGGCTGGTTCTACCACGAACCGCTGCGAGACCAGCGCAAAATCGTGGGCCTGGCGGGTGGTTCAGGCATCACCCCCTTCCGCTCCATGGCGCGCGAGATCGTGCACGGCGGATTGGACGCAGAACTGCTGTTACTCTACGGCAGCAGCGATCAGGAGGACATCGTCTTCCACGACGAGCTGCAGAACCTGGAGCAGCAATCGGGTGGCAAGCTGCGCGTAGTGCACGTGCTCAGTTGCACGGACGTGACCCTGCCGGACTGCGAGCAGGGTTTCATCACCGCCGAGATCATGCACAAGTACGCCGACGTGGAGCACAGTTCGTTCTTCGTCTGCGGGCCCCAGGCCATGTACGAGTTCGTCGCCGGCGAGCTGGCCAAGCTCAACCTGCCGCGTCGGCGCGTGCGCCGCGAGGCCTTTGGCGAGATCAAGGACATCGGCCGCCACCCGGACTTTCCGGCTGCTGCCCTGGGCCAGACCTTCCTCTTGAAGGTGCATATCGACGGCAAGCAGGCGCAGATGCCCGCCAGCGGCAACGAGACCGTGCTGGTGGCCATGGAGCGCGGCGGGCTGGCGCCGCCTTCCGCCTGCCGCTCTGGCGAATGCGGCTTCTGCCGTTCACAGCTTGTCTCGGGCGACGTGTGGGTTGTGCCCGACGGCGATGGCCGCCGCGCCGCCGACCGCGCGCTCGGCTTCATCCATCCCTGCTCCAGCTATCCGCTCTCGGACCTGGAGCTGCGCGTTCCAACTGAAGGCTGAAGAGAACTCACACAAAGCCACAGAGGCACGAAGACAGAACAGAACAAGCTGTTGTTCTTTGTGTCTTTGCGTCTGCCCTGAAAATGCGGATCGGATGTAGCATCGCCCTTGTGGGCGTCCGGACGGGCACCCTGTCTGACGCAGGGCGAGCGGCAAGGCCCGATG
>CAYZKS010000040.1:0-14039 GCA_964478725.1 uncultured Anaerolineales bacterium
GCTTTCCTCGCCCGGGGTGCCGTAGACCAGGACTGTGCCGGTCACCTGCGGCAACACCGTGGCGATGCCCACTGCCGCGCCCAGCGTGGCGCCGGCCAGCAGATTGTGGCCGCAGCCATGACCCACCTCGGGCAGGGCGTCGTACTCGACCAGAATGCCGACCTGCGGGCTGCCCTGGCCGCGCGTGCCCAGGAAGGCGGTGGGCAGCCCGGCCACGCCAGCCTGTACCTGGTAGCCATGACGCGCGAGCAGCTCGATGCAACGCGCGGCGGCCTGGTGCTCCTGCATGGCAAGCTCGGGGTGGCTGTGAATAAAGCGTGCCAGACCCAGCAGCTCTGGGCTCGCGATGTCAACGGCGTTGAGGATCTCCTGGCGAAGGGCGGCTTGGTGTGTCATGCTCTCTCCCACTCGTGCAGATGCGGACGCATGGCAAAACCCAGGTGCAAGCGCATTGTAGAGCATTCCTGCCGACGGATGCAAACCGTGTCTGTGCATCACCGCACGGCGAACGGGAGGGCACTGCGCTGGTGCTGTCGCTACTCCTCAGCCAGCAGAGCGACGCGGTAGGGGAAAAGCTCAGCGCGCATCACGCCCGCCCGCACGGCGGGATCAGCCTGCATGATGGCCAGCGCTGCCTGATCACACTCGGCCTCGAAGATCACGATGCCGAAGGCGCTGGGGTCGGTGTTGAGGGTGCGACCCGCCAGGAGCACTACGCCGCGCCGCGTCAGGTCCTGGAGGTAGGAGAAATGCGCGTCGATGACGGCTTCTTCCTCGGGTGTCGCGCCCTGGGCAAGCATTGCGAGGCGGGACGGCTGGATCCGGTACAGATACTGGTTCACGAAGTGCCGCCGCTCAGGACCTCGTGCAGCTTGTTGCGCAGCACGGCCAGCTCATAGGGCTTTTGCACGAAATCGCAGCGCTCCTCGTCCACGAGTCGTCTGTCCAATTCCGTCTGGTCGTAACCGCTGGACACGATCGCGGGCAGGTCGGCCCTGAGTTGGCGCAGCTCGCGCAGCGTCTGGGCGCCGTCCATGCGCGGCAAGGTCAGGTCCAGCAGAGCGCACACCACATCATCCTGATGCACCCGAAACAGCTCTAGCGCTTGCCATCCGTCATGGGCGGTCAGGACACGGTATCCCAAACGCTCCAGCATGCGTCGTGTCAGGTCACGTACCAGCTCCTCGTCATCTACCAGCAGGATCGTGCCGCGGCCGCTCTGGCGGGCGGCAGGCGCATCCGTGCGCGCCGCCTCTGCCGGCGGGCGGACGCCGAGCGTTGAGTTAGCGGCAGCCAGGATACCTTCCAGGCCGCCGGGAGCGCACTGTAATGTCCGCGACTCGAGACGCAAATGCTCCAATACCAGTTCATGGTTCATCGCAGTTCATCCTTTCGCAGCGCATATGCGCGGATTTGTTCAACACATGCCGTGCCGTGTATCGCCTGCGCTCCATGCCCTTGAGCGACCACTGCTGTACAAGTGCCAACCGGCGTACTCACTGTCGTGTGATGACCGGCAGGTAAGCGCGACGCAGAATCGCCGTGGGCGTGGCCAGGGGATCGAGCCCCAGGTCACGCACGGGATTGGCGCGCAGGTCGGACACGTCCAGAAGTCGTGACCACTCCTGGTAGCCGTTGGCTGCAGCCTGCAAACGGACTTGCGGGCAGGATTCGAGGTACCCACCTGGTATCAGCAGGTTGTAGCTGCCATCGGACCAGGTGTGGGTAGAGAAGGTGCGCAGCACGCACACCTCCACGCCCACAACCGCCCCGGCGATGGGTTGGCCGCGACCGGCAAGCGCATCGTATACCAGGCCGGTCAGGGTCAGATCGGGCGGTGGAGTAGGCAGCGGCAGGGCCGTCAGTCCAATGTCGCGCTGCGGGTTGGAGCGCAGCAGCTCCATGGTCAGCCCCAGCGTCCAGTGCTCATAGCCCGCAGCTGTCACCGTCCACGTCACAGGGCCGCAGGCGCTCACGTCTGCGGCCGGGATGAATAGGCTGTAGGTGCCATCAGAGGTGCTCTGGGTAGAGAAGGTGCGCGGCACACAGGTCAGGAGTGTCACAGTTGCTGCGGAGATTGAGCTGCCATCGGCAGCGTCATACACGCGTCCGGCAAGCGTCAGGCTGCCCGCAGGCGTGGCCGTGCGTGTGACGGTGGCAATGCCCGTGGCCGTCGGCGTGGCAGTCACGCCAGGCGTGCCCGTTTCCGTCGGCAGCAGCGTGGCCGAAGGCGTCGCAGTAGCCGTGGCCGTAGGCGATGCGCTTGGCGTGGGCGTCGAAGACGCGGTCGGCGTCGCTGTGGGTGAGGCCGTTGGCGTAGCCGTCGGCGTTCGCGTTGCTGTCGGCACCGCGGTGGCCGGTGGGTACTGTACCAAGACCGTATCGGTGACGATGACCGGAGGCGCGGCATTGGAACTGTCGGCGCCGGCCGTGGCGGTGACGTACTTTCCTGCCAGGGTCAGGCTGGGGCGGGCCTGCACCTCTACACAGCGGCTCCAGCCAGGCCCAAGACTGCCCAGCGGCCACACCACTGTGCGCACGCCGTCAAAGACGCCATTGTCCGTGGGCTCGATGCCATACAGGCCCTCTGGCAACAGGATGCGGATGACCAAGTCATGCGCGGCGGTGTTGGCCGTATTGGTGACACAGATGCGGTACCAGAAGCGCCAACTGGCGGTCACGCGCCCGCCCATGTCGGGGCGCCATAGGGCAATCTCCAGGCCTTGCACGCTGTTGGTGGCGGAGTCGGTGTTGTTCGTAGGCGTGATGTCGCTGGTGGCCGTGATCGCCACGGTGTTGGTCAACAGCCAATCTGCACTGATGGGTGTCAGTTGGTTGATGGTAGCCGTAATCACGAACGAGCCCGCCGCGCCAGCCTGCAAGCTTGGCGTGTACCAGGTGAGCGTCTGCCCTGTCACGGCCGGCCCAGTCCACATAGCGGGGGCGGAGATCTGCCCACCATAACCCACACCGCTCGGCAGGGTATCGGTAACGTACACTGCAATGGCCGGGCCGGGCCCGGCATTGTAGTAATTGATGGTGTAGGTAATCACGTCGTCGGGCAGGAGCACTGCAGGCTCGACGAGTTTGACGACGCTCACGTCGCTGGCCTGTAGTAGGACTGGCGCCGCGCGGGCATCGCGCAACAACTCGCCCTCCACGGTCAGCGCTCCGACGCGCATCGTGTTTGTATACGTTCCGGGTTGCAGCGAGACCACCTGCGCTCGGAACGTGATCGTGTCGCTCTCACCAGGGTGCAGGGCACCGACGTTGTACCACACCAGGTCCTGGCCATCGATGAGGTCGGGCTCGTACGGCATGCCGTTGACCATGGCATGGTCGGCGTAGGCAAAGGCGCTGGGCAGTGTGTCGGTAACGCGCACAGTGGGCAGGAAACGCTCGCCGGTATTGGTGATGCCCAGCGTGAAGGTGAAGACCTCATCCGGGATCACGGCGGCGGCGCTGGAAAGCTTGTAGGCGTCAATGCCGGCTGAGCCCACGACCGTCACGGATTCGTCGTCGCTAGCGTGGTCGCCTTCAGCGTCGGTAACATCGGCCGTATTGGGTATGATCCAGTCGTGCACCAGATCGTCGTGCACGCGGATGGTGAACGTGAAGGTGCGCGAGGCCTGGGGCGGCAGTATGCCGGCATGCCAGGTGAGAACGCGGCCGGCGTCTGGTCCGAGGTAGGGGCTGGTGGCCGAGACAAAGTCCCCTTCGAGCGGCACCGTGTCAGAGACGGTGACATCGGTCGCGTTGACAATGCCTGTGTTGGTGACGCTCAGCGTGTAGGTGAGCAAGCCGCTCATCGTCGCCGGATTGGGTTCAGCGCACTTGCGCAGAGCCAGTTGCGGAGAACCACTGGTCAGCTCCACAGCACTCTCGTCGAGGTAGCGCGGGTTATCGCTGGCATTGTTGCCGTCGCGCTCCCCGGCCACTTCGCCGGGCATGCTGCTGGTCCACAGGCTGGCGTGGTTGTCCAGGCTCTGGCCCATGCCAATGTCGGCGTTGAGCGTCGCCGTGAAGCCGATCGTCAGGGTCTCGGCAACGTCGACCATGTCAAAGTGCCAGGTGATGCGGGTGGGACCGCTTCCGACCACACTGGCCGGGTCCGGCGTGCCGGGCAGGACTCCGCCGAAAGTCAGTCCGGGCGGCAGGGTATCGGTTAGCACGCAATCATAGGCAGCACTATTCAGCAACCCGGCTGCGTTGCCGAAAGTGATGGTATAGGTGACAACGTCACCCGCACCGACGGGGTTGCGCGCGGTCTGCACGGACTTGGCCACGTGCACGTCCGGTTCAACCACTGTCAGATCCACCGTGTTCGATTGCCGTTCGTCAAAGCTCGTGCCGAGACCGTCTTCCCAGGCAAAGCTGGCCACGTCGGGGACCGCCGTCCCGGCGACGTTCTCCAACAGGTTGCGCACGGTGGCCGTGATGAGCAGTCGTGCCTGGGTCTCCGCTGCGATGGAGCTCCACTGTGCACTGACCGAGTTGCCGTCAACGACAGCGCTGCCACCCGCCCCTCCCAGGATGCTGGCGGAATTCACTGCCAACCTGCTGTCCACCACATCCGTGACACGTACGTTGTACAGTGTGGCCGTTACCGCCGGGCCTGGCACGGTGATCGTGTAATAGATCGGCTCCCCGATCGTGGCCACGGCCGGGCTGAGCGCCTTGTGGATGTTGGCCGAGCCTGGCGTATAGTGCACAGTGCTATCGGATCCGTCACTGTATCCACGCTGGCCCGGCGTCAGCCCCGTGTCAGGCCCAGCGTTCGGCTGCGAATCGTAGTGGGGTACGCTGGCCGCGTTGATCAAGACGCGCCCTGCGCCGATGTCGCTGGCAACCGCGGCCGTAATCAGAACCCGCGCGCTGCCAGGTTGGCCGCCGTTCTGATCGGCGCCCCAGATCGTATTCAGCGACCACGTCATCCACCCGCTCGCTCCTGGCAACGGCGCATGCGTCAAGGTCACCGTGGGCGGCGTCACACTCTGCACCGAAGATGCCACGAGGCTCAGCCCGGCGGGCAACGTGTCGCTCAACACCACGTCGTACGCCGGCGCATGCCCCGTGTTCGTGATCGCCAGCGCATATTCGATCAGATCCCCCGCGCCCACGTACGAGCCTGACTGGGGCGTGCTGCTCTTGTCCATGGCCAGCAGCGGTTGGATCACTTGATTCTGCACGCTATCGTCATCCACGAACGCTCCGCGTTCGTACAACTCCACAAGGTTGGTGATGGACTGCACACTGCCTGCCCATTGTCCGTGCGCAGCCCGATGGCCTGCGCACGGAAGGTCAGCGTCACCACCGTAGGCTGGTCCTGCAGGCTGGCGATGGGCGCGCCGAACGTCCACGTGATCACCTGCGACGCACCCTGTTGTCCGCTGGTGCGCGCCGGATTCACCACGCTCACCCCCACGGGCGCCCACGTCAGCGTCTCGCTGCCTGTGATGTACCAAACCCCCGCAGGCAGTACGTCGCGCAGGTACGAGCTTGCGCCCATGCCCTCCAGCCCCGCGGGGATGGTGAGCCTGAGATGGTAGTCAACCACGTCGCCGACCTTCAGCGTGGGCGGATCGCTGCTCTTTTCCAGGCTGGGCACGTCCGTTCCCACCGTCAGCTCGTCGCCTCCAGCATACGGACGCACGCCCGTCAAGGTGTCCGTCAGCGAATGGTAGAGCAGGCTGACCGTGTTCGTAAGCAGACCACCCGTCGCAGCATGGTCGACGCGCGCAGTGTACCAAACCGCCGCGGTGTTTGACCCAGGCAGGTTGCCCAGCGAATCCAGGTGCCAGGTCAACGTACCCGGCCCAACCACAGGCGCTCCGTGGCTGTCGCCGCCGTACAGGGCCGTGACGCTGATGCCCGCTGGCAGGGTGTCGGTCAGGTAGATGCTGTAGGCCGGGCTGCTGCCGGTATTGGTCACACGCAGGGTATAGGTGAGCAAAGCCATGCCATCCAGATTCGTCAGCGAGCCGCTGCTGCTTTCCGCGCTCTTCTGGAGCAGCAGGCTGGGCTCGCCTACCACACTGCTGACCGGGTTGCTTGCGAGAAGGCCGCCAGTGGCGTGTGTCATGTAGCCCGTGTTGGCGACGGTTTCACCTGCGTTGGCGTCGCCCGCAGCGCTTGGCCAAAGGTGCGCCAGGCGCGCGGTGATCGTCACGTAGGCCTGCGTGTCGTGCGCAATGCTGCCAAAGGTAGCCGTCAAGAGTTGCCCATCCCAGACGGCCGCCGGGGTCGTCCCACCAGCAGCCGTGGCATCCACAATCTGCAGGCGGCCATCCAGCACGTCTGTGACCACCACGTTGTACAGCGTCGCTGTGATCGGCGTGGCAGGCGTGCTCAGCGTGTAGGTCACAAGCGATCCCAACGTCAGCGTGGGTGGCGGTCCGAACTGGACTGCCTTGGCGATGGCAGGTCCTGGAGTGCGATGCACGCCGGTGTCCGAACCGTTGCTGAACGTACGCTCACTGGGAGACAGGCCGACCTGCGCTCCGGCACCCGGTTGCGAATCATAGTACGGCACGTACGCCGCATTGGTCAGGGTTAACGAGGCCGTGATGGCATCGGACACGTGCGTGAAGATGGCCAAGGTCATGGTCTTGTTACCTGTGGGGCTGGCCTGCGTGCCGTTAAGAGCATCCACCCGCCAGGTGACGACGCCGGTGGCAGCGATTGCGGGCGAAACCACAGCGGTGGGCGCTCCCGCCCCAGCGCCGTAGGTGAGGGCGGAACCGTCGTAGACGATGCCGCTCGGCAGCACGTCGCTGATGACGATGTCGTAGGCAGGCGCGCGGGTCGTGTTGGTAATGAGCAGGTAATAGGTGATTGGTGCACCGGCGCCCACCACTGCGTTGTCGGCAGGCGTGTTAAGCTTGGCGATGCCCAGCGTGGGCCGTGCAAAGTAGCTGCTGACCGAGGCCGCGCGGCTCTGGGCAGCGGCCGCGTCAAAGCTGCCAGAGTCGGTCACATTCCAGTGCAACTCCTGCGTGTTCACACGCGTCACATCAGGATTGACGCTCACCTGGGCGCCATTGCGGTCCACCCCCGTGAACTGGGCGCTGAATGTGACCACTACGGTCTGAGAGATCAAGGAGCTGTTGGCAAAGGTCTGCATCCACCATTCGACCGCGTCCTGAGACGTCGCGGTCTTGTAAGCGCCAGCGTTGGGGTTGCTGCCGCCTACGTTGTTGCCCACCACGTGGCCATAGGTCACGTTGGTGTAGTGCGTGGCGACCGCGTCGAGTGCGCCCGGCAGAGTGCCACCGATGGAAAAGCTGCCTGGAACGTAGCGTAGCCCCGGATCCAGGCGGTCCCACTGATAGGGCCAGTAGGCCACCAGCCCTGCGGGCACGGTGTTGACGATGGTGTAGGTAAGAACGTCACCGATGCGTAGGCGCGCTGAGGCCGTGCTGGTGGGCGCCACCATCTTGGTGGTATCCAGCCAGCGTGTATTGACCGCATTCTGCGCCGTGGTGGTGTAGGTGCGTTCCAGGTAGGGATACGGGTTGCCGGCAAGCGAAGTGTAGCTGGTCGTGACATAGTTGGTCAGAGTCACGCCGGCGGAGGCATTGAGCAATCTCGCCGTGTAGGTCAGGCTCATCGTCGCAGCAGGAGGGGTGACGTTGATCTCAGGCAGGGACCAGGTGATCCTGGTGGTGCTGCCCAGAGTGCTGCTGATGCCGCCCTGGCCGACGGCAGTCACCCAGAGCTGCGATGGCATCGTGTCGGTGACCAACACGTCATAGGCCACCGAAGTGCCAGTGTTGGTAAGCAGCAGCGTGTAGGTGAGCCAGGCATTGCCGTCCAAGTTGGAGCTGCTGCCCGTGGAGCTGGCCACGGCCTTGCTCAGTTGCACGCTCGGCTCCACGATGTCCACGTTGGCCGTGCTACCGTAGCTATAGGGCTGGTTGCCGTCGCGGTAAGTGAGGCTCAGGCTGTTGGTGCGGCGCACTCCGCTCTGGTTGGAGACGAGGTTCTGCAGCACAGCGGTGATGACCCCGTCCACCTGCACCGCGCCCGGCAGGTCGCCCAGGCGCCAGACCACGTGGCCACTGTCGTAGAGGGCAGGCGCGACGGTGGGAGTGGAGGAAACGACCGTGGTCGCGCCGGGTCCACTAGCGTCGGCATCGAAGGTGTAGGTGATTACCGAGGAGACGTACCCCAGGCCGGTGGGCAGCGTGTCGGTGAAGGCCACGTTCTGGTACACGGCATCAACCGCGTCCAGGAACGCGCTGAAAGTGAAGGCCAGAGTGCTGCCAATCGTGCCGGTCTGCACCTGCGGCTCCTTGGAGAAGCGCTGCAGCAGGGTGGTGTAAGCCGACTGTTCGACGGAGGCGTAAGTGCAGCCAGCGTCGCAGGCGCCGCGGGCCTGGGCCGTGTCGGTGTGCACCCCCGCAGCCAGCACCGTGGCGCTCACCACCGCGCTCCAGCTCTGGCCCGCATTAAGGGTGATGGCCGGGCTCCAGGAGATGACGTTGCCAAGCACGTTGGGCGAGTTGGTGCCGCCCGGGTACTGGCCGGCGCTGGCCAGGATATTGTCGAAGCCGCTGGCCAGGATGTCGGTGATCAGGACGCCGGGCGCAAGAGTGCTGCTGGTATTGGTGATTCGCAGAGTCCAGCTCACCACCTGGCCCGCGGTGGAGCTGCGGGTCGCTGGCGACTTGCTGATGCTCAGTGCCGGACTGGCTGTGGCAACGCTGCCGCTGCCGCTGGCCGAGTACGGGCCCGTCGCGGTGCAGCCGTTGGCATCGTCGTATGCGAGCACGATTGAGTTGTTGCCACCGGGCGGCGTGAGGCACGCGCCGCCGGCGTTGGCATTGACCACGCGGAAGGCGAGCGTGGTGACACCACTGGGCAGAGTGCCGGCACCCCAGGACCACACGGGTTGAGTCGATCCCAAGCCCGGATAGCTGCTTGGCGTCGTGCTGGCATACACCGTCGCGGCGTAGACGTATCCAGAAGGCAGGGTGTCCGTGAGGGTGACGCTGTGGGCAGGCGGCCCATTGTTGGTGAGCGTGATGGTGATCAATCCGCCACACTGGTGCAGCGTGGCCGGCTGCACGCCCGTGCTGAACGCAGGCGTGTCAAACAGCGGACGCGTGCGCAGGTAGGCGCGCGTGGTGATCTGTTGGCGACAACCCGTGTCTGGACAACCCCATTGCACGCTGACATCGTTGGATGTGTCGGTAGGTGAGCACTCACCCGCATCGACGCTGGTGGTCACATAGGCCGTCCAGGTGGCGCTGGACAGGCTGCCCACGTTCCAGGTAAGTACCTGCCCGACTTGATAGCTGGGCGCCGGGCTGGCGCCCACGTAAGTGACATTGGACGGCAGGATGTCGGTCACAACGGTTTGCAGCGCGGGGGTGTCACTGCTGTTCTGGACCTGCACGCGCCATTCGAGCGTGTTGCCCGGCTCAGCATAGACCGGCGAGCCGAAGCCCGAGGCGGTGGTTACGTTGCGGCCGAGCTTTTGCACGCTCATCACCGGCGGGTCGGCCGGGGCGACGTAGCTGCTTTCGCGCGTGGTCTGGGGCGTGCCGCACTTGTCCCGATAGGAGGCGTAGATGCTGACGAGTCCGCCGCGGAAGTTGCAGTCGACATACACCTGGTAACGCACCCAAACGGTCTGCAGCGGGTAGAGCCTGGCCAGGTTGGGAATCTGGTTGTAGGTCCAGACCAGCGGGCCCAGCGGCGCTCCCGATGGCTCACCCCCACTGATCCAGCCCAAAGTCGGAGGCGTGCTTCCGGTACCAATCGCGTACTGCGTGGAGCCGGCGACGTAGTGCATGGCCGAGGCCAGTTCCTCGGTAATGGTGGCGGTGTAAACGCTCAGCAGGCCAGCGTTGCGCACCGTGGCGGTGATCGTGCGCGTGACGCAGGTGGGGATGGGGGTGTTGACCGTGTTGGTGTTGAGCATGATCGTGGGCGGCAGCTCGACGTGCGAGTAGCGCACAGGGCAGCTTTCACACACCTCGTCCTGGCAGCCCTGGCTGCCGTACACGACGTTGGTCAGCTTGGTGCACCCCACTACCTCGGCCACGAAGGTGATGATGTACTTCTCGCCAGGGAGCAGAGTCAGGTTGGTCCAGGTCACCCAATGATCAGAGGAGGCGGGCGTCACTCCGTCGGCCGAGCCTTGCGTTGATGTGATGGTGGAGGTCAGGTAACGCAGGTCGGAGCCGAGCACGTCGCTGATGCTGACGCCGTAAGCTGTGCCTGCACCGGAATTGATGGCCGTCAGTGTCCAGGTGACCACGTCGCTGCTGGCATAGATCACTTCTGGGAACTTGTACAGGATCGGGTTGCAGCTCAGCACCTGCGGAGACGCGCTGGCGGACGCGGAGCAGGTGTCGTCGTACAGGGCATCGTTGGCGCAGAGGTTGTCCCACCAGATGAAGGCTTGTAGCGGGCCGGCAGCGGCGCAGCGACGCTGTACGCGCAGAGTCACATCGGCGCTTGACGCTGTCGCAAAGGCGTCGCCGTAGTACCAGGTGTAGCCGCCCGAGTCGGTGGTGGTGAGCACGGGCGTCGCGCCCGCGAAGCTCAGCACCTCGACCAGAGCATGGTCTGTGGTGGGGAAGCGCAGGCGCGCGTCGTAAGCTGGGGTTGCCCCTGCGCGGCTCAGAGTGATCCTGGGCGTGTACGTACCACAGGCGGAGACGGTGCCCGGCACGCCGCTGATGGCCACGTCCAACCGCGGCTCGGCCACGTCGACAAAGGTGCCGACGTAGGAAACTCCGTTGTCACAAGGGCCGCACCAGTAGTTGCCGGAGGCGCCCAGGTTAAGGTACGACCAATCGAAGAAGCTACCTCCACTGCAGGCCAGGTCATTGCGCAGGCGGGCCTGGTAGGTAATCACCAGCGTGGCGCCAGGTAAGGTGATGCCACAGTTCGGGGAGATGTCACGCACGACCAGTGGCGACGTGCTCGCTATGCCAAAGGTAGCTGAGCAAGACTCGGCACCCTTGCTGATCGAGACGCCCACGCTACCCGGCACATAGTCC
Source organism: uncultured Anaerolineales bacterium (assembly GCA_964478725.1). Taxonomy (GTDB): domain Bacteria; phylum Chloroflexota; class Anaerolineae; order UBA2200; family UBA2200; genus CAYZKS01. Next base: position 11,016 of record CAYZKS010000040.1, read on the forward strand.
ATGTGCGACAGCGTATCGGTCAGAATCAAGCCCGACCAGGTAGGAGGCACGACAAAGCTGCTGCCAAAGACAAAGGTATTGGTGAAGGTACGCGTGGTGCAGCCTTCGGTTCCCACCGGCCCTACCTGCTTCGCCTGGCTCGCCAGGACCTTGGCGCATTCGATGTAGGTGCTCTCAGAGGTCGAGTCATACAGCGCACAATCGCGGCAGTCGCGGGCTGTGGCCGAGAGGGTGTTGATCACTGACTGGCCGCAGCATGCGCACAGCGCCGGGCAGGTGCCGGTGGGCGAGAACACCAGTGAGCGGCTCCAGCTTGCACTGGTCGTGCTCCAGGTGATGGTGATACGCGTGGAATCGCTCGCCACCGTGCCACCGCCTGCGTCCAGCAGGACGTAGCCGCAGTCGGCCTGGAACACGTCGGTGATGTAGACCACCCCGGAGACGTTGGCGGAGTCGACGGACAGCGCATAGGTGAGTTGCTGGTCGTAGTTGGCTACGTCGGGACCCGACTTGGTCAGGCTGAGCGAAGGCGTGCTGCCACCTACCGACCAGGAGCCGCTGCGGGGCGTCAGATAGTAAGGATTGAGGCAGCCATCGTAGTACAGCGGTGTGTAGAGCATGCCGCCGCTCTGGCCTGCCATGCCGCAGGCAGGGCTCGGCAACGCCAGGGTGAAGCTGAGGACGTAGGAGTTGCCGGCAAGGATATCCGGTAGATGGAAGGCTCCACTGCTATAGGGCGCCGAAGAGGAGGTAAGCAGCAGGGAGCCAAAGTCGACCGCAATGGTAGGCGTGTAGGCCCTGCCGCTGCCAACGTTGGTGACGATCATGTTGAACGCACCGCTGCCCGTGCAATAGTCAATCACAATGGAAGGCGGCGTGAAGGAAAGCTCGGGCTGTTCCAGCAACAGGTCGATGCTGGCCTTGGCATTCTGAGTTTGGCAGATGCTGCCAGAGCAGCCCCAAGTGGCCGTGACCAGGTTGTCCAGATTGGCGCAGCTCAGTACACGAGCGCTGAGGGTGAAGGTATTGATGGCGCCGACGGCCATGGAACTGTAGGAGGCCTGAGTCAAGCCCGAGACGTAGGCCAGCCCAGTGCCGAGCGCATCGGTCACGACGACGTTAGAGACGCGTCCGTAGCCGGTGTTCTCCACATAGACCGTCCAGGTGACCACATCGCCCACGCGGGCCGGGGTGACCGCAGGGAGCTTGCGCAGCGTGATGGCACCCGGAATCAGCGTGAGGTCAGCCACGCTGACGTACGAGTCGCCCTCGGCATCTGTGAGTGTGGCCGTGCTCTGGCCAGACACCGCGCTGCAGGTGGCGCTGAAGGTGAAGGTGGCGCTGGCTGACTGCCCGGGTCCGAGCTGACCCAGAGACGCGCTGCGGCTGGCAGGTGTGAACCCCGAAGGCATGGTGTCGGTGACCAGGATGTTGGTGGCGGTAAGCGTGTCAGTGTTGGTGACGAAAAGGGTGTAGGTGACGACGTCGCACAGCTCGACCTGCGCAGGGCCAACCAGCGTGCGCTGCATGAACACAGAAGCCAAGACCGGGCCAGAGGTCACGCGCTCGGAGTCCTCGCCCGAGACAGCCGGCTTTGGCGAGCCACTGCGTTTCGCAGGCTGGGACCAGGCGATGCCAGCCAGCGTTAGAAAGAGCAGAAGAACTACAGTGAAGGTGAACGCGACCCAAACGAAAGTGCGACGATGCTGGGCTCCCGCCACGGAGCACCTCCCCCGCCAATAGTTAGCAAATCGTTACGGAGAAGTTTAGTCTTGATTGCGTTTTCTGGCAAGTGTTTTTCGGAATAGGGCATGTTTGAAGGGATTGGCATGGAGCCGGAGTGAAGCCAGAACGGGGGAGAGCGGGCACCTGCTCTTGGGTAGTCAAGTCTGCAGTGCAGGCACAGGGATCCAGCCTCCAGCGACGCTATCAAGCTGGATTCCGTACTGTTTTCAACGTGTTAGGCGATGTGCGGCTATCATCGAGCGCGGACTCGAGCCAAGTGGAAGCCAGCCAACCTGCGCAGACGCGCAGCAGCGGGCGATTGGCGACATGAGTAAGACGATGCGGTCCGTGTCCAGACAATCTCAGAGACGTGAGTTCACTTTCACGCCATCTTTACAGCGATCAGCAGCGCGCCCAGCTTGCTGCGGAGTTCAGCCAGCTCGTAGGGCTTCTGCATCGAGTCGCAGCTCTCGACGCCCGCAAGGCGCCTGTCCAGTTCCATCTGGTCGTAGCCGCTGGACACGATCGCGGGCAGGTCGGGCCTGATCTGGCGCAGTCCGCGCAGCGCCTCGACGCCATCTATGCCTGGCAGGGTCAGATCCACGAGGGCACACACGATATCGTGCTGGTGGGCGCGAAGCACTTCCAGAGCTTGCTGCCCATCATGCGCAGTCAGTACGCCATACCCCAGGCGCTCCAGCATGCGCTGCGTCAGGTCGCACACCATCTCCTCATCATCCACCAGCAGGATGGTGCTGTGGCCGTTCCGCTGCATCGCATGCGTAGCGGGGCCTTTCGCCGGGTGGGCGCCAACTGCCGGAGCTGGCTCAGCGCGGCTTGGCTCCGGTTCGCTGGAGTGCTGCACGGCTCCGTCCAGATTCAGGCGCAACTGCTCGTAGATGGGTTGACCACCCATGCTGCTTCCTCTTTCGCCCGCGCGCAGTCCTGAAGAACGCCTCAGACCCTCTCTAGTGGCGATTGTAGCGATGGCATATGAACGCAGCATGACAAACGGGCCATTTTCCCCGTTATCAGGTAAACATTCTGTATCATCTCGGTATCTACTTAGTGTCTCATGCCGGCAACGATAGATTGAGGCGTGGAGCTGAGGCAAGGCACGTTTGGGAGGGTCTGGCCGTGTGTCGCAGACCGCACCGCGCTGGTTCAGTTCGTGCGCCTAACCAGCAGCGAGCCCAATAGCGGGGCAGGCACATTCCTGGAAAGCTCGTTCAGATGGGCCAGTGCCTTGGAGGATACGGTGGGGATGCCAGCTTCTGGTAGAATGCCAGCGCCGCGGCC
>CAYZKS010000040.1:14139-15437 GCA_964478725.1 uncultured Anaerolineales bacterium
CCGATGCCTGTCAGCTCTACGATCTTGCGGGTACCTTCCATGCGCGGCGGGCGCAGGCCATACAGCAAGCGGCCACTGCGGCGCAGGATCAGGCTGGTTCCCACAAACGGGTGGCTGGCGATGATGTCGGACAAGAGGGGGCGCGCGACACAGTCCTGACGATCCAAGCCCAACCTCCATCAAGGCGCATGCGCGCGCCGGGAACGGGGCCAGAAAACAATCAAACGGGTGCATGACACTCCCGGGCGTTGAGGCGCGAAGCCCGTGGGGATCACACACTCCGTCTGGAGTTGGATGAGCATTGGGGAGCAGCCTCGCCAAGGGGCGGCGAGAAGCTGCTCCCGCATGTGTGTCTTGCTAGCCGTCCCTACTTCGGCTGCTTATCGGGGTGCAGCTTGGCGAACTTGGCCAGCAACTGCTCGTTGGTCTCTGCATGGTCCGGATCGGACACGCAGGCATCCACCGGGCAGACTGCGGCGCACTGCTGGGTATTGAAGAAGCCCACGCATTCGGTGCACTTGTCTGCGTCAATCACAAAGTACTCTGCGCCCTCGCTGATGGCCGCATTGGGGCACTCCGACTCGCACGCGGCACAGCTGATGCAATCCGTCGTAATCTTGAACGCCATTCCATTTCCTCCCTGAAGTGGTCAATGTGTCTTCATTCCCCTGCCATCAACGGACCGATGGCCACGACGCGCGCAGGCGCGCCATCGCCGCCGGCCACTTTGAGCGGCAGGCAGATGAGATTATACCATCCCTGTTCAATCGCTGACAAATCCAGGCCTTCCACCACAACCATCCCCGCCCCCAAGAGCGCGTGGTGCACAGGATGGCTGCCGGAGCCCGGTCGCTCCACCGATAGATAGTCTACACCCAGCAGGCGCACGCCCTGCGCCACGATCCAATGCGCCGCCTCCAGGCTGATCACCACGAACTCGCGCTGGAATTCCTGCACGCCGCGTCGCCATAGCTCAGAGTTTGCTGTCTTGAGCAGCAGACGCTGCACGCCCGGAGGCACGCCTGCCAGATCCTGCACCTCGACGCGCGTGCGAGAGCCGCAGTCCAGCACCCAAGCCTTGCCCACCAGCAGGTCCAGCGACAGCGCGTCCAGACGGGCGCCCTGCTCGAGCATGTGGTAGGGCGCATCCAGGTGCGTGCCGGTATGCGAGCCCAGGCTCAGCTCTGAGACATTGCAGGCATCGCCACGCGCAATGCTGACGCGCTGTGTAACCCGCACGGGCGGGTCGCCCGGCCAGGTGACCATGGAGGGTGAGATGGGGAGGGTCAGGTCGTAGA
>CAYZKS010000040.1:15537-20197 GCA_964478725.1 uncultured Anaerolineales bacterium
GCGGACAACATGCTGCGCTCGCCCTGCGGCCTGAGCCGCTCGATGGCGGCAGACAGGACTGCGCGCAGGGCGCGGGCAGGCACGCCGTCGTTCTGCGGCAGAGCCTGTTGCACCAAACGCGTGTTCAGCAGAGGGCTATTGACCAGGCGCGGGCCGCCCCAGTAGTGCGTGAGCGCTTCCTTGACCACTCTGGACAGATCGGGCGCGTAGACCGGGTTACTTTCCAGGCGTTGCAGGCGCGAGGAGGCAGCATAGGGCGCCTCGCTGCGCCAGCGCTGCAGCTCCTCGATTTCGGGCACGATCTTGCGCAGGGCGCTGAAGACGTCCTGCTGCAAGTGCATGTCCTCCAGCGCCAGGTCGGCCTGCCTGACCAGATCGGACACGTTGGCCAGCTCCTCCCTGGACAGCGTAGGCTCGCCATTCCTGGCCTCGAGGCCCAGCACGCCGAGGGTGGACTTGGCGTCGCGACTCAGCAGCGGCAGCAGCCAGTATCCATTGCGCACCGCGAAATCCTCGTTGCGCAATTCCTCGCGCCTGCCGGAGCTCGGGCTCAAGGAGGTCAGCAGCTCGTGCCAGTCACACGCCTTGAGAAAGTCACTGGCGGCCTCCTTGGGACCGCAGAAAACGCGCACGCCCAGGGCTCCTTCCTGCATGGCCAGCACGAAACCGCTGGGCACTCTGAGCAGGTCACACAGGGCGATCAACACGTTCTCCAGCAGCTGCTCCAGGTCGGTGCTGGTCAGCAAGCGCGAATCCAGCTGCTCAATCCAGGCCAGCTCGTCGCGGTCCTTGCGGTAGAGCAGGCGGTCCACATAGGGCTTGGCCAGGCCGATGACTGCCTCCATGAGCACGATGCCGATCATCACAGCAAAGATCAGCACCGTGTCGCGCGGCAGGCCCAGGATTTCTTCGACCTTGGGCACCACGAGCATGAGCGAAATGATGATCGAACCCAACAGCGGGGCGCGCATCAGATAGTGCAGCAAGTTGTGCTTGATCACGCGGTCCGGGATGAACACGCCCTGGTACGCGACGGTATAGGCGCTGACGGTGGTCATGAGCGCGACGCCCAAGTTGCCCACCAGCGCCAGAGCCAGCACAAAGTTGGAGGAGAGGTAAGGCGAAGTGGTAGCAACCAGCAGGTAGGGGAAGATGCCCAGGCCCGGGGCAACGATGGCCACCGTCAGGTAAGTCATGCGGCGACGCGAAGTGGAGGTCAGGCAGCGTTGGCGGGCGCGAAAGACATGGTAGACCGCTGTCAGGACCGTGGCAAAGTAGAACACCGCAAAGGCCCCGAAAAAGGGCCCCGGTGATAGATGGGGAACCGACGGCAGGCCAACCCCGTCGTACACCACCAAATCGGTAGCTGCCGCAAGCACGAACGCCACCAGCCCCAGGGCATAGGCCGCGCCGACCGCCGCGCGCCGCACAGATGAGGTGTCATTGGTGGTGCGCAGCAACGCGTCCGAGAAATGCAGAGCTGCCGCCGGCACAAAAGCGATGCCCAGCCACTGGAAACGCAGCCACAGCAGCGTCGTCTCTTCCGAGATGACGTTGGTCGCGAGGATGTCGCCCACGTAGACCAAGGTGACACAAGTGAGCAGGGCAGAGAAGGCTCGAGCCACCGGGCTGCGGAAGTTGTGGCCAAGGATGTAGGCCAGCAGCGAGAAGCCGACGATGACGTTGGCCGAGGCCAGGATGAGATTGCCCAGGGACAATGCAGATGTCCAGAAGCTGCTCGACATGCTCAGAACCCCAAGCCGCAGGCTACACAGATGGCCTTGTTCATTTCAGCGCGTGAAAACAACGGCAAAGTAGTATGCGATCACTCCGGCGAACAGAATGCTGTCAAGGCGATCCAGCATGCCGCCGTGGCCGGGAATGAGATGGCTGCTGTCCTTGACCCCGACCTCGCGCTTGAACAGGGATTCACACAGATCGCCCAAGGTAAGGCCCACCACCATCACCGCTCCCAGGAGCAGGCTTTGCCAGGGCAGCAGCTGCACAAACCGCCCGGCGATCAGCGCGGCGATGATGCCGCCGATGAACCCAGCGATGGCGCCTTCCCAGGTCTTGTGCGGGCTGACGTGCGTGAAGAAGCCATGCCTGCCCCAGCGGCTGCCGAAGAAGTAAGCAGCGCTGTCACACACCCAGGTCACGGCGCAGGTCAGGGCGATCCACTCCACGCCATAGGGCAAGCCGCGCAACGCGACCAGATGGGAGGAGAGCCCGCCCACGTACAGCGCTCCGGCCAGCGTCAGCGCCCAGTTAGCGGTGAAGCCGGTCAGGTCCTTGCGGAACACCTGGCGCAGCATGAGCGCCATGAGCACGCTCACCATGCCAAAGACGGCAATGCCCTGCCGCGGGAAGTAGGCATCCAGCATGAACGCGATGACCAGCGCCAGTCCGGCGACGTCCGTGGGGCGGTGGCCGCTCTTGCGCACCAGCTCGTAGAATTCCCAGGTCGCGCGCAGGGCGAACAGGGCTATGAAACCAGCAAACCAGGGGCCGCCGAGCCAGATGGCAAGCAAGACGATGGGAATCAGCACGAGAGCGCTGGCGATGCGTTGCGCGAGCATGGCGTATCTCTCCCTCGGCAGGCCTACTCGGTCAGGGCGCCGGGCACAAGTCCGCCGAATTTGCGCACGCGCTGGGCGTATGCCAGCAAGGCCTGATGCAAATTATCCGGGCCAAAGTCTGGCCACAAGGTGGGCGTGGAATAGAACTCGGAGTAGGCAGCCTGCCAAATCAGGAAGTTGCTGAGACGCATCTCACCAGCGGTGCGGATGATCAAGTCGGGATCGCGCAGGCCAGCACTGTACAGGTGCTGGGACAGGGCTTGTTCCGTGATCTGTTCGACAGGCAGGCCCTCGCTGAGCATGCGCCGCACTGCCTGCACGATTTCGTTGCGACCGCCATAGTTGAGGGCGATGCAGACGATGATACGGTTGTTGTGCGCGGTGAGCTCCACTGCTTCACGGATGCCCTTTTGCAGCCTGGGTGCCAGGCCCTCCAGCTCGCCCAAGTGGCGCAACTGGGCGCCGTTCCTGTGCAGCTCGTCCACCTCGCGTTCCAGGGAGTCGGAGAGCAGGCGCATCAGTCCATCCACTTCTTCGCGCGGGCGGGACCAGTTCTCGGTGGAGAAGGCGTAGAGCGTGAGGACCTTGATGCCGAACTCGCCTGACGCGCGGATGATGCGGCGCAGATTCTCCACTCCGGCGCGATGGCCTGCCAGTCGAGGCAACCCGCGCCGGCGAGCCCAGCGGCCGTTCCCATCCATGATAATAGCCACGTGTTCAGGCACGACGGGCAGAGGGTCCAGCGCCTCCGTCGTGACTGTGTCTGCACTCACGGAGCGCTAGACCTCCATGATCTCTTGCTGCTTGGCCTTGCCCACTTCCTCCAACATGGCGACGTATTTGTCGTGCAAGTCCTGCAGCTGGTCTCGGCCCCTCTCCAGATCGTCCTCGGTGATAAGCTTCTCTTTCTCGAAGGAGCGCAGGTCGTCTTGCAGGTCGCGCCGGATGTTGCGAATGGCGACATGCCCTTCTTCCATACGCCTGCCGACAGCCTTGCTCAATTCACGCCGGCGCTCCTCGGTCAGCTTGGGGATGGGCAGGCGAATCAGCGTGCCATCGTTGCTGGGCGTCAGACCCAACTCCGACTTCAGTATCGCCTTTTCGATTTCTCCGATAACGGACGGGTCCCAGGGCCGGATGACGAGCAGGCGCGGCTCAGGCGTGGAGATGGCCGCCATCTGGTTGAGCGGTGTAGGCACGCCGTAGTAATCCACGCGCAAGCGTTCGACCAGGGCAGGCGAGGCCCGCCCCGTGCGATAAGCCATCAGGTCCACGCGAAATGCGTCCACGGCCTTTATCATTCTGACTTCTGCTTCTTTCAGTGTATCCTCAACCATGATTCCCTCCTCCGGCCCGATGCCAGTTCCAGCGCGACCTCTCCGTCACGCCGGGCGCCAGCAAGGCATCTAGCGCTGGATGACGGTGCCGATGGGCTCACCGCAGACCACGCGCTCGATGCTGTTCGCTTCGGCGAGCTTGAAGACGATGATGGGCAGGTCGTTGTCCATGCACAGCGTCAATGCAGTGCTGTCGAGCACTTGCACTCCCATATTCAGGGCATCGATGTAGGTAAGCTGCTCGAAGCGGTGTGCATGCGGGTTTTGAACGGGGTCTTGATCATAGACGCCATCCACCTTGGTGGCCTTGAGCATGGCTTCGGCGTCGACCTCCATGGCGCGCAACGCTGCAGCGGTGTCCGTGGTAAAGTACGGATTGCCGGTGCCGGCGCCAAAGATGACCACCAAGCCCTTCTCCAGCTCGCGAATGGCGCGGCGGCGGATGTAGGGTTCAGCCACCTCGCGCATCTCGATGGCGGTCTGAACGCGCGTCTCGATGCCCATTCTTTCCAGGGCATCCTGCATGGCCAGGGCGTTGACCACCGTGGCCACCATGCCCATATAGTCGGCCGTAGCGCGCTCCATACCGCGCTCGAGGCCCTCGCGGCCACGCCAGATGTTGCCGGCGCCGATGACCACCGCCACCTGAACCTCAAGCTGCCGCACGCGCTTGATCTGTGCCGCGATGCTCTCCACCGTGGGCACGTCGATGCCGCGGCCCAGCTCTCCGGCCAGCGCCTCGCC
>CAYZKS010000040.1:20297-21789 GCA_964478725.1 uncultured Anaerolineales bacterium
GAGCAGCTTCCCTGTTCGCTCAGCTCAAAGCGCACAAAGCGACGCAGGACGATGTTCTCGCCGGTCTTGGCGATGCGCTCCTTGATGACGTCCTGCACGATCTTTTCCTGATCCTTGATGAACGGCTGGTGCAGGATGCAGACGTCGGCATAGAACTTGCTCAGTTTGCCCTCGATGATCCTTTCGAGCATGGCCTCGGGCTTCTTCTGGTCCAGAGCTTCGGCGCGGTAGATGCGCCGCTTGCTCTCCAGCAGCTCGGCGGGGATATCCTCGGGCCTGACGTATTCGGGCTTGGCAGCGACTACTTGCATGGCCAGGTCGTGGGCCAGCTCCTTGAACTCGGGCAGGCGAGCCACAAAATCCGTCTCGCAGTTGAGCTCGACCAGGGCGGCGGCCTTGCCCATGTGCACATAGGCATCAATCAGGCCATTCGAAGCTACGCGATCGGCCTTCTTGGCCGCGGAGATCAGCCCCTTCTCGCGCAGTTTCTCAGCGGCGCGCTCCATGTCGCCGCCACACGCCTCCAGCGCCTTCTTGCAATCGAGGATGCCGGCCTGGGTGGTCTCGCGTAGCTGCTTGATCATCTCATTGGTAACGCTCATGTATGCAAATCCCCCTGCTAAGTAGGTTAGGTGTTCAGGCCGGGTTCTCCTGGAAATCGCTCAGATCCAGACCCGAGAGATCCAGGCTCAAGCCCAGCTCCTCCGGAGGCTCCTCCATCGGCATGTCCAGTTCTTCCACCGGTGTGGGAGGTTCCTCTGGAGTGGTCGTGCTGCGCTCTATCATTTCGGCGCCAACCCCGACGGCCTCGCGCTTTTCAGCCATCTCGGGGGCGGCGGCCTGTTCCTGCTCCGCCATGACCACGCCGCGCATGTTCTGCCCCTCAATCACCGCGTCCGCGATCTTGCTGGACAGCAGCTTGATGGCGCGGATAGCGTCGTCATTGGAGGGGATGATGTACTTGATCGGATCGGGATCGCAGTTGGTATCAACCATGGCCACGACCGGGATGCCCAGAGTGTTGGCCTCCTTGATCGCATTCGCCTCGCGGTGGACATCCACTACGAACAGGGCGCTGGGCAAGTAGTACATAGTCTTGATGCCACCCAGACGCTTCTCCAGCTTGGCCAGCTCGCGCTCCTTCCACATGGCTTCCTTCTTGGTCAAGTTGCCAAGTTCGCCCGCTTCTTTCTGCCTCTCAAGCTCGAGCAGGTAGTTGGCGCGCTGCCGGATGGTGCGGAAGTTGGTGAGCGAGCCGCCCAACCAGCGTTGCGTGACGAAGGGCATGCCACAGCGCACGGCTTGGGCCTCCAGGTTGTCCTGAGCCTGCTTCTTGGTGCCCACGAACAGGATGGTACCGCCCTCGGCAGCTGTGTCGCGCACAAAGGAGTACGCGGTGTCCAGCATGCGCATGGTCTGCTGCAGGTCAATGATGTGGATGCCGTTGCGCTCCGTGAAGATGTACGAGCGCATCTTGGGGTGCCAGCGCCGG
>CAYZKS010000041.1:0-21535 GCA_964478725.1 uncultured Anaerolineales bacterium
CCGGGCAGCATCGCCATCAACGGAGATGTGAACTTTGAGGACATCACCGTGGTGGCGCGCGTCGTGGACTGCAGTGGCACGCCAGTGACGAACACGACGCCGGTGCGGCTGGAGACCACGCTGGGCATCTTCCGCAACTCGGGCCAGAGGTACTACAACACCTTTACCGACGGCGGGCTGGTGACCGGTACGCTGACCTCACAGGCTGAGGCGGGCAGGGTCACTGTGACTGCCATCGCCGGAGTGGTGACGGACACGACCACTGTGATCTTCGTGCCGGGGCCTCCCTGGACGATCGAGGTCACTGCGGTCCCGTACCGCATTCCGGCCGATGGGCGATCCAGAGCGCAGATCTTTGCAGGAGTCAAGGATTTCTACGCGAACTATGTGATGGAAGGCGTCACACTGACGTTTGTCACCGACTATGGCTACTTCTACGAGAGTGGTGTGGTCAGCTACACGACGCATACAAACGCGCAGGGCTTCTGCGAAGCCCATCTGGTCTCGTCGACAACGCCGCAAACCGTGCAGGTGATCGGCATTGCCTACAACGACCGGCAGGGCTACACCTACGTGTTCTTTGAGACGGCCCCCACCACGCGCTACTCTTACTTGCCGCTGATCAGGAAGAAGATCATCCAGTAGCGCGGCTACGAAGTACAGACAAGGGCCTCGCCAGGACAACCTGGCGAGGCCCTTTGTGTTGGGTGGGTGGTGTGCGACCACCCTCGTGACCGCAGGTCGGCTCGGATGGTGGGTTACGTCTGTCCTGCTGGGGCTGGCGCTACTTGCGGCGGATCACCGGCAGCCACAGTCGCTGGTTGCCCCAGAGGGCACACGTGGAGATGCGCACATAATCCACGTCCAGGGGCGTCCATGCTCCCAGGTAGAGCATGATGGCAGGGTTGCCGAGAAAGATGCTGCGCGGGGCGAAGGCCTGGGAAGTCGTGGCAATGCAGCGACCATCCAGCCACAAGCTGGTAGCGGGCTGCTCGTGGACGAGCTCGACCACATGCCAGTCTGTGTCAGCGTGTTCGGTTCGCAAAACAGCAATTCCACCCAGCAGGATGCGGAATTCACCCTGCAACTGGTGGATGCACAGTACGTCCTCGATCCCGGGTGGCTTGGGATTGCCCTCATTGTAGAGCGCCCCGTCGTAGGCCGCCGAGCCCAGCCCTATGGTGGTTCCATAGGGTGTGGGCGTGCCATAGCGGAAGCGGATCTGCAGGCCGAAGGCTTGCGCGGGCAGTAGCACGGGCGTCCAGAGCAAGGGGAAGCGCAGGCTGCCGCCTTCACTGGCGCGCAGGCTTAGCACTGAGGATTGCACTCGGCCGCTGCCTTCCCCCCAGTCTGCGAGCCACAGCGGAAGCGCGGCATCCTCGAATTCGTCTTCCCACGTCCTGCGCCAACTCACGCAGACAGCCGCGCCTGGTGTAGTCGGCGTTGGGCTGGGTGTAGTCGTGGCGGTTGCGGTGGGAGTGATACTCGGCGTCGGCTCGGTCGTCGCGGTCGGCGAAGCAGTTGGGCTGGGAGTCGCCGTTTCGGTGGGCGTAGGGCTGGAAGTGGGCTCTGGAGTGGGCGTTGGAGAGGCCGTCGGCGTGGGTGTCGCGGAAGGCGTAGCCGTTGGGGTCACGCTTGTGGCGGGTGTGGGCGTCGGTCCAGGCTCCAATCCCTGCAAGGCCCGGAACACGTTGAGCCGACCCCAACCCAAATAGATGTCCCAACCCGGGTGTGCGCTGCGATTGACGTCATCGGCCGTGCTTTCCAGCCGCTGCTCGATCTGGTCGTTCGTCCAGTCTGGCCTCCAGGTCCACAGCAACGCCGCCGCTCCAGCGATGTGAGGAGTGGCCTGGGAGGTGCCCCGCATGGTCCAGTACAGGTATGGCTCGATCCACGTGCTGTAGACGTTGTAGCCCGGCGCGGCGATGTCCATCTCGGGGCCGCGGTTGGAAAAGTCCAGCCGCTCGTCCTGGTAGCCCGTCGCTGCCACGGCCATCACGTGCGAACAGGCGGCGGGGTAGTAGACTGGGGTGTCATAGTTGCCGGCCGCGGCGACCAGCAGCGCGCCCCTGGCATAGGCGAAGTTGACAGCGTCCTGGTACAGCGGGTTCACATTGGGGTCGCCCAGGCTCAGGTTGATGATGCGCGCGCCGTTGTTCGCGGCGTACACGATGCCCTGAGCGACGTCGTAGGCCCAGCCACGCCCGTCCTGGTCCAGCACTTTGACGGCCATCACGCGCCCGCCCCAGGAAAGGCCGGCGACGCCGATGTGGTTGCCAGTCTCGGCCGCGGCGATTCCTGCCACGTGCGTGCCATGGCCGAGATCATCCTGCACGATGGGATTCTCGTACGGCTCCCAGGTGCTGCCGTTCCACTGGTGGTGAAAGTGCCAGCCATGGACGTCATCGACTTTGCCGTTGCCATCGTCGTCCCGCCCGTTGCCAGGAATCTCGCGCGGGTTCGTCCACAGCACGTTCTGCAGGTCAGGGTGCTGCAGGTTGACGCCCGAGTCCACCATGGCGATGAGGATGCCAGCAGAGTGGGTGATGTTCCAAGCCTCTGGAGCGCGCACGATCGGGAAAGACCACTGCTGGCTCCAGGCGGGATCGTTGGGTTCCTCAGCCAGCGCGACCTGGTTTGCCGCCGCACTGTCTGGGCCCTCGAGGGCAGTGACTCGATGGTTCAGGCTGACGTAATGCACGCGGGCATCACTCCGTAGGCTGCTAGCCACGGCTTGTTCCTTGCCGGGTGGCACCTGCAGCAGTGACACGTTCAGTTCGGGAAGAGCCGCCAGGAGCCGGGCCTGCGCCCCGAGCGTGGAGTTGAGAACACGGAGCGCGGATTCCCCCTGCCTGAATCTCACAATCAGTTGCCCAGGCACATAGTCCGGATGCTTTGGCGATGCGAGTGGTCCCTGTGCGTTCACACGCACCGGACATGCGCAGAGCGTCGCCCCGGCAAGGAGCAATGTCAGAAGTATGGCACAGCACGTTCTTGGCCCTCGCACGTACACCCTTTCTACGCGAGTCCCATGGCAACGACGAAGGAGAGACAGTAGTCTTCTCTACTTGTCCCGCAGTATGCTAGCAGAGCCTGCGAAGTGATGCAGGCCTGCTGCCGCGCTCCCCTAACGTAATGACGCCGGGCCGCCGGGCCCCTTATGCGCAGTCCGAGCACGCACGCTCCACCGCGGCTTGGCACGCAGAAGTTGGCACAGCCAACCACAAGGGGGCCGGTGGGCCATGAGCCCACCAGCCCCCTCGGTGTGTTACTCGCGCCCCTCGGCCCGCTAGCGCACGATAGTCGTCGTGACCGCGGCCGTGGTCGTCTCGATCCACGGATGCGTGACAGTAGCAGTGGTGACTACCTCTCCAGTGGCCGTGGAGAAGGTCAGGAAGCTGAACTCCCTGGTCCAGGTGGCGCCAGCGGCCAGGCTGGGAATGACCCAGGATGAGCGTGAGCCTGGGGCTACGTACGCCCCGCCCGTCCAGGTGACGTTTACGTTCACGTTGGTCAGAGCCTCCGAGCTCTCGTTCTTGACTGAGACGGTGTAGCGGATGAAGGCTCTGGTGCCCACAAAGCCGGGCCCGCTCAAGGTGGCAGAAACGCGCGGCAGCTTGGTGCTCGCCGTGAGTTTGTAGGCCTTGCGGCCGGTCACATCCACGATGCCAGTGTTCTCGACCGCACCCTTGGCATCCTCGTTGACCTTGACCTGGTAGGTGATCACCGCGTCAGGCGTGTGCAGCGCCTTGCCGCCGATCCTCCCGCCCCATAGGATGTGGCCGAGGCCCAGGTCTACATCGGACTGATCTTCGAAATAGCGCGCGCCAGTGACTGAACCCGCCACATAGGTAGTGTTGGCAGGGATCGGGAAGTCCAGCGTGCCCAGGACGCCCGCGCTGGCCGCGTCCTTGATGTGAATGCTGTAGGTCAGCGTGTCGCCAGGAGCAGCAAGTGCCTTGTCCACCGTGATGCTGCCCAGGAAGGTGTCGGTGTTGTTCCAGACTCTCACCTTGCCCCAGGACAGGTCGGCGGCTTCCTCGATCACTTCCATGTGCACGCCATAGCCCTTTTCACCAGGGTTGCCGGTCGAACCGCCGTAGCCCACTCCGCTCGGATACCACCACCAGGCGGAAAGACCGCCGGGGTATTCTTCTCCGCCGAAGCGGATGGGATCACCCTCAGCATACTCTGGCGGCGCAATGCCATAGTCGCCCTTGGCAGGGATCACGCAACTCGAATCCCATTGCTTGGTGAACCACTGCACGCGTGGATCGCCGGGACCGCGCACGACGTATTCGATGCCGGGGTAGTAACCCAGCGAGTCGTGGAAAGCCGGCACGGCCGGCAGCGAGGGCAGCTCTTCGTCTTCGATGCCCGGGCGCAGGCGTGCGTCGACGTGGAACGGCTGCGTGGCGCGCAGGCCAAAGGCTGCATCGCGCATCTGGATGCGCGGGTGAATGTTGGCTACCTCATTCACGTACTCGGACCCCGCGAAGCGGATCGGATCAAAGTGCGACTCGACCACCAGGCAGGCACCCTTGGAGCCAAACGCCGGACTATCGGCCAGGTTGTAGTACACTTCGTTGGCCGTGTACTTGCAGTTGCGGTACCACAACAACATGCCAAAGTCCTTGATGCTGTAGCGCCCGCTCACCAGCCCGGCATCGAAACCGGAAGCGTTGCGCCACTCGGCGATGTAGTAGTGGGGGTAGACGGCATAGCCATCGGTGCGCGTCCAGTTCTCATTCACCCACTGGCTGCCAGCGACCTCGGCGTCGTCGCTGAACAGAGTCTGCTCGCCATCGCTGACCTTGATGTCGTCCAGATACCAGCCCATGCCGAGTGTGGCCGGGTCGGTGCGGTAGCGGAAGCGCAACCACACACTGCTCTGACCGGCCAGAGACGAGAGGTCCACGACCTCGTCGATCCAGTCCTCACTGTAGCCGCTGTAGCCTGGCAGCTCGTCAATGAAGTAGCAGGAGGGGTCGTGCTCTTCGGTCATATGCGGCCCTGCGAGCGAGGCCCAGGTGGCGCCGCCGTCGGTCGAGGCCTGCACGAAGCCAAAGTCCCAGCCCTCTTCGATGTCATAGAAGGTCTTGAAGCTCAGGGTGGGGCTGGTCACGGCGCCAAAGTCGAGCGGCGCAGCCATGGTCAGGTTGGCGTCAGTCATGCTGGTCTTGCCGCCCCACCACATGTACGCGCCCTGAGGCGGCACAACGGGTTGCTCGATCTGCGCGGGCAGGTTGACGATGAACGAATCCTCGGTTCCTGCGGGTGTTTGCGCCGCCTGGCCCAGGACCACGGTGGTCTCGGGGCTGAAGATGTCCAGCACCACCGGATCGTTCCAGCCGAGCAGGTACTTGTGCCATGCATCGAGGCCCGGCGGCACAGCCGAGTCCGGCCAGCCTCCGCCCCAGTCGTCTGCCATCAAGCTCCAGAAGCCAGGGGAGGTCTCGCCCGCGACGTAGGCGTACAGGTCCTGCGTGCCGAGGTTGTGGGCGAATTCGTGCGCGAACACGCCGGTCAGCCCGTTCTCAGGCATGATGGTGTAGGCGCCCAGCTTGAGGCCGGTCGATCCGATGTCCTGTGCAGGGTAGACTGATGAGCTGTGCGACCAGATGGCATGCTCACCAACGCCCGAGTTCTTGAGCAAGATGGGGCTCTCTTCCTCGCCGTAGCCAGCGTGCACGAACATGACGCGATCCAACACGCCGTCGCCATCCTGGTCGAACTGGGCCCAGTCAAAGCCGGGGTAGGACGCGACAGCGGCGTCAATGGCCTCGCTGACCAGCGACTGAGGTGTTCCGCCGTCCGGCATGAAGCCATCGGCCAGCCCGGAATAGCCCGCCGAGCGCGCGCCAGGGCAGGCATCCGCGCCGTACCAGGCGCTGGAGTGAGGCACCTGCACCCAGCCGAGCACCTCTCCTTCGATGGTGTACATTCCACGCGACTGCTCTTCGTAGTACTGGCGCACCGAATAGCCGCGCAGGTCAATGGTGACCAGCTCGCCATCATTCAGGTTGTACTGGCAGTAGACGCCATCGCCAAAGAGCAGCTCCTCGTAGTACTCAGCGTTAAAGTCAGCCGTCCAAATGCAGTGGTAGGCACGGTCTTCTTTGCTGGTTGGCTTGGGGAGCTGGTTGTGCAGAGGGCCTGAGTAGGTAAAGGTCTGCGTCTCGGTGATGACCCCGGAGCAGTCACCATAGTCCTCGTAGTCCTCTGCATCGGGATTGCCGATGGGGTCCCAGATGTCACCCGGATTCCAGGTCACGGCATCCGGTCCGCCATACTCGAACAGGATGACCAGGATCTTATCCTTGCCGGTCTTGGCCAGCGCAGCGGCTTCGGCGGCGTGTCCCGACAAGAGCAGGCTTTCGCGCTGCGCCAGACGCCGGGCATCAATGGGGTTGGGCACGTCCTTCGGTTTGAAGTACTTGCCCAGCTTTGGCAAGGATTTGCCCGGTTCCTCGGCCACAGGCTCGGGAGGTGGGTTGGCCGAGAGGGCTGCCGGCCACACGGAGAACAACACGGCCAGCACGATCAGTACTGTGAGGCTTCTGAACAGCGTCTTTCTCATGGTTTCCCCTTTCGAAGAATATAGGAAGGGCGGTTTGCGCCCCTGCTACTTGCCGAGGACGGTTATCTGTGTGATCACCCCCCTCCACGGAAAGCCGATTTGCGAGGAACCGCCGATCAAACAGCTTGCGGGTGATTTGGCGAGCCCGAGTATGTAGGGAGGCTGCTCGCAGGCTTCTGAGAAAGCAGGCTGCACATGCACAGGTTCTGAGGACCTGCCGTCGTGTTACGCCATTATATCGAGCGGTGTGTATCGTGTCAAGTCAAAGCATGCCAAGGCGCCGGGCGCTAGCGCCCAAAGGGCAGGGGCACGGCGATGTCGCGGTAGGTGACGATGAGGATGAGCATGAGCATCAAGATCAGTCCCGCCAAGTGCACGAGGTTCTCGCGGTTCGGATCGAAGCGCCGGCCGCGCACGGCCTCGAGCAGAATGAAGACCAAGCGCCCACCATCCAGCCCTGGTATCGGCAGAAGGTTCGTGGCTGCAAGCGCAGCGCTGAGCGCGGCCGTGATCTGGAGCAGCGGGAACCACCACCCGCTGCTTGCCGCCTCGCGCGCAGCCTGGCCAGTCAGTTGCGCGATGCCCACCGGACCCACCGGGCGTACCACGTCGACAGGCACCAATCCGCGCAGGACGCGTGTGATGAGGGAGAAAAGGTAGCCCGCAGTGGCGGCTGTCTGCCCAATCGCCCGCCGGATTGCCTCAGGCCAGGGATAGTTGACAATCTGCGTCCATCCGGCCGCATCGCGGATCTGCACGCCCCTGGTCTCGATTTTGGTGAACCAGGGCCCTCCCGCGGGAAGGTTCAGGGAGAAGATGCGTCCACGCCTGCGCAGGGTCACCGATCTCACGCTGCCATCCACCGAACGGGCGTACATGATGAGTTCCAGCGAATTGGATACTTCATGGTCGTCAGTCGCGAGGATGAGATCCCCGTCCTCGAATCCCACCGCCTGCGCGACGGAGCCTGGGATGACCTTATTCACACCCACGGCGAGATCGTGCGGCACCGGCCAGCCAGTGGCAAAGCAGATGGCGAACAACAACACCGCAAGGAGCAGATTGCAGGCCGGCCCGCCCAGCAGAAAGGCTGCGCGCACCTCTCGGCGCTTGTCAGCAAGCAACGCGCCGGGCTCGCCCTCGTCTGCCAAGCGCACAAACGCTCCAAAGGGGATCGCGTTGAGGGTATAGTCCGTGCCTCCCCAGCGTCCCAGGGTCAGGAGCCGAGGCGGGTAACCCAGACCGAACTCCTCCACCCGCACCCCAGTGCTCTTGGCCACGGCGAAATGGCCCAGTTCGTGTACCAGGGTCAGGAGAGCTAATACTGCGATGGCGGTCAGGATGGTGGTCAGCAAGCGGGTCTCCTCTCATAGCCTCTCAAGCATGCTCGTCACCGATTGCATCGCCGAGTATGCTGTGAGATCTATGCTCATCGGGCTCACCGAGACTACCCTGTCCAATGCCACTGCCTGGATGTCCGAATCGGGTTCCAACGTGTCGTGATCGATCTCCACCCTGTAACCTGAGACACCCTTTTTGCCCTGCGCATTCACGCTCACGTTGGAGACAAAATACTGCTGGCGTGAGACGCGAGTAGTTCTCCATGGCGTTTTCTCAGTGGCGTCGCTTGGCACCTCGAGCTTCAGAATGTCCGCTCCTGCGGGCATGCCTGAAGAGAGCAGTGCTTTGGCCAGGCGATGGACGAAAGCAGCGGCTGCATGGAAGTTCACCTCTGCGTTCGTGGCAAAGTGGTATTGGGCGTCGGTCTCCAGGGAGGCCGCTATGGACGGAATGCCAAACGTGGCTGCCTCGATGGCGGCGCCAATCGTGCCGGAGACCGTGACACAACTGCCCAGGTTTTCGCCGTAGTTGATGCCCGAGATGGCGAGGTCGGGCAGCCTGGGCATCAGGCTCACCAGAGCCAGGCGCACCACTTTGGCGGGCGCCGCATCCATGCACATCGCCTGCACTTGTTTGCCATCTATCTCCAGGAGACGCTCCTCGACCGAGGCTGGTCCGTTGGGAAAGCTGCGCCCCAGTCCGGACTGTTGCAGGCACGGCGCGATGACAAAGACCTCCCCCAAGTCCCACACGCTACGCACAGCTGCGCGCAGGCCGAGTGAGGCAATGCCATCGTCGTTTGTGACCAGTATCAGCGGTCGTGTTCCGGTCTGCAATCAACTCTCCTGTCTCTTCAGACGCGTATTCATCTTCAGCCATTTGGCGGCTTTTGTCAAATATGGCTGCCCTGCAGAGGGCTCCGGACAGTCTGTCTCGCCAGGATTTGCCCGGCAGCCTGGCATGTGATAAGATGGGCGCTTGCTCTTACGAAAAACGCTGGAGAACACGGCGAATGCTCTTGGTCACGATCCTGTACCAGGCATTGACAATCTGGTTGGCCCTGTACGGCTTGAACAGCCTGGTACTGACATCCATCTACCTGTGGGTGCGGCAGCGACCGCGTTGCCCTCTGCCTCCCCCCGACGTCTGGCCTTCGGTCAGCGTGCAACTGCCCATCTACAACGAATTGCACGTGGCGGAGCGCCTGATCGCCGCCGCCGCAAGCCTGGACTACCCCCGGGAGCGGTTGCAGATTCAAGTCCTGGACGACTCCACGGATGAAACGGCCACGTTGGCGCGGCTGGCGGTTGCGCGCTGGGCTCGCAAGGGCTTGGACATCCGCTACGAGCATCGCATTCAGCGGGTGGGGTTCAAGGCCGGCGCCCTGGCCGAGGGCATGCGCCACGCAACGGGCGAACTGCTGGCGATCTTCGATGCCGATTTCGTGCCGCCGTCGGGCTTTTTGCGGCGCATCGTGCCCTACTTTGGCTCGCCCCAGGTGGGCTGCGTCCAGGCGCGCTGGAGCCACACGAATCGCGACTATTCGGTGCTCACGCGCCTGCAAGCGATCGGCATTGATGGGCACTTTGTGGTGGAACAACGGGCGCGCAGCGGAGCCGGTCTTTTCCTCAACTTCAACGGGTCGGCAGGTGTTTGGCGTCGAGAGTGCATTGAGGACGCAGGCGGCTGGCAAGCCGACACGCTGGCTGAAGACCTTGACCTGTCCTACCGTGCCCAGTTGGCAGGCTGGCGCATTGTGTATGCTGCGGAAGTGGCTGCGCCGGGCGAGCTACCTCCCCAGATGGACGCATTGCGCCGTCAGCAGGCGCGCTGGGCACAGGGGAGCATCCGAGTCGCCATCAAGCTTGTGCCCGCGCTGTTAGCCTCCGATGCGGCATGGCCGGTCAAGCTGGAAGGCGCGTTGCATCTAACTGGCTACCTGATTCATCCGTTGCTGCTGGTAATCTTGCTGCTCAGTTTTCCCTTTGTGCTGGCAGGCGCGCGCCTCTCCTCGCTAATGCCGTATTTCGCGCTAGCGGCAGTCGGCCCACCTCTGCTGTACTTGGTCGCACAGGTGGAGCGAGGGCCCGGCTGGTGGAGGGAACTGCCACTTGCGCCCTTGCTGTTGCTGCTGGGCACAGGCCTGGCACTCAACAACAGCTTGGCCATGGCGCGCGCAGTTGTGGGCCGCACTGAGGGATTCCAGCGCACGCCCAAGTTCGATATCCGAGGCCAGCGCGGCGATTGGCAAGTCAGCGCTTACGCGCTGCGCTGCTCGAACCTGGTGGGATGGGAGCTGTTGCTTGCCGCTCTGGCGATGGGCGTCGCCGCCTTGGAGTGGAGTCGCACGGGGGTGGCGCCCTTCTGGCTGGCCATCTACGCGGCAGGCTATGCCTTTGTCGCCCTTGCCAGCCTGCTGCAGGCATGGCGCGAGTCTGGCAAACACCGGTGGGCTTGGCTGTCCAGGCGCGCGCGTCATATGGTTGCCCACCCCCATTCGGGCAGGCCGCCTCTAGGCTAGCTTGCTCTTGCTCCGCCCAACCCTGTTCGCAAGCGTCAAGCCTGCTGCCGAGCTGCAACAAGGACCGATCTCGGGAGACCAACGCGCCCCGCTAGAACACTCAGCGCACTCCCATGCCGGCGTGCTCAACGGTCGTCGTGGGGAGTGGCGCTCTTCTTCCCGGCGCCGAGCGCCAGCAGAATGGCGTGGTTAGCGGCAGGAAAAGCGTAGCTGCTGAGGTGCGCGGGCGTCACCCATTTCCAGGCAGTGCAGGCGAGGCACTGTGGCTCGCCGCTGAGATAGCGGCAGGCATAGGCGTACAGTGTGATGCGAAAATGCGTGTAGGCGTGCTCCACCGTGGTCAGAAGGTCGCCGACCTCGACTTCGATCCCCAACTCCTCGCGTACCTCACGCTGCAGGCAGGCCTCCAGGCTCTCGCCGGGTTCGCGTTTGCCGCCAGGGAATTCCCACAGCCCGCCCAGCAGGCCACGGGGAGGGCGCCTAGCGATCAGCACGCGACCCTTGCGCCAGATCACCCCTGCCGCGATGTCGTGGTGCGGCAAGGGCTTGCGCTCGCGCCGCACCGGCAAAAGCTCCTGCGCCCCCAGTTGCCGGGCCCTGCAGTTCGCGTGCAGGGGGCACGCCAGGCATGCAGGGCGGCGCGGGGTGCACACGCTGGCTCCCAGGTCCATCAGCGCCTGGTTGAAGGCGCCAGCTTGACCGCTGGGCAGCAGCTTCAACCCACTTTCGCGTAGGCGTCGCTGGCCCTCGGGGCTGGCTGGATCTTCCGTGATCTGGTGCAGGCGGCAAAGCACGCGCCGCACGTTGCCATCCATGGCGAGCTCGTCCTGGCCGAAGGCGATGCTCAGGATGGCTCCCACGGTATAGTCTCCCACGCCCGGCAATGACCGCAACATCTCTCGCACCTGCGGCAGACGCCCCTGGTACTGTGTCGAGATGAGCTGCGCCAGTGCGTGCAAATGGCGTGCGCGCGCATAGTAACCCAGGCCTTCCCAGGCCTTGAGGACGTCGTCCAGCGAGGCGCTGGCCAGGGTAGACCAGTCGGGGAAACGTTGTAGGAAAGGCTCGTAGTATCTCAGAACCGTGGGCACGCGCGTCTGGTGCAACATGAACTCGGCCACGGTGATGGCATACGAGTCGTGCGTGTTTCGCCAGGGCAACTCGCGCCGGTTTCGAGCGTACCACTCCAGCAAGCGCCGCGTGATGGGGTGCAGCGCAGCGCTACCAGTCATCCAGCTCCTCTTCCTCGGCCAGGCGGCCCATGCGGCGCAGGGCGCGCCACAGACGCTCTTCCCAGATGCTGCCGTGCAGCAGCTCGCTGACGTCGTAGGCCGCCTCAAGCCGCGCCCAGTGGGTGACGATGAAGGTGAAGCGCCGCCACTTGCGGCTGACGATGGGGTGAGGCAGGGAGCGCAGGTCTTTGAGCAGCACCTGGTAGTACAACTCCTGCGCACGCGGATGCTTGGGCTCGTCTGGAAGGAGTTGCACGCGCGGCACGACGTTCCAGGCCGTGGTGTGGGCATAGTACAGGATGCGCCACTTGTCGTCGCCAAAGGCTCTGGTCTGGTAAAAGGCGAGGATTGGCGCGTCAACTCCTCGCTTTGGCGCATGCTTCAGTGGGATGCGGTACCAGTGCTGGTCCCGTGCAATGGCCAAGTCTCGCGCGTTGTTCATCAGTACGACTAGCACCTTGGCGTAGCGGTCGGGTTCCATGCTGGTCTCCTGATTGCTGCTCGTGCTGGCAGATGCTACTCGCTCCAGGGCAGGCGAGATGCTTCAATGTAGCTCAGATGCCCGGGCTTGTCAAAGCGTTCTGCAGGGATGGGGTCTGTGGCGAGCAGCATCTGGGGACGAGCAGGTACCTGTCCGCCCAGGGAGGACGGCGACCGAGAAGCCAGGTCTTTGCGCAGCATTTGACAGGCATTGGTGACCTGGCTAATATGCTGCGAGCGCATGCAGCCTGCACCGAGGTAGGATGTTGAATGCGGAAATCTGGAGCGCCATTGTCCACCACTCCTGAGTGGGTCAAGGACGCGGTCTTCTACCAAATCTTCCCGGACCGTTTTGCCCGCAGCGATGCCGTTCCCAGACCTCGCAACCTGGAGCCCTGGGACAGCCCGCCGACGGAGTACGGCTTCAAAGGCGGCAATCTGCTGGGCGTGGTGGAGCACCTTGACTATCTAACAGATCTGGGCATTAGCGCTATCTATCTGAACCCCATCTTCCAGTCCACGGCCAACCATCGCTATCACACGCACGACTACTATCACGTCGACCCCATCCTGGGCGGCGATGCGGCCTTGCGCCAGCTCCTGGAGCGGGCCCATCAACGCGGCATGCGCGTGATCCTGGATGGCGTCTTCAACCATGCCAGCCGGGGCTTTTTTCAGTTCAATCACATCTTGGAGAACGGCGCTGCCTCCCCCTACCTGGATTGGTTCACTGTCACGGGCTGGCCTCTGTATGCTTATGATACGCATCACAAGCCCAACTACCTGGCCTGGTGGGGCCTGCGAGCTCTGCCCCAGTTTAACACCACTTCGCGTGACGTGCGCGAGTTCCTGTGGCGTGTAGCGTGTTATTGGATAGAGCAGGGCACAGATGGCTGGCGCCTGGACGTGCCAGGCGAGATCAATGACGACGGCTTCTGGCGCGAATTCCGCAAACGCGTCAAACAGGTCAATCCGGATGCGTACATCACGGGCGAGATCTGGCACGATGCCAGGCGCTGGCTGCAGGGCGACCAGTTCGATGGGGTGACGAACTACCTATTCGCCAAGGCCTGCCTGGCCTTCTTTTGTGGTCGCACGGTCAATCTCGGCTTGACCTCGGGCCTGGGATACGCCCCGGTTGAGCCTGTGAATGCCGAGGGATTCGCTGCGACTGTGGATGGCTTGCTGGCTCTGTATCCACCACAGGCGACCCAGGCGCTGATGAACGTCCTCGATAGCCATGATACGGCGCGATTCCTAACGCTGGCGCGAGGCGACCAATCGGCCTTGCGGCTGGCATGGCTGTTCATGATGTGCTATCCAGGCGCGCCCTGCATCTACTATGGTGACGAGACCGGCATGGAGGGCGGCAAAGACCCTGATTGCCGGCGTGCGTTCCATTGGGACGAGCGCCGCTGGAACGCCGGCCTGCGCGACTACCTGAAGCGCTGCATCGCTCTGCGCAAAGCGCACCCGGCCCTGCGGCGTGGCGACTACCAGCCGCTGTTGGCCCAAGGCGACGTCTATGCCTTTGGGCGCAGGTTGGGCGACGACAAGCTGGTCGTCGTGCTCAACGCCGGCCCGGATGCCTGGGCGCTGCGCGTCCCGGTAGGTGGCTTCGTCGGCAAGCGCGGCGTGTTCCAGGGCGTATGGGGCGAGGGCAAAGCGCGCCTGAAAGATGGGATCCTGTCGGGCCTGGCTGTACCTGCGCGTTCAGGCCTCGTGCTCAAAGCGGCTTGAGAGCATTGGCAGTCTACGCGCAGCGTGCCAAGATGGCCGAGGGTGTGACGGGATCGCTCAAGGCCCACCGGAATACGTCCCCAACTCCACCGCCTGCAAACGCCTTCTTCAGCAATCTGCGCCCGTCGGCATAGTTGAAGATGTAGGCGCGGTAGAGCGAATTGCTCAGGAAGCGTAGCGACTGTTGCGCTTCCTTTTCTGTCTGCAGCCCATACTGCTGGAGGTATTTCAGCACCTCCTCGGACGGGCGCTGATCCTCGTGCAACAAGAATGCTGCGTTACCCATCACTCCGTCCAGCTTCTCGGCGGCCTGTTCCAGGCGCATTTGCAGATCCACGTCTACCTGGATGCAAGCCTGGGGATAGAGTGCCGTGCGCAGCCACTCGGCACGCTCACTGCGATCGGGAAAGATCACGTCCAACGCCACGGTGGCGATACCCTCAGCCACGAACGATTCGGGCGCCAGCAGCAACAGAATGCTGTGCTCCAACCTGCCGGCCTGGCGGTACCAGCGCTGCTCCTTGATGGCGTGCTCCGTGTGGTGGCCGGGATAACCCTCGTGCGCCACCAGCATCAAAGCCGCATCGGCTCGCACGGGTAGGTCGGTGTTGATCTCGATGCGCGAGCGGTTGTGTCCCAGGTACCAATTGTAGCCTCCCCAAGGCCGGTCGGACACCAACCCGATCTCGACGCATTCGCCCTCTGGCAGTTCCAGCAGGGCCTGGCTGCGTCGGCGCACCTCCGCCAGTGCGGTTTCCAGAACAGGCCGCGCGCGTTCTTGCGGGAGTTCAAACTGGCGATTCCATTGTCTCTGGCGCTCAGGCAGATCTCCGTGCCCTGGCAACAGGGCATCCAGCTCGTGCAGGCCGGCTTCGAACTCGGACTCGGGGACGCGCTGTGGAATGCTGTCAAAGCAACCCTGTGCCTCCTCCTGGAGCGAAAGCTCTTCGCCGCCCAGACGGCGCAGCACGGTGTGCACGGCGCGCACCTGTCGCGTCAGGTAGTCGCGGCGCGTGTCGTCCATGACGGCGGCCTCAAGTAGCCCGTTCAGGCGGGCGACGTCGTCAAGCAAGGCGGGGATCTCGCGCGGAGCTTCGTCGGCGCTCTGGGCTTTGAGCTCTTCAGGGCCGTAGTAGCCGTCCACAAAGCCCTCAGCGTGGCGCTCGATGCGCCAAGCCAGCCGGACGTACTCCTCCGCAAACAGTTCGTAGGTGGACATGGGGCATGATCCTCCTGGGTGGTGAAACAAGGTATGTGATGAGGACGGCTTTGCTGCGGCTCCCTTCTGCGCCCATTGCGGGGCGGCGTCAGGGGCCTATCCATTTCACCGCGAGCACGGCCATGTCGTCGTACTGTGTGGACTCTTGCTGGAATGCAGCCACCTGCTCAAAGACCGAATCGCACAGCTCTTCAGCCCCCACGCTGGCCGCGCAGCGGAGCGCATTGCGCAGTCTCTCCGCTCCATAGAACTCGCCCTGCGGCGAGGTGGCATCGGTGATGCCATCGGTGTAGAGCACCAGCAGGTCGTTCGGATGCAGCCTGACCTCAGCTTCCTCAAGCTGGATGTGCTCCAGAACACCGAGCGCGGTTCCCTGGGCCGCCAGCTCCACGCACTCCTCCCTGAGCGGCCGGACGAGGAATGGCAGGTCGTGACCGGCACGGGCGTAGCGCAGCGTGCCCTGGGCTGCGTCCAGGACCGCGCAGAAGGCCGTCACGAACATGTCGGCCTGGCTCATCTCCAGCAACAGCCGGTTGGCGTTCAATAGCGCCTGACGAGGCGACGAGCCGCGCTTGACCTCGGTGTGCACTACGCTGCGAGCCAGCCCCATGTACAGGGCCGCCGGAAAGCCCTTGTCTGACACGTCGGCGATGACCAGGCCCACCCGCTGCTGACCGAGCGCGATCACGTCGTAGAAATCTCCGCCCACTTGTCGTGCCGGCTGGCTGCGGGCCGCGAAAGTCACTCCCGGGATGCGCGGAAACGTACGGGGCAGAATGCTCTGCTGCAAATCGCGGGCCAACTCCATCTCGCGTTCCAGGCGTTCCTTCTCCAGCAACCCGGTCTGCGCTTCCTGGAGTTCGCGATAGGCGCGCGCCAGTTCCTGGTTCTTTTGCTGCAGGTCGGCGATCATGTGCAGGTCGGACTGGCGCAACCTGTGAATAAGCACGCGAATGGCTTGAAGCAGAAGCAGTGGCTGTCCGAGCAGGACGTTTTGCAGCTCGCGCTCCGAGAATTCGAGCAAGACCGTGGGCTCAAGCGCGCGCACGGTGGCAAAGCGTGGGGTGGCTTCGAAGAGCCCCATCTCGCCGAAGAACTCGCCCGGGCCGCGCCGGGCGAGGACGACTTCGGCTGGCCCCTGCCCCTTGACTACCTCCACCACGCCCCGCAGCACTGCATACATCTCACGGCCGTGCGAGCCTTCTTCCAGAATGACCTGGCCTGCGCGATACGTGCGCTGAGTGGCAGCATCCGCAAGCGCTTTGGCGATTTGCGGTTCGGCCTCTCGAAACAGGGGCAGACTGCGCAGCAACTCGGGCGTGACGCGGGAGATGGCTCGTTTCTTGCCGTTCGCGCTTGGGGTGGCCATGTGCTACTTCAACTGCGGCAGCTCGATGGGGTCTTCCTGGGGTTTGCACACGCCGCACCACAGCGCGTCGGCCACAACCAGGGCCTTGAAGGCGCCTTTGTCATCGCGGTACAACTCCTCGATGTGGGGCAGGCTCTGCGCGTGCTCCTTGCACAGCGCTCTGCCGCAGAAGCGGCACGTGCCGTGGGCTGGTCGCTCACAATGCCAACAGTTCATGCTTCCTCCCTGGCGGGTTGGCAGCGGGCTTGATCGCGCTGGCCGGCTCGCTCGTCTGGATTGTAGTTCAAGATGAACTCACCGGCAAACTAGCAGCAGGAAGGAAGCTTCAAGCCTTGGCGCGGATGGCTTGCCGCAGATTGAGCATGCGCCGGCTGGTCTCCAGTTCCAGGCTACGGCCGACGTACAGGTGGGCAGCGACCAGCTTGTCAAAGTCATCCTTGCCAAGCGTCAGCGTCCGGACGAGAGTCTTGGCGGTCACGGTTGCCGTGCGCCGTGTCTTGAGCAACAAGGCGATCTCGCCCACATACTCTCCAGGCCCACGCTCGGCAAAGGCCTTTTCCTGGCCGTCTTCCTGCCTGACCGACACTTGCACCTGGCCCGACTCGATGACGTAGAAGGTGCGACCGGTCTGCCCTTCTTGCATCAGCACCTCGTTGGCCTGAAAGTCGCGGTGACGCATCCTGGAGGCGATCAACTGCACTTGCCGCGCGTCGAGCTCGGCGAATAGCGGCATGCGCCGCAGCAGTTCTGCGGTGGCGATCGAACGGTCGAGCTTCTCGCGCAGGTCAAAGCGCAACCTCACAAGCTGCTCGAAATCCGGCCGGCTCAGGCACAGCACGTCTGTGGGGACCGTGGCGCGGCAGGTGGCGTTGCGTGGGGCATCGTGAAGCAATGCCAGTTCGCCAAAGTAGTCGCCGCGATCCAGTTGGTTGACTACCTGCGAAACGCCTGCCGGATCGCGCACGCTCACCGCAACGTGTCCATGCTGGATGATGAAAAAGGTATCGCCACGCTCGCCCTGGCGAATGATAACCTGTCCGGCGGCATAATGCGCTGGTTTCAAGCGCGTGCACAACAGGTTGAGGTCGGCCTCGTCCATGCCTACGAAGAGGGGCATGCGACGCAGCAGGCTGCGATAGTCTTGGCCAGTAGCATGAAAGTCGCGGCTGAGAACCTCAGCCTGGGCCAGGTCGCGGAACACATATTGCGATCCCACCTCGCGTTCCTCCCAGGACAGCGCGTCGAAGGCGCGCTGCAGGGCTCGCGAGGTGAGCTTGGCCCCGATCTCGCCCTGCACCAGGCCAAGTAGCAGGTCGAGCGCGCGCACATACACCCGCCCGCGTTCGATCAGGCTGAGCTTGTCTGGCAGCAGATCCTCCACCCCGGCCTGCGCCAACTGCACGCGCCAATTCGTGGCCAGAGCGAGGCTGTTGAAGCGCTGTCGTAGAGCTTGAGCGCGGCGACCGCCGCTGATCTCGCGCAACTGGTCAAAGAGCCCCGTGGCCGTCTGCGCAAATGCCTGCCGCAAGCGCTGCGTGTCGTTGCCTTCCGCAGTCGTCGCGGAAACGAGGGCGGGGGATGCGATGCGCGCATAGGCCGCTCGCTGCAGGAGCAGGCTGGCGGCGAAGAGCAGGTAGGGTATGTCGAGTGCCTGCCCTGCGAGTTGCCCGACGACCATCCCTCCCAGTGCCAGGCAGAACAGGGCCCACGCCGGCCCGAATTGAGTACGCCAGAATGACACGATCGTCGGCAAACTGAGAGCCAGGGCCAGCAGGCAGAGCAGCGTGCCTGCCACCGCGAGCGGAGCTGGAGGCATGGCGCTGCGCGCCAACAAACCGACGAGCACATAGCTCGCCGCCAGACCGACGACCAGTAGCCACTTCTCCGCAGCATGCAGTTGCCTGAGATCGGTGTCCTCGAATAGCCACAGGGCCGCGGCCAGCAGTGCGGCATAGGCCGCGATTCCGGCGCCCAGGCGCAACGTCGCTGCAGTCTCCGCCGCCATCCAGCGGTCCGCTCCCAGCCACGCCCCTGCATGGCTGAACAGCAAGGCCACTGCGGCTACTCCGAGCAGCGCAAACACGCGCCTGAAGCGCGAGCCGGCCGCCAACTGGGCACTGCTCCGGGCCAGGCAAGCTGCCACAGCCAGCGCTGCCACGCCAAGCCCGCGCAGTATACCCGGCTGGTCGCTAACCACTGATAGGGCTAGCGCCGCGCCTATGGCCGCGATCACAAGCGCGGCTACCCTCCACGTGGTGGCCACCAGGCCACGCTTGGCTGCCCACGCGGCAGCCTGCGACGCCAGCCTCAATAGGTAGGCCACGATGCCCAGGGCAAAGGGCAGGGCCAAAGCGAGCGTCGCCAGCGCCAGCGCAACCTTCCCAAGGTCGCTACCGTGCGACCACAGATCTCTCACTGCCCCCGCCAGACTGTCCTGGTAGAACAGCGCGCCGTAGAAGATGGCGTAGGCCGTCCAAACGGCCGACATCGCGCCAAAGACCGTGAAAACTGCCTCTTCCCTGGAAAAGGACGAGATGAGCTTGCGCCAGGTCTGCCTGGACGCGGCCCGAAGCTTCTCTGGCAGGCCTGAGCGTAGAAACTCCAGGGACCTCCCGCGCAGCATGGGGATCTCCAGCCAGTCCATCAGCAAGAAGTAGCCGTCGAGCTCCAACAGAGGGTTGAGGTTGATGAACACGGTCAGGTAGGAGACAAACGCGAACTGGAACAGCAGGGAGCTCAACTCCCATCTCGGCCGCAACATGATGGCGATGCTGGCCAGGCCGCCCAGGATCAGCTCGGAATACGGGCCTGCCCAGGTCACTGCCAAGCGCGGCCCCTTTCCTTCCAGCCAGATGTCCGTAGTATCCACAAAGAAGGCGGGCATGCCGAAATAGACCATGAAGCCGCCGCGGCGTACCTCGCGGCCGTAGCGCTTGACCGTCAGCGCGTGGGCCATCTCATGTACAAAGATCGACGCCAGCTCGGCCACGATCAGGCCTACTGCCCCCAGCATGTAGGATCCGCGGATGGTTACGACGCTCAGACCGCCCCGATTCCAGGCCTGCGCGAAGCAGAACAAACCCAGCGCACTCACCGCGGCGTATGCGACCAGCATCGGACGCGAGAACAGCAACCAGCCCACAGCGCGGTAGACGCCGCCAAGCGCAGCATCAATTCCATGCATGGCGAACTGCTTCTCGAGAAAGGCCTGCCAAAGCTGATTCAGACGAAACGAGGGATTGCGCCTCTGTAGCTGCTCTGCGACCTGCGAGTACACGTTAACCGGTCGCTCGGTAAGGAGGAGATTCGCTTTCAGTCCTTGTATCAACGTAGCCACGCGCGCAAATGCAAAGGAGCCGTACTGCAGGAAGTAGGCCACCACGAGGTCCTGAACACTGCGCTGGCCGTTCATGCGTTCCCAGAGGAAATGGTCGCGCTCGCTCAGCCGGTAGTAGGTCTTGGCTGTCGGGTTCTTGAGCACGTAGTAAGGACCCTCGCGACCGGTCAGCCGGCGGCACACGGTGCCTTCAGCCGCCTGAGGCCTGTACCTGGCTAGGTCCAGCTTTTCCTTCAGCCAGTCCCATAACTGAAGTTGTGACGCGCGTGGCCTGCGCAGGGCCTGTCGCAGGTCAGCCCAGAAGGATGTTGCCTCCATTTGAGCCTTACCCTTGCACACGGCATCGAGCCGCCCGTCGCAATCTCAGGCGGCTCGATTCAACTTGTAACCATGATGATTCTGCTATGCTCCCAGATCGAGGGGGCAGCGCTGGGCACTCGACTACCAGCCCTCTTGCGGCCCGCCGACCCTGCGCCCATAGGTGCTCTTGCTCCCCGGCTTGCGCCCGCCGCCTGACCCAATCGTCCAGCCCATGATGAACGCCTTGGAGATGCGCTCGTCGAGGCCGCCGGCCAGAGACTCCATGCTCTCTGCGTCGATTGACTTCAGATTCGCAGTCTCCTGGGCGGTCAGGTCGTAGCCCGTCAACGCCTTGTCGGGGTTGGCGAAGAGGCTCTCGCGGAACTGGCTGTCGACCACTGCCTTCTCGATCACCTGCTGCACCGCTTCCCTTGACATCGCAGTTCACCTCCTTTCTTCCTGCGCTTCTGAAGACATCATACAACATGCGGCGCCCCTTTTCCATGAACCAGCTCACACTGCGAGTGTGATGTAGCTCACATTCACACTGTCTGGGCCACTGGCAGTGCCACCAAGGCATCAATACACGATCAGCTCTTGGAGCCGTCGCTTGTCCAGTATCGTGATCTTCTTCCGCTTCAGACCAATCAGACCTCGCTCCTGAAGGTCGCGCAGCACCTTGTTGGCGCTCTCGCGGCTGGTGCCGATCCAGCTCGCCAGCTCGCTCTGGGTCAGGGGCAGATCGATGTCAATGCCATCCTTCTGCACGCCGTAGCGCTCGGCCAGCTCCAGCAACTTGGCTGCCATCCGTCCGTAGGCATCCAGGAAGGCCAGGCTTTGCGCGTAGCGCGTGGTGTAGCGCAGGCGAGCGCTGAGCACGCGGATGATGCTCAGGGCCATGCGCGGGCTGGCCTCCAGGCGCCGCATCAAGTTGTCGCGGTGCAGAGTGAACGTGACGGTATCCTCCACGGCCACCGCGCCGGCTGAGCGCGGCAGGCCATCCAGCGCGCTCAGTTCGCCGAAGAACTCACCCGGTCCGTAGACGTTGACCGAGATCTCCCGGCCGGACTCGCTGACCCCGAAGATGCGCACCTTGCCCGATTCGATGATGTACAAGGTGTCGCCCGGGCTGCCATCCTGGAAAATGACCACGCCCCTGCCAAAAACGCGCCTGCCCAGGCTCTCGGCCAGGTCGTGCAGTTCTTCGTCGTTCAAACCGACGAAAAGCGGAATGCCGCGGAGAATGCCTGCCTTGGACACTGGACCCTCCTGCGCACTGCCGGAACGTAAGTCTTCGCAGCTGCGCTTTCGATCAATGCGGCTCGATCACCACATCCTTCCACAGTGGGGCACCGATGTAGAACACCGGGTATCTCTTCACCCATGGTTTCACCAGGCAGTGATGAGTGCCGTAGG
>CAYZKS010000042.1:0-7808 GCA_964478725.1 uncultured Anaerolineales bacterium
GCCTTGCGGCCTCGTCCCCAGGCCAAATCACGCCACGTGCTTGGCCATTCGGTTCGCTACCTGGCTCGATTGTCGTATAATAGGCCGGACCGAAGAGAGCGGAGCACACCTCTCAGTACCAAAGCAACTGGATGGTACGCTTCGCTACCAGTTGCGCCGAGGATCGAGCCGAGGCGCATGCAAAGGAGTGCAGGCATGGCAGCAATCGAGATCAAGCCAGGAATCTGGTGGACCGGTGTCAACATCAAGTCGCACGATCTCTTTGAAGGTCTGTGGCCCATTCCCAACGGGGTGTCGCTGAACTCGTACGTGGTGCAAGGCAAGGACGTAGCCGTGATCGACCTGGTGCGCGAATGGAGCGGGAGCGCCAGCGAGTTCATGCGCCAACTGCAGTCAACTGGGGTGGAACCCGCCGCCGTCAAGTATGTGGTCTTGAATCATTTGGAGCCAGATCACACGCAACTGCTGCACAACTTCAGGCGCATGGCCCCGCAGGCGATCATTCTGGCCACGCCGAGAGGCGTGGAACTCGTCCGGTACTTCTACGGCATCACCGAGGGAGTAAGAGCCGTACAGGACGGCGAGGCGCTGGACCTGGGCGCCGGCAAGAAGCTGGTATTCTATCACACGCCCTTTGTGCACTGGCCAGAGACCATGATGAGCTACGAAGCGTCCACGCAGGTGCTGTTTTCGTGCGATGCCTTTGGCGGCTTTGGTGCGCTCAAGGGCATCCTCTTCGACGATCAGGTGCATGCTTCGGATGCCGACCTGTACTACAACGAGATGGAGCGTTACTACGCGAACATCGTGGCCAATTTCTCGCGCATGGTGCTGCGCGCCATAGAAAAGTTGGCGGGGCTCAGCATCAGCGTGATCGCGCCCTCTCACGGCTTGGTGTGGCGTGCCAACCCTGGCGAAGTGATCGCGCGCTATGCCAAGTTCGCCGGGTACCCAAGCGGCAAGGCTGAGACTTGCATAACCCTGCTGTGGGCCAGCATGTACGGAAATACGCGCAACGCCACGGACGCTGTGATGCGTGGCATCGCGCGCGAGGGCATGAGCATGGAGCTGTTCGAAGTGCCGTTGATACACGAATCCTACATTCTGGCATCCATCTTCAAGAACCGGGGCGTGATCGTGGGCGCCCCTACATACGAGACCAAGTTGTTTCCTCCCATGGCGCACGCGCTGGATGAAGCCCTGCGCAAGGGCATGACCAACAAGAAAGCCTTCCGCTACGGCTCTTACGGATGGTCAGGCGGCGCCCAGAAGGAGTTTGACGCACTGGCAGAGGCGCTCAAGTGGACGCAGTCTGAGCCACTGGAATTCCGGGGCGCACCCACAGCCGAGGACCTGCTCAAGGCAGAGGAACTGGCAGCCGCATTTGCCCGGATGATCCGGGACGACACATAGCACGGCGCCGTCAGCCTGTGCGGCAGCGTGTTGCGTAGCCCAGCGTGATCGGGCCTCCCGGCCTCCGAGGATGGCAGGCCTCGAGGCCGTTATGTCATTACTTGTTCTGGCGCGATCGACTGGGCAGATGCAGCATCTACGTGCAACCAACTGTCACTGCCGCACATCGTTGTTTGTCCACATTTTTCGTACAGCGCGCAAGCCTGCGTCGATGTGCTCCCGCAGACCCGTCTCCAGTCCATACAGCACTTCGTAGAACGGAGCGAGCGCCATGTAGAACCTCGCGCGGGCGACCAAGGCCGGATCGTGCGCGAGTTTGTACGCACCAAGCACTTGTGCCACAACCTCGATGCCCAGCTCTGCCAGCAACCCTGTGAAGTCCAGAGCAGGGTCACCGATCACCGCGTCCTCCCAGTCGATGACGCCCACGATGCGACCACGCTCAGAATCGAACAAGATGTGCTCGCAGGCCAGGTCAGCGTGTATCAATGCCGGAGCAAAGCAGAAACTGGCCTCATTCTCCAGGAAGTCCTGCCATCGCTCAGCAACCGCCCCGCGCTCCTCTGCGCTCAGCAGGACAAAAACCTGCTCACGCACGCTGCGGTAGAGGTCTTGATACCGAGTGCGCCAGGTTGACCCATCGCCATGGGGCATGCCCACAGCCAACGCGTTCTCTGGCGGAAAGCTATGCAAGGCTTCGAGGAATTGGCCGAGCTGAAGGGCGAGCTGCGAGCCACCGCACTCGCCCCGCGGAATGGTCTCCCCAGTGAAGCCCGCCCAAAGCTCCGGGGTCAACGGCGTGCCCAGGATCTTACGGTACCCGACAAAAGCCCCTTCGTAACAGAGGCCCCCGGTCCATGCAAATTCAAAACGCGGCGTCTGCAGCGGAAGGCATGGACCTAGCACTGGAAGCAGACGCATCTCCTTGAGCAGACCCGAGGCCACGGCTGGGCGCTTGGCGAAGCGAAAGACATGCGTTCCATTGATCTCCCATGCCTCGCTACTCCAGCCTTCAGCCAGGAAGGTGACGCTGTCCACATGCAGACTGGGGAAGCAGTCTTCGATTACCCGAAGGACATGCTGGGCATCCATTGGCTCGCAATCATGAGAACGCCGCGCTCAACCTCTGACAGCTCCTCGCCGCCCCAGGCGCTTGCGCAAGAATACCAGAAGCACCACTGCGAACATGGCAACCCAGACAAGCGCCAACAACCCCTGAGACGCGTCCGGCCCCATCCGCAGCCCATGCACAAAGGCCAGGCCAAAGGCGACATAGTTCAACCAGTGGACGAATCTCCAGACATTCCGAATACGCCTGCGCAGCAAGGCCGCAAGCACCGCAATCAGGAAGAGGTACAGCGCGGGCCGGCCGCCCAGAGTAAGAAAGAGGTCGAGCGAATCAAAGCGGGGAACGAAAACTGAAGGATTCTGCGTGAGCAAAGCAAGCGTCAAAGGATGGAGAACAATCAAGACCAGCCCGACCACTGCCAGAACATGGTGCACCTTCAGGAAGGTCTGGCCGAATAGTCTCTTCATGTCGCGCATGTATTCGTGAGACAGGATGGTCAGGAAGATGCTTGAGTAACCGAACAGGGCCGCGGCTCTAACAAGACGCCGAGCCCAGGGCGCCGGCGTGCGGAACAACGCATAGAGAATCAGACACGCCAGCAAGGCGATGGCCAAGACAATCCAGATCCTGAGTCGACGTGAGGCGCTGCTATTCACTGGTTTGGTCCTCCGCTCACAGCTCTGATTGGGTAGTTTGTCCATTCTAGCACAGCGTGGCCGGACGGGCAACTGACGAGCGCAGTTTGCGAGTTGCACACGCTGCCCCCATGCTTTACCTCTGCAGGAGCTTTGCTCGTACGCAGCATTTGACTAAACTTGCCTGTGCGCCTAGAATCAATACCAACTGTATATGGAGCTCAGAGGCTGCCTCAGGCCCGGAAGCCAGGCAGGAATGGGGGAAGACCGGTTCCAGTCCGGCGCTGTCCCGCAACTGTAGTCTCGATTCCATCGAGAGAGCCAGATGACCCACCTCTGTGCGGTTCCAGCACGACCCTTCGAGAGAAAGGGGGTGGGATTACACCAAGCAACGAGACCAGCCCCTTGTCGAAGTGACAAGGGGCTTTGCTTTTCCGGCCACTACCGACAAGGAAAGGATGCATCAGATGCTACGGAAATCTGGACGCACACTGGCGATGCTGGGATTGATCGCCTGTCTGTGCCTCAGTACCATACCCGTCTGCGCGGCTCTGCACACTTCTGACCTTGCTGACCAGCGCACCGCCGCGATCGAGGCGCTGGCTTGGCTGAAGACTCAGCAACAACCCGATGGCAGCTTCAGCAGTGGCTGGGGTAGCAACATGGGTCCGACCTGCGATGCCGCACTGGCCATCGTAGCCGGCGGAGAGCAGCCCGACGCCTGGAGCAATGCAGCCGGCAGCCCTTCTGTCACCGATTACCTCGTCGCACACGCGGATGACTACGCCACGGACGCCTCCACGACCGGCAAGGCCATCATGGCGCTCACGGCCGCTGGACGCGACCCCGTCCGCATTGGCACTCCGGATCTTGTGGCGCGGCTCAAGGCTTATGCTGCGACGCCCGGAGTGTATTCTACGGGCGCCGCTGGTCAAACCTGGGCCATCCTGGCCCTGGTAGCGGCACGCGAATCCGTGCCTGTCGCTGCTCTGACCACGCTCGAAAGCCATCAACTCGACTCTGGCGCCTGGGATAGCGGGTTCGGCCCGGGAAATGACGACACCTGCCTGGCCTTGCAAGCCCTGCTGGCCGCTGGCGAGAGCGCCAGCTCCGAGCGTGTTCGCAAGGCACTGGCTTTTCTGGAGACCCAGCAGAACGAAGATGGCGGTTTTCCCTACATCAAGCCTTCGGAGTGGGGCACTGACACCAACGCAAGCTCCACGGCCCTGGCCATACAGGCTTTGATTGCGGCGGGTGAGAACCCGCTCGCTGCTCGCTGGACCAAGTCCGGCGAAAACCCTCTCAGCGCGTTGCTGGCGCTTCAAGCCGCGGACGGCAGGATCGAGTTTCAACCTGGCACCGGCAACCCGGTCATGGCCACCCTTTCCGCATTGCCAGGCATCGTGGGGCGCCCGTTTCCATTTGCCGGGCGTGCTGTAGCCTTGCGCAAGGCCTTGGACTGGCTGCACGCCCAGCAGGCCGCAGGTGGCAACTTCTTTCCGGGAGACTATAGCCCCAGTCTGACGGCCCAGGCTGTGGCAGCCATTGCGGCAGCCGGGGAGACCCCAGCTGCTTGGCGGGGGAGATCCGGCCAGTCACCCTTGGACTACCTGGCAACGCAGGTCCACACCATCCGCTATCCGGGGCTGTATGGACGTTTCATCATGGCCGTCGGCGTTTCCTACCTCAACCCGTACGACTTTGGCGGCGTCAATCTGGTGCAGGCCGTACAAGCCTCCTACAATCCGATTACCGGAACCTACGGCACCGGAGGCTATACCGCCGACCACGCCGTAGTTATGTTGGGACTGGCCTCGGCCGGAGAGAGCGTACCCGCTGGGGCGTCAAGCTGGCTCAAGCAAGTGCAGAACGCGGACGGCGGCTGGGGCTGGGCAGAGGGCCAAGACAGCGATTCGAACTCCACCTCCTGGGTGATCCAGGCATTGCTGGCCGCGGGCGAGTCGCGCGATTCAGAATCACTCACCAGAGCGCTTGCCTACCTGCACACCCTGCAAAACGGAGACGGTGGGTTCGCCAATCAAAAGCCCGCACCGCCTTGGGGCAGCGAGATCTCGGACGGCAATTCGACTCCTTCGGTGATTCAAGGTTTGGTGGCGCTCGGGGAGAATGTCACTGGTTGGGACTGGACTACCTCGCTGACCGAGACAACTGCCATTAGCATGTCTCTGCACAATCCAATCCAGTGTCTGTACCGGTTCCAGACAGCCGAAGGCGGATTTGAGTACATGACGCCCGG
This sequence comes from uncultured Anaerolineales bacterium, assembly GCA_964478725.1. GTDB lineage: Bacteria > Chloroflexota > Anaerolineae > UBA2200 > UBA2200 > CAYZKS01. The sequence goes on from CAYZKS010000042.1 coordinate 5,375, forward strand.
CGAGAGCGATTTCTTCGCGACCATCCAGGCGATCCCGGCAGTGGCGGAAGCCACCTGGCCATTGCCCAGTCCGGGGGTTCGCGCCGCGAGCAAGGGCTTGTCTTGGCTGCGCACGCAACAGCGGGCCGACGGCAGCTTCGGCGCCGGGTTTGGCCAGGACGCTGGGCCAACCAGCGATGCCGCACTGGCCATTGTGGCTGCAGGAGGTGATCCAGCGACCTGGCAGAGTGCGGACGGCAATCCTTCCATCACCGATTACCTCCTCGCCCACGCCGACGAGTATGCCACCGATGCCAGCGCAACAGGCAAGCTAATCGTAACCCTGGTGGCCTGTGGACAGGACCCGTACAACGTCAACGGTCTTGATCTGGTGGAGCGGCTGCAGTCCTACGCCACGACACCAGGCAACTATGCCGCTGGGGCCATCGGCCAGGCCTGGGGCATGCTCGCCTTGGCCGCGGTGCGCAAGCACGTACCAGTGGAGGCGCTTGTAGCACTCAAGAGCCACCAGCTGAATACAGGCGCCTGGGACGGCGGTTGGGGCCCCGACAATGATGCCACCTGTCTGGCCCTCCAGGCCCTCGCTGCGGCTGGTGAACCAGCGAGCTCGTCCGCAGTGCAGAAGGCGCTAGCATTCCTGCACACTCAGCAGAACGACGATGGGGGCTTCCCGTCCATCAAGCCTTCAGACTGGGGTACGGCCACCAACGCCAATTCCACGGCCAGCGTGGTCATGGCACTGATGGCGATTGGGGAAAACCCGCTGGAAGGGAACTGGACCAAGGGAGGAGCAAATCCCTTCACTGCGCTGCTGGCCTTGCAGAACGCAGACGGAAGAATCGAGTATCAGCCGGGGATCGGCAGTCCGTTGCTGGCCACAACGGCAGCGATACCTGCACTGCTTGGGGCGAAAATGCCCTTGCGCACCTTGCCGGGCTTCAACTTGTTTCTGCCGGTGATATACAACGCCGCACAGCGCTAGAGACTCTGATCTGAGCGGCAGCGCCAGGCTGGATCGCAGCCTGGCGCTGTCCCAGGAGAAACTTGCTGATGAGACATGACCAACCGAATCTGGCATTGTGCGGGCTGGCGATCCTGTTCATGAGCTGGACGAGTCTGGGCGCACGTTCGCATCGTGCAGCCGACTGCGTCGAACAGGGTCAGGCTGGGGTGGTGGTGCAGTTTGCCGATGGAAGCTATGTTGCGCGCTGCGTGCCCTTCCAGGGGGATAGCATTACCGGCCTGGACCTGCTGCTACAGTCAGGGTTGAGCACATCCCGATCTGGCAGCGTGATCTGCCGTATCGAGTACAACGGTTGCAGCTACCCGCAAGAACCCTGCTTCTGCCAGTGCAATGGATCGACTCCAAGCTGCAGTTTCTGGAGCTACTGGCAGTGGCGAGAGAATCGCTGGGTGTTTTCGGCGTCTGGAGCCGCCGACCACTACCTGCGCAGCGGCGAGGTCGTCGGCTGGCACTGGCCAGGCGGCCCGCTTACAGTACCGGTGCCTTTTGACGAGATCGCGGATGCGCGTCGTATCGCTCCGGGCGTCCCTATGCTGATCACGGCAGGGCAATCGTTGGAGATTCACGTCCCATATCAAGGTGACAGCGACGGCGATGCGGCCATGCGCGCGCTTTTGCGCAGCGTGGGCGAGGAGTGGCCCACACAGCCGCTGCCCCTTGCCCGGCACGGCCAGGACTACCACGCAGAGTGGAAGGATCTAAGCACAAACCAATATGAAGTACAGATAGACATTGCAGACCCCACGGGTGTCAACGGCAGCGCCACCTGGACGCTCACCGCAACAGTCGGGGCAGGACCTGGTGACGCCCATGCGGTCTTTCTGCCCTTGGTCCGCAGTCAGGGCCAATCGATACAGTGGGCAGGAAAGGTTCGGGAATGAAGACACCGCTGCGTTATCTGTTGGCGTTAGTGATCGTGCTATGCGCTTCGCGGCCCCTCCCCGGGCGCGCCGACGGCGCGCACCGGGTAGCCCTGATCGTGATGCACGGCGATGGCAGTGTCACGGCCCGCTGTGTTGCGTTCAACGAGGACGCAATCAGCGGGGCGGAGGTGTTGCGCCGCGCCGGGCTCAACGTGCGCTTCACAGGCTATACCGGCTTTGGAGCCGGCGTGTGCGCCATCGACGGTGAGGGTTGTCCGCTGGAAAGTCAAGACTGTTTCTGCCAGTGCCCGGGCTCCACCTGCAACTACTGGTCTTACTGGCATTGGCGCGATGGTCGCTGGCAGTACTCACAGGTGGGCGCCGACAGCTATCAGGCACATGACGGTGATATCGACGGCTGGATCTGGGGAGATGCCAAATCCGCGCCGCCAGCGATCCCTTTTGATCAGATTTGCCAGCCACCCACCACCGTGCCGCCGACCAGCACGCCCGTTCCAGCGACCGAAACGCCCATGCCGCCCACGCA
>CAYZKS010000042.1:7908-9876 GCA_964478725.1 uncultured Anaerolineales bacterium
CTACACTTGAGCCAAGCGCAACTTGCAGGCTAACTGCCTCGGCCACGGCGACCGCCTCCAAGACGCCGGAGATGGCATCTGCAACCGCTATCCGTACCCAAACACCGCCATTGGCTGCTCCGGCTTCGCCGACTCCTGCTCTCGAGCCGCTGGTCAGAACATCCGTGCCCGTTGGACAGTATGCCTCTTTTGGTGCACTGGTGATTCTGCTCGGGGCTGGCGTCTGGCTGGCGCGCAGGCGCATCAAGGAGTAGCGCAGTGGCTTTTCACACGCTCACCTGGCTATCCTGGCTGGTCGCAGCGGCCTATCTCGCACTAGTGAATCACCAGCCTCTGGTGTCCGTCCTGCTGATTCTGGCGACCGGCGGCATCTTCGTCGTGGCGGGCAGACGCTCTGCCTTGGGTCAGAGTTGGAGCACCTTCCTGAGATTGGGTCTCTCCGTCTGGTTCGTGACCATGCTCTTCAACGTGGTCTCCACCCATGCCGGACGCATGGTGCTGTTCACGCTGCCGCGCAGCTGGCCGCTGATCGGCGGTGCGATCACGCTGGAGGCCCTGCTGTACGGGTTGGCCAGCGGTGCCAGCTTGTTCGCCACGCTGCTGGTTTTCGCCACGTTCAACCTGGCCGTGGACCAGCACCGCCTGCTGCGCTGGGTTCCGGCTGGCTTGTACCAGGCAGGGTTGGTGGTGTCCATTGCCCTGGCGTTCGTGCCGCAGATGATGGCCAGCCTCCAGGACATCCGTGAGGCGCAACGCATTCGTGGACACAGGTTCAAGGGCATGCGCGATCTCGTGCCCTTGTTCGTGCCCCTGATCACCACCGGTTTGGAACGTTCCATGACTCTGGCCGAGTCCATCGAGGCGCGCGGCTTTGGCGGTGTGGTCGAAACTGAGGATCAGAAGTTGCCGGCGGGGCGCGGCTGGCTCAACCTGGTCACGCTCACAGGCCTGCTGGCCATCCTGGCAGGGCTGGTCTTGCAGGCAATGCGACCGCAGATGCGTTGGTCAGCCTGGACGAGCATGGCATCAGGGGCAGTCCTGGTGGCGGTTGCGGTATACGCGCAAGGCCGGCGCGTGCGGCGTTCGCACTACTTGCGCGAGCTTTGGCACCAACGTGATACCAGCGCTTGCCTGTGCAGCGCCGCATCCGTCGCAATCGTCGCGTATGTGCAGGCCACGACGCCGATGTCTTTGTGGTATTACCCTTACCCACCCTATTCCCCCTGGCCTGCCTTCCCGCCCCTGCTTGGCATCGCAGCGGTTCTCCTCGCCGCTCCAGCGCTGTTGTGGCCGGCGCGGATGCAGCGATCTGCCAACCACACCAGCACGTACCAAAGCACCTGCGAGGCCCGCCTTGATTGAATTGCGCGGCGTCACCTTCTCCTACCCCAACACCGAGAGGGCCGTCCTGAACGAACTGAACTGGGAAATCCACGAAGCGGAGTTCGTGCTGGTCGTTGGGCCATCCGGATCGGGCAAGTCGACCTTGCTGCGCACGTTCAACGGCTTGGTGCCTCACTTCAGCGGCGGGCGCATCACGGGGTCGATTCGCGTGGCCGGACACGATCCAATCGCCGAGGGTCCGCACCAAATGAGCCCGATTGTCGGCTTTGTGCAACAGGATCCCGAAGCCCAGTTCGTAGTTGACACCGTCGAGGATGAGTTGGCCTTTGGCATGGAGAACCAGGGGCTGCCGCAGTCACTGATGCGCAAGCGCATCGAAGAGGTTCTCGACCAGTTGGCCATCGCTGATCTGCGCCAGCGACGCATCACCAGCCTCTCGGCAGGACAGAAACAGCGCGTGGCCATCGGCTCGGTGCTGGCGCTGCAGCCCAAGGTGCTGGTGCTCGACGAGCCAACCTCGCAACTCGACCCTCAGTCAGCCGAAGAGGTGCTGATCTCACTGCGCAATCTCAACCAGGACCTGGGATTGACCATCGTGCTGTCAGAACACCGCCTGGAGCGTGT
>CAYZKS010000042.1:9976-13823 GCA_964478725.1 uncultured Anaerolineales bacterium
TGATCGCCCTGATGGGTCGCAATGGGTCGGGCAAGAGCACCCTGCTCAAGCACCTGATAGGCTTGCTGCAACCCAAACGTGGGCAAGTACTGGTTGCCGGTCAGGACACGCGCTCCACGCCGGTCGAGGTGCTCATCCAGCGCGTGGGCTACGTTCCGCAAGATCCGAGCGCTCTGCTGTTCTCCGATAGCGTGCGCGAGGAGCTGGAATTCACCCGGCGCGCGCACGCGCTGCCTACCGCAGATGCGCAGCACTGGCTGGACCAGCTGGACCTGGCGGGGCTTGGCGAGCGCTATCCTCGCGAGCTGAGCGTGGGCCAACGACAGCGCGTGGCCTTGGCCGCCATCCTGGTCGCTGAGCCCACAGTGCTGCTGCTGGACGAGCCAACGCGCGGTGTTGATCCTCAAGAAAAGAAGCTATTGGCAGGGTTTTTGCGGGCGCAGGCGCAGCAGGGCCACACGGTGCTCATGGCCACGCACGACGTAGAGCTGGCTGCGGAGTGCGCCCAGCGCGTGATCATTCTCGGTGAGGGCCAAGTGGTGGTGGATGGGCCGGCGCGTGAGGTGATGAGCCAGTCTGCAGTGTTCGCCTCTCAGGTGAACAAGCTGTTCCGCGATCCGCGCCTGCTGACAGTCGAGGATGTTCTGGAAGCACGTACATGAAGGGCGAACGCTGGATCAACCTGATCATTCTGGTTCTCACTTCTGTGATTGGCGCCATCGCCTTTGCCTATCCCTTCTTCGCACCAGGTGCCACGACCGCCAACGGACTGGCGCATGCCGCTGATGCGCCGCTTGTCACGCTCATCCTCACCCTGTTGTGCGTTGTCGTCATTGTGGCCAACTTCACCAGCCACCAGATGAGCCCGCGCACGGTCGCTGTGCTGGGCGTCCTAACCGCAGTCAACGCCGTGCTGCGCGCTGTTCCCGGCCCGGCAGGGTTCAACGCCATCTTCTTTCTTCTGGGGCTATGCGGCTACGTCTACCGTGGCGTCTTCGGCTTCCTGCTGGGTGTGCTCTCACTCCTGGTCTCGGCACTGCTCGGCGGCGGAGTAGGACCCTGGCTACCCTACCAGATGTTCGCCTCGGGCTGGATGGGAATGACCTCGGGATGGTTGCCGGACCTGCGTCTTCACAAAGGGGCAGAACTGTTTATGCTCACCGTCTGGACTGCCCTGTGGGGTTTCATATTCGGCGCCATCATGAATCTGTGGTTCTGGCCATACATAGCGCAGGTGCAGGCCGTGCCTGGACAGAACTGGGAGCCGGGACTCCAAGCATTCGAGGGACTCAAGCGCTATGCAGCCTTTTACGCCACCACCTCCTTGTGGTGGGACGGCTGGCGCGCGGGCGGCAACGCAGCGTTGATCCTGTTCCTGGGCCCACCAATGCTCAAGGTATTGCGTCGCTTTGAGCGCGTGCTGGGGTTCGAACGGCTTTGATTTGCCCAAAGGCGCGTCTTCCCCTATCATATGTTCAAGGTGCCACAGCACAGCAACAGAGGAGGGAGCGATGCCAAACAGCTACAATGGTAGGATTCTGCACGTGGATCTGACCCAGGGCAAGACATGGGTAGAAGAACCGCCCGAGGCCTTTTATCGCACGTACGGCGGCGGCAGCGCCATGGGGCTGCACTACATCCTGCATGAGGTCCCTGCGGGCATTGACGCCCTCAGCCCGGAGAATGTGTTGACACTCTTCGTTGGGGTGCCCACTGGCATGCCCATCTCTGGACAATCAAGAGTAATGGTCAATGCCAAGTCACCCTTGACTGGCGCCATCGGCGACGCCCAGGCGGGTGGATTCTGGCCAGCCGAGCTCAAGTTTGCGGGGTTTGACGGCATCGTGGTCCGCGGCAAGTCCCCCCAACCGACGTACCTCTGGATTCACGACGGCAAAGCCGAGCTGCGTGACGCGGGACATCTGTGGGGCAAGCTCACCGGCCAGGTCGAAGACCAACTGAAGAAGGATCTGGAGGACGACAGGATCCAGGTGCTACAAATCGGCCCAGCGGGCGAGAAACTCAGTCGCATCGCCTGCATCATCAACTTCTGCAACCGTGCCAACGGCCGCACGGGCATGGGGGCCGTGATGGGCTCGAAGAACCTCAAAGCGGTGGCCGTGCGGGGAACCCGAAAGCTGAAGGCTGCGGATCCCAAGGTGTTTACCAAGTTGGCGAAGCTGGGCAGAGAGAACTTTGAGGCCATCCCTGATGTCAACGGCCTTGGCATCCATGGCACCGCAAACGGCGTGCCTGTCCAAAACGCCACAGGCACGCTTCCCACCCGCAACTGGAACGAGGGTCAGTTTGAGGGTTTCCAGAGCATAAGCGGCGAGACGATGAGCGCTACCATCCTGAAGGAGCGCGACACGTGTTATGGCTGCATGGTGCGCTGCAAACGCGTGGTAGAAACCGAGTTCGCAGGCACTCCTGTCGTGCCCCAATACGGCGGACCAGAGTACGAAACCGTCAGCACCATGGGCTCCTATTGCGGCGTGGCGGACTTACACGCCATCGCCCTGGCCAACCAGATCTGCAACCAGTACGGCCTGGACACCATCGGCGCTGGGGCCACAGTCGCTTTTGCCATGGAGTGCTTTGAGAACGGACTGATCACCGAGAAGGATACGGGCGGCATCCAGCTCAAATTCGGCAATGCAGAGGCGCTTGTGCGCATGTTGGAGATGATGGGCAAACGTGAGGGCTTTGGCGATATCTTGGCCGAAGGGTCTGAGCGTGCGGCGAAGCGAATCGGCAAGCATGCATCGGACTATCTGATCACCGTAAAGGGATCAGAAGCCCCGGCACACATGCCGCACGCCAAGAAGTCTCTCAGCATCATCTACGCCGTCAACCCGTTCGGAGCCGACCACCAGTCTCACGAGCACGATCCGTGCTACGAAGAGGGAGGCCTGCCCATCTACTACAAGCGTATGGCGATGATCGGGCTGGACAAGCCTCAGCCACCAGGCAGCATGAACGAGGAGAAAGTGCGCTTGACTTATGTCACTCAACTCTTCTTCTCTGCGCTTGATTCCTATGGCCTGTGCCAATTCGTGTGGGGCCCCAGTTGGGAGCTCTACGGTCCGGACGATATGATCGAGATGCTGCGCGCGGCCACCGGCTGGGACATCACACTGGACGAGTTCATGCGCGTCGGCGAGCGCAGGCTGAACATGATGCGAGCTTTCAACGCGCGCGAAGGCTTTGACCGCAAGGCTGACGTGCTCCCGAAAAAGTTCTCCAAGCCGCTGCAGGGCACAGGGCCGACCGCCGGCGTCTTCTTCGACCCCAAAGAGAACGCACGCTGGCGGGATGTGTACTACCGGATGGCTGGCTGGGATGCCCACACCGGCAACCCTGACAGAAAAAAACTGGCTTCTCTCGGACTGGACTGGATCAGGCTGTAGAGGTTTGGCTTGCGCATCAACGTCACACTTCATTCGGGGTTGCGAAGCAGGCTTCCGCCGGAGCTGCAGGGACAAACGGCGATCGAACTGCCAGAGGGCAGCACGTTGGCGGACCTGGCAGGCCGACTGCGTATGAAGGACATGCTCTACGCCGTTGGCGGTTCTGTCGAACGCGAGTGGACGCGCCCTCTGCGCGACCAGGACGAAGTGGATGTGTTCGTGCGGGCGGCGGGTGGTTAGAATCGCCACCGAGCCCGCAGAACCGCGGCAGCAGTCAAAGCGCTGAAGCTCGGCCTCCGCCGATTGCGGGCGGAGGCCGTTCGTTTAGGTCAGTGCTCGCCGTCCATGCGCTAATGGCGCAAAAGACCCCGTCGTGGGGCGAAGAGGAACACAACGAAAAAGATGGCTGTCGCAACCAGCACGATCGCCGCTCCAGA
>CAYZKS010000042.1:13923-21333 GCA_964478725.1 uncultured Anaerolineales bacterium
AACTGCTTGTACAACAGCGCGACAGTTCCCAGCACCACCAGACTGAGGCCTGCGATCAGCCACACATCGCCCCAGCCCACACCCAGCACGTTGCCGAAGAGGATGTGCATCAGGTCCACGGCATAGGTGCGCATTGTGCTGATCAGCGCCACACCCAGGGCAAGCGCCGCGGCAAAGAGCACGCCAATGGCCGTGTCCTCTCTCAGGGTTCCTTCTCGTGAAAGCAGTCCGATCCCCAGCGCGACCGCCACGGCGACGATCAGGGCCCCGACCATCAGGTTGCCCTTGAGCAAGAAGGCTACTGCCACTCCGGGCAAGATGGCATGCGCAATCGCGTCGCCCAAGAACGCCATAGAGCGCAGAACCACGTAGCAGCCGACGACGGCGCATAACACTCCTACGATCACTGCCGCCAGCAGGCCGCGCTGCATGAATCCATACGTGAGCGGCAAGCTCAGCCACTGCATCATGGCTTCACCGCCTTGGACAGTGCGTCGCAGGGGCAAGTATGACTGACCAGAACAGCGCCATCCAGAAACAGAGCGTCGCTGCCAAAGGCTTCACGAATCGCCTCTGACGTGAATACCTCCTGCGCGGTCCCGTAGGCGATCACTCTGCGGTTGAGCAGCAGGACCCGCTCAAACCGCGCCGCCAGGTTCAAGTCGTGCATGGAGACCATCACAGTCACCTGCCGCGTTTTCAGGTGTTGAAGCAGATCGAGCGTCGCTTCCTGAGTAGGAACGTCTACCCCTGCAAAGGGCTCATCCATCAGCAGGATATGCGGCTCCTGAGCCAAGGCGCGCGCTAGGAAGACGCGCTGTTGCTGTCCGCCCGACAGCTCTCCAATCGGTTGATCCGCCAACTCGCTGATACCCAGATGGTCCAGGGCACGGGTAACCGCAGCACGATCCTTGGCCTCCGGCCACTTGAGCCAACCCAGGTGTCCGTAACGACCCATCATGACCACATCCCTCACGGTCACCGGGAAGCGCCAATCCACCTCTTCGCGCTGCGGCACGTAGGCCACGCAGTCATGATGCTGTCCCAGTGGCTGCGCGTGGATTCGTACCTGTCCCTCTCGCAGATGCAGCAGTCCAACCAGAGCCTTGAACAGAGTGGACTTGCCTGCCCCATTGGGGCCAACGACTGCTACCTGTCCACCGTGAGGGACTTGAAGTGTTATGTCGTGCAAAGCTTCGCGCCCGTTGTATCCCACCGAAACGTGTTCCAAGTCCAGACGGGCGGGCTCTCCCATGTCAGACACTGCTTGCATTCCTTTTCTCACTTCAGGGCTGCGATGATCGTGGAGGTGTTGAAGCGCACCATGTCGAGATAGGTGGGCGCTGGCCCTCCAGGTCGAGACGGCGAATGCGTATAGAGCTCGGTAACCACGTGGATACCCGTCTCGCGAGCGACTTGGTGCGCCAGTTCCGGGTTGCTACCGGTCTCCAGGAAGATGGCCTTGACGCCCAGCTCGCGCATGCGATCGACGAGGTGCGACAGGTCTTGAGCAGAAGGTACGGCATCGGTGCTCAGACTGGGAATCACCGTGCCGACAACCGTGAACCCATAACGATCCGCGAAGTAGCCAAAGCTTTCGTGATTCGTCACCAGCAGACGCCGAGACTGCGGTATCTCACTCACCTGCTGCGCCACCCAATGGTCGAGTTCCTCGAGTTCTCGGATATAGGCGTCGGCGTGCGCTGCGTACTCTGCTGCGCCATCCGGGTCCGCTCGCTGCAACCCCTCTCGGATGTTCTGCACGTATGTGACCACGTTGTTGGGATCCAGCCAGAAGTGAGGATCCCTGTGAGCGTGATCCTCATCCTGCGCCTCGCCCTTCTCAGGTAGGCGACTGGTAAGCCCCGTTGATGCTTCGACAACCAGACGCGTTCCCCCCGCGTTCTGGAGTAGGTGATTCAGAAACTGCTCCAGGCCTGCTCCGTTCACAATCAGCACGTTGCAGTCCGCTACCTTGCGCACATCGCTGGGTACTGGCTCGAAGCTGTGGGGATCGACCCCGGCAGGCACAAGCGCCTCCACGTGCAGACGATCGCCGGCAACGTTCTGCGCAATGTCCGACAGAAATGTCTCCACGGCCAGTACGCGCAGGGATGTCTGGCCTGGGCTGCCGCCACTCACAGAGAGCGGCTGCTGCGCCGGCGCACAGGCCACCAGGGTAACGAGCAACGCCCAGATCCCCAGGACCAAAGCCGTGCTGATCCACGCCGAGCTTTGTCTGTCCCTCATTCTCTCAGCCCCTCGGAATCGACGGCGCTGAGCGTCGGAGCGCGAGCTTGTTTGCCTTGGCATGAGGGGCAGGTGCCAAACAACTGCAGCCAGTGGCCTTCCACACGAAAACCAGTCTGGCGGGTTGCCGACCGCACCACGTTGGAGAGATCGCACCCCTCGAACTCAATCGCGCTGTGACAGATGGAACAGACAACATGGTGGTGATGTCCAGAGCTGGCAAGGGCATAACTGTGGCAGCCCTGCTGCAAGTGCACGCGCCTGACCACGCCCAGGTCGGCCAGGATCTCCAGCGTGCGATAGACGGTGGTCAGGCCAATGCGGGGGCATGTAGCCTGGGCTTTGGCGTGCACCTCGGCCGCATCCAGGCACTCTCTCGAGGCAAGCACAACACGCAGCACAGCGCGACGCTGCTGGGTATCCTTGTACCCGTGCGCGCTCAGTTCTCTCACGAGACTGCGTTCATCGTGCCGCTGCATCACGCCCCAAATGAAAAGGATTTTCGTTTGGAATTATACGCACATGCATCCGGAAGTCAAGCCTTCAGAGAGGCCGGGAGTGCTCCCGATCCGCGCCGGCAAAGCCCGCTCGTCGCGTTGCTGAGAGTATTGCTGCTGCGTCACCCGGTTGCTTGGCTGCGAGCGAGCCCGTGTTTCGACATCACGTTGCCATGTGGTATACTGGTAGTGTCGGATCGGACTCATTGCCAGCATACAACAGGTCGTTGCCGACGCATGGTCATGCCTGCGCCTAGAGCCACACCGCATGCGCGTCTGGAGGGCAGAGCATTCAGCGTCGCGGCGGCCTGCCGGGCGGACATGAGTCCGTAGCTGGACGCTAGTCATTCTCCTGCTGGCGTAGGGAGGGCACAATGCTTCTTCCATGCAGCGTGGTCTGCCCGCTCATCTGCAGTGCAGCAGCCTGTCTTGTGTTCGCTCCATCCGCCGCGACAAACGCGTCCGTCTCTGATACAACCACCCTCACTACTGTTCGGCTCATGAACCTCACTGCTCGTGGCACGAAACCTGCCGTCTTCGCGCAACCTCCACAGCCTCGGCGGGCATGAGATTCGATCTCTCTACTCATGATCATCTGTTCGGCAGGCTCCCCTATACGACCAAAGAAAGGAGATTCCCATGAAACACGCACGTAGAGTTCTGGCAGCAGTATTTGTGATTGCCGGAGTAGCGTTGTTGGCATTTGTGGCCGGGGTGAGCGCCCGGCCTACGTCCGCACCGGCGTCCATGCAGTTCCAGGTGAGTTACCAGGGACGTCTAGCGGATGCGGGTGGCAACCCCATCGCCAATCAGAGCGTCAGCATCGCATTCCGTATCTATGAGCAGCCCTCCGGCGGCACGGCAATCTGGACTCAGACCAGCAACGTCACCACGGATGCCAACGGTCTGTTCACCATCCTGTTGAATGTGGATCCGCCTCTGAAGCCCGGAGGGGTCGAAGCCATCAACAACCTGTGGCTGGGCGTTCAGGTTGGCAGCGACGCAGAGATGACCCCCAGGCAGCGCCTCACGGGCGCGCCGTATGCCTTCACCCTCATACCGGGAGCCGGCATCTCCGGGACAGTGAGCAGCACGCAGGCGCCCGGGGCCATGCTCGCGATCAACAACATGGGCACCGGCGCCGGCATCATCGCCCAGAGCGAAAAGGGCGTAGGAGCGATGTTCAACAGCGCCGAGGGCCCCTCGCTGGTAGTCGGCGGGTCGGTGCTGATGGAGGGCGCGAACCTGCGACGCATTGCGCTGCATCGCTGGTACGAAGTGAACGAGGCGGGGATCCGCTACCAGGTGGGTGGTGAGCCCAAGGGCGCAGTATTTGACGGAATGAGCATCTGGGTGACAAACAGCATGAGCAACACCGTGACCCGCCGCCTGGTGGCTGATGGCTCTGTTCTCGGCACGTACCCGGTTGGACAGTACCCTATCGGGATGGCCTTTGACGGCGCGCGGCTTTGGGTGGCCTGCCGCAACGACAACGCCGTCAGCGTGCTGCGCATGATGGATGGCCAGCTCGTTGCCACTGTCCCTGTCGGCACAAACCCCAACGGCCTGTGTTTCGACGGACGGTTTGTTTGGGTAGTCAACGAGGGAAGCAATAGTGTCAGCAAGATCCGTGCTGGCGCCATCCCGCCGGCAGTAGTCGGTACGTATGCCTGTGGCAACAGTCCCCGTATGGTTGCCTTCGACGGCAACAATATCTGGGTGACCAACGAAGCCGGAGGCACGGTTACAGTGCTCAATCGCACGACCGGTGCGATCATCAACAGCTACCCGGCTGGCACTGGCCCGATCGGCATCACGTTTGACGGCTCCAGCATGTGGATCGCCAATTCGGGTTCGGACACCGTAACGCGGCTTCGATCCAGTGACGGCGCTCTATTGGGTACCTATCCTGTCGGCGATGAGCCGCGCGGCTTGGCCTTTGACGGCGGGCACATCTGGGTGACGAACTTTGCTGGCGACTCTGTCACCAAGCTGCGCGCACGCGACGGCTCGCTGGTCGGGACATATCCGGTAGGCGACGGTCCGCGCGGCATTACGTTCGATGGCAGCAACATGTGGGTGGTGAACGGCAACGAAGCCAGCCTCGTGGTTCTGTAGGGGGTGGGCCATGCAAAAAAGAGCACTCTTGCTCTTGACGTTGTGCGCACTGCTCCTGCTGGCCGTAACCGCTGTGGCGATGGCTGACGCCGCCAGCCGCATCACCTGGTCCTTGGTTGGCAGTGGAGGCGGCTACTCTTCATCAGCACACTACCAACTACAGGCCAGCATCGGCCAGGCAGCACCCGGTTTCAGCCACAGCACCCACTATCAGCTCGGTAGCGGCTTCCTTTACGTGATGGGGCTGCCCCAGGTCACAGAGACACGCCTGTTTCTGCCGGTGATGCTGAAGAGGTTCTAGGCTAGTCGGTTCTCAGGGCTGCAGACTTCGGAAGTCTCAGAAGACTTCCGAAGTCTGTGGAGCGTTCGCTACTTGTGCAGTTTCTTGCGGAATTGCTCGGTCAGTGCCGGGACAATCTGGAAGAGGTCGCCCACGATGCCATAGTTGGCCACGCCAAAGATGGGCGCCTCGGGGTCCTTGTTGATGGCCACGATGACCTTGGCCGTGCCCATCCCCGCCAGATGCTGCACTGCGCCCGAAATGCCACAGGCGATGTAAAGATCAGGCCGCACAGTGCGGCCGGTCTGGCCGACCTGATGTGCGTACGGAATCCAGCCGGCGTCCACCGCTGCGCGGGAGGAGCCCACGGCTCCGCCCAACGCCTCCGCCAATTCCTGGATGGGCTTGAATCCCTCCGGACCGCCTACCCCGCGCCCGCCCGAGACGATGATCTTGGCGTCCGCCAGGTTGACCTGGCCTTGCTCCGTGATGAAATCCACCACGTGCGTGGCAATCTGCTCCTCGGTGAGGTTTGGCTTGACCGCGATGATCTGGCCCTGGCGCGCCATGTCGGCAACCGGCATCTCGAACACGCGATGGCGTACGGTGGACATCTGCGGGCGGTAGTTCGGGCAGATGATGGTGGCCATGATATTGCCGCCAAAGGCCGGGCGGGTTTGGCGCAACAGTCCCTTCTCCAGGTCTATGTCTAGTCCGGTGCAGTCGGCGGTGAGGCCGGTGTACAGTTCCGTTGCCACCGAGCCGGCAAGATCGCGCCCGCGCGAGCTGGCGCCCAAGAGAAAGATCTCAGGCCGGTACTGCCGCACCAGGTTGACCAAGGTAGTAGCGTATGGCTGGGTGCGGTAGACCGCCAGAGTAGGGTCATCCACCCAGAAGACGCGGTCCGCGCCATAGGCGATGGCCTCCTTGGCGATATGCTCTGCATTGTGTCCCAACACGCAGGCCGTCAGTGTGGCTTTGCGCTGGTCAGCCAGTTTGCGTCCCTGGCCGAGCATCTCCCATGAGATGCCGCAGGCCTGGCCTTGGAACTGCTCGACCCAAACCCACACGCCTTGGTAGGCTGCTAGCCCTTCCGCGGCAGCGGCAGGGCGCTCGGGCAGGCTGAGCGCTTCCACCGGGCACACGTCCAGACAGGCGCCGCAGGCGGTGCACTGGTCGTCCACCACTGCCACGTTATCCACCAGCTTCAGCGCCCCAAAGGGGCATGCATCCACACAAGCTCCACAGCCGGTGCATAGATCCTTGTTGATTTCCAAGAGTGGCATGATGTCCTCCTAGATGACCTTTTCGGCCATGAGCTTGTCGGCCAGCATGGACGCGGTTTCTTCAGGGCTCTCTCCCTGGATCATCTCGACCTTGCCCTCGCGTTTGGGTGGGCTGAAAACCTTGACCACCTGCGTGGGGCTGCCCTTCAGGCCGAGTTTCTCGGCGTCAGTGTTGTCCAAGTCTGCCGCGCCCCACACGGGAATCTGCATCTTGGTGGCGCGGCGGATGCCCAGAAAAGTGGGATAGCGCGGCTGATTGATATCTTTGACCACAGTGAGCAACGCTGGCAGGTGGGTCTCGACCACTTCGCGCCCTTCTTCCAGCAGCCGCTCGACAGACACGCTGCGCGTCTCGGGGTCAAGCTTTTGAATCTTGAAGACGTAGGTGAGCTGCGGGATGTCAAGCTGGCGTGCAATCCCCGGACCCACCTGGCCAGTATCGCCATCGATAGCCTGTTTGCCACACAGGATGAGATCGAACGCACCGAGCTTGCGAATGGCTTGTGAGAGGGTGTAGGCTGTGGCCCAGGTATCGGAACCGGCAAAGGCGCGATCAGACAGCAGGATGGCCTCGTCAGCGCCCATGGCAACCGCTTCCTTCAGCGCCTCATTGGCCTGTGGCGGACCCATCGAGATCACCGTGACTTTGCCGCCAAACTTCTCCTTGAGGCGCAAGCCCTCCTCGATGGCGTACGTATCAAAGGGGTTGACGATGCTGGGCACTCCTTCGCGGATAAGCGTCCCGGTCTCGGGGTTGATCTTGACTTCCGTCGTGTCTGGCACCTGCTTGATGCAGACGATGATGTTCAACGCTAGACCTCCTTGTCTGGGGATTGCGCGCAGGTGAGACGCCCAGGACTCACCAGCGCGTGATTATAGCATCAAGTGACTCGATCCGCAACAGCAGGAGGAGCCACATGAAGGACGCCGGCATCAAGCGCCCAGCATGGGCTCAGCCATGGCTTATCTGGCAGCCTTA
>CAYZKS010000043.1:0-20670 GCA_964478725.1 uncultured Anaerolineales bacterium
GGTCATCGGGGGGCAGATCGTCTACAGGGAATGATTCTTTTGGGATGGAGGAACACGAACAGAACTTGGCAGACAACATTGAGCTAGAGCACGAGGGCAGTACCGTACGGGAGCGGGCTTTTGATCTGGTGGCGTTGGATCTGGATGGTACCATGCTTGACACGAGCGGCGAGCTCTCCGAAGGCTTGCTGCATGCAGTGCGGGCCGCATCGGAGCAAGGCCTGGTGGTGTCGGTGGTCACGGGGCGGGGCAAGTCGGCCTTGCTTCCCTACCTGTCGGAACTGGGACTGACAACGCCTTACGTGGCGTCTGGAGGGGGCTACATCGCATACCTTATCGGCGGGCCTGTGATGCGCTGCATGGAATTCGCATGGGAAGAGGTTGTGGCGCTGGCGAAGATGGGCCGCGCCATGGGGGCCTCGCTCTTCTTTGAAAGCGCTGAGTGGATGCTGTTCGAACGCGCCCCTGGAAGCACGGACTGGAGCGGCGGCGAGCGCCGGTTCACAATGCCGGTGGTGGATGACGTCTTGCGCAGCGCGCCGTCAGCGCCGCTGAAGGTGTCGATCGTGGGCGACCCCGAAGTGCTGGCAGAAGTGGAGCGCCGGGTCCGAGAGCAGTTGCCCACGCTGACCAGCGCGTATACTGCGGCGCGCTGTATCGACTTTTACCCCGCTGGCGTGAGCAAGGGCAGCGGCCTGGCCCTCCTGGCCGACCAGCTAGGTCTGGAGCTGCGACGCACTGCCGCGGTCGGCGACTACTACAATGATCTGAGCATGTTCGAGGTGGCGGGCCTGGCTGTGGCCATGGGCAACGCTCCACCCGACGTGCAAGCCGCAGCAGACCTGGTCGCGCCCTGCAACGACGAGGGCGGTGCCGCCTGGGCCCTGAAGCAAGTGCTGCAAATGAGCACCGCAGAATTGGTAACAGAGGCAACTTCCGGCACTGTGTGGACGCCTGTGGCCTGGCAGGAAAAGGCGTATCAAGGGCACTGACGAGGATGGAAGACGCTTCCCTGTCCGCCATGCGATGCACCTGCTTGAGCGTGCGACGCCACATTGTGGAGATGATGCACCGAGCTGGAACGGGGCATCCTGGCGGCTCACTTTCGGCCGTGGAGATCCTGGTAGCTCTGTATTTCCAGGCCATGCGCATTCGCCCCGAAGATCCAGATTGGCCTGAGCGCGACCGGCTGGTGCTGTCCAAAGGCCACGCCGGGCCGGCGCTCTACGCGGTGCTGGCCGAACGAGGCTTCCTCCCGGTGGATGAGTTGGAGACGTTCAACGCCAATGGCACGCGCCTGCAGAAGCACGTCGACATGCACCGCGTGCCCGGCGCTGAGGTGTCAAGCGGCTCACTGGGGCAGGGGCTGTCGGTGGGTGTGGGCATGGCGCTGGCAGATCGAATGGATGAGAAGGATCGCTACGTTTACGTGCTGCTTGGGGACGGGGAGACTCAGGAGGGGCAGGTTTGGGAGGCGGCTATGGCCGCGTCTCAGTTTGCGCTGCGGCGGCTGATCGCGATCCTGGACTGCAATCGCCTGCAGTTGGACGGCCCTGTGTGTGACATTATCGGCCTGGAGCCAGCGCAGGCCCGCTGGCAGAGCTTTGGCTGGCACGTGCAGTGCGTGGATGGGCACGATCTGGAACAGATTCTGGACGCCATCCATTTGGCCAAGAGCGGGCCTCAGCAACCGCACATGATCATTGCCCACACGATCAAGGGCAAGGGCATTTCCTTCATGGAGAATCGCGTGGAGTGGCACGCCAAGGTAATCGAAGACAGCCACTATCAGACTGCGTTGTGCGAGTTGGCCGCGGCTGAGGCCGCCCTGGCGGGAGAGGGTGGCCGGTGATGGCATACGCCACGATGAAACAGGCCCTAGGCAGCGCCCTGCTGGCCGCTGGAGAACGTGACGAGAACGTGGTGGTGCTGGACGCAGACTTGCGGCACGTCACCGAGACCGATGCCTTTGTGCACGCGTTTCCGCAGCGCTATTTTAACTTGGGCGTCGCCGAAGCCAACATGGTTGGGGTGGCATTGGGCCTCGCGCTTTCGGGCAAGACCGTGTTCTGTGGGTCCTTTGCCTGCTTTGCCACGCAGCGTGTCGCAGATCAGGTGGCCACCCTGGCGCACTGTGAGGCCAACGTCAAGATCATCGGCATGGAGGCCGCGCTGGCCTCTGGCAGCAATGGCGCCACGCACCAGGGCATGCTGGACCTGGCCATCATGCGCGCCATGCCCAATATGAGTGTGTTCGAGCCGTGTGACGCTACCGAGATCGGCGCCATTGTGCAGTACATGGCGCAGCACGCAGGGCCTGCGTACATGCGCGCTATCCGCAAGAACGTGCCCATCATATTGGACTCGTCTACCCACGGTTTTGAGGCCGGGCGCGCCCTGCGCATGCGCGATGGGCGTGACGTGACGCTGATTGCGTCTGGAATCATGCTGGAGCGGGCCTTGCTGGCCGCAGAGCACCTGGCGGACGAAGGCGTGTCAGCGCGAGTGGTCAATATGTCCAGCATCAAGCCCCTGGATGAGGGCGAGGTGCTGAGCGCGGCCAGGGACACGGGCTGCATCGTGACGGCTGAGAATCACAACATCCTGGGTGGCCTGGGTGGCGCGGTGGCCGAGAGCGTGGCCGAGCGTTTGCCCGTACCTGTCGTGCGCGTCGGCATACGCGACCGCTTTGGCGAGGTGGGCAGCGCGGAGTACCTGGCTGAGGAGTATCACATCGGAGCGCGTCACATTGTTGAAGCCGCCCGGCGAGCGCTGGGGCTCAGGCACGGTATTGGGCAGGGGTGACCCGCTCTGCCAGTATGCAGCGCCCTGTGTTACGGCGTACTCTGACCTGATACTGGATGTGACGGGGAGGTTGACATGGCCGAGACCTTTCACATGATTGGGTATATCCACGAAGGACCGGATGCCCTCAGCCGCACTCTGGACGCCAACCGGGCGGCAGTCCGCGCGCTGGCTGAGCGCGCAAAGCAGGCCGACATTCAGCGCATCCTCGTGACTGGTGTGGGCAGCTCTTACACCGCCGCCATGATGGCATTGCCTACGTTTCGTTACCATTGCCCCTTGCCCACCTATGTGATGCCGGCCTCTGAATTCCCCTACTATGTGTCGCGTTTGGTGGACAAGCACAGCTTGGTGATCGCTGTTTCACGCTCGGGCGAACGCGGGGCAGTGGTGGACGCGCTGGCCGCAGGAATGCGCAGGGAGGCGCTGGCAGTGGGGGTCACTGGCAGCAAGGACAGCCTGCTTGCGCGCGAGTCCCAGGTAGCACTCGTCACCGCTGAGGGGGCAGAGATCACGTTCCCAAAAACCAAGAGTGTGATTGCAGGCACCGGGCTGCTGATGGCAGTGGGTCTGGCCCTGGCAAATCAAGAAGACGCCGAGGCTGCGGCGCGTCTGGAGCAACTTGAGGGTATGCCTGGACGCGTCAAGCGCTCCCTCGATGCCACCGAGCCTCGTATCAAGGAGTTGCTGCCCAACGTGACCAAGCATGCACACGCCGTGTTTCTGGGCACCGGCAGCAACTTTGGCACGGCTATCGAGGCAGCGATGAAAGTGCAGGAGGCGGCCTACGTCACCACTCGCTTTGACAGCACTGACGGCTTGCTGAACGGCCCTGTGGGTGGGTTGGATTCAGATTGGCTGGTGGTGCCCATGGTTCACGCCTACGATGCGGTGCTGACCCAAGAGCTGTTGCGCGTGGTGCGCAGCGTGGGAGCTCACAGCCTGTGCTTGACGGAGCCAGGACTGGACCTACACGGCCTGGAGGATTGGGCGATCGCTTTGCCGGAGGCGGCCGATGCGTTGCTCGGCGCTCTGGTCTACCTACCGCCGCTGCAACTGCTGACCTACTATTGGTCGCTGGCCCGCGATCGCAACCCCGATTCCCCGGCGGCGATGCGCGCAATATTGGACGCGGTGCTGTCGCCCGGCCGTGAGGAGCCAGAGCTGCGAAAAGCGTGAAGAAGTTGCCGGACTGTCAGGATTGCAGGTGAGGTGACCGAATGAAAGTCACACTGCCGCTGTATGCCCAGTTGAAGGAAGAACTCATCGCTGCCATCGCGCGCGGAGAGCTGGCGCCAGGCGATCGGTTGCCCTCCCAGCGTGAGCTGGCAGAACGCCATGGGATGAGCCACATGACGGTGCGACACGCCATTGACGAGTTGTGCCACGAAGGCGTGGTGTATGTCATTCCGGGCAAGGGCCTGTACGTGGCGCAACCCAAGCTGGATGCCGAAAGCGACCCGCTCTTGAGCTTCACCGAGGAGATGACCCGGCGCGGCCAGAAGGCCAGCAGCCAGGTTCTGGGTGCGGAGATGGTTGCTGCCTCCACCGTGCTTGCCCGCACCTTGGGGCTGGAGGTCGGGGCGCGTCTGGTGCGTCTGGCTCGTCTGAGGCTGGTGGATGGGATGCCGATGGCGCTGCAAACCTCGTACCTGCCGCACGTGTTGTGCCCCGGGCTGTTGGAGCACGACCTGGGTCGTTCGTCGCTGTATGAGGTGTTGCGCAGCGTCTACGGACTGCATCTGGCGCGCAGTCGCCGAACAGCCGAGGCGATGCTGGCAGATGCAGAAAGCGCCGCTGCCCTGGGCCTGACCCGTCCGGCCGCGCTTCTGGTCGTGGACCAGATCACGTACCTCGATTCAGGGGCAGCGGTGGAGTTCTCGCGTACGGCCTATCGGGGGGATCTGTATCGGTTACCGCTAAGTTGAAGGCGATCGCAGACAGCAGGCCAACGTGCCAAAGCCGGGGGGCGCCATGCGCGTGGGTGTAATCGGTCTGGGCGGGATAGCTCGCAAAGCATATCTGCCGGTCCTGACCTGCCTGGAAGGAATCGAGCTAATGTTCTGCAGTCGCACACCGGCCACGGTAACACGTCTGCAGTCGCAGTACCGCGTTTCGCGAGGCGCCACGAGCCTGGATGAGGTGTTGGCCTGGAAGCCCGAGGCAGCAGTGGTGCTGACTCCAACGTCGGATCACAAGGCCACGGTGACACGCCTGCTACGCGGGGGCGTGGATGTGTTCGTGGAGAAGCCTGCTACAATGTGCAGCGCCGACACGCACGAACTGGCCAAGGTCGCCGACGAACTGGGGCGTGTGCTGATGGTGGGATTCAACCGGCGCTATGCGCCCCTGCACCAGAAGGCGCGTGCGGTCTGGGGTGATCGCCTGGCAACGTTGTGCTTGCTGGAGAAGCAACGAGTCAGCCCTTTGCACGTGGACCTGCGCAACCAGTATCTGGACGACACGATTCACCTGATCGATCTGCTGCGTTGGTTCTGCGGCGACGCAACTGCAGTACAGAGCGTGCACCAGGTGCGCGACGCGCGGCTCGTGAGCGCGGCAAGCACGCTGAGGCTGCCCGGCGGAGGTTGCGGGGTGGTGGCTACCAGCCTGCAATCCGGGCACTGGAGCGAGCGCTACGCGCTACACGGCGATGGAGCATCTCTGTATGTGGAGGCCTTTAACTGCGTGAGATTGATCGATGCGGAAGGTGAGCACAGGTGGGAGGCCAGTCAGGGAAGCTGGACAAGGATGCTCGAGCAGCGTGGCTTCGTGGGCCAGATCGCACACTTTTCCGAGTGCGTGCGCACGCGTCAGCAACCTGATACCAACGCCTGGGAGGCATGGCGAACGCAGCGATTGTTGGAGGACATGATCGCCATGTCCGGGGAGTAGCTGTGCGTACTCCATCCAGAGAGGATCATCAGTAGCCCGGATTTGACTTTTGACCGAATCTGGACTAACCTTAGGTATATACCAGTACATACCCAACGGTGTGGTGCCTCGTTGCGGAGGCAACCGTGTCGTGGCAGCCACAGGCTCGTTAGCGGGAGCCTGCGCTGTTACGAGCCGGTAGCGGGATTGAGCTATGCTGTGGGACTGCCAACGTACTCCTGGCCACAGGAAAGCTCAACACATGTGGAGAGGGGGTGATGCCTAGCGACGAATGTGGACCCTGTGCAGTCGGCCTGGACTTACTCTTCACACTAACTCTCTATGGAGGGAGGTACCCGTGAACATCGTAATGGGCTTGATTCTGGGAGCCTGGGCCTACTACTGCGTTTACGATATGCTAGGCCCAACGTTCGTCATGAGCTTCCGCCCATTGCTGGCCGGTTTTGGCGCCGGCATCCTGGTGGGCGACATCCAAACGGGCATGCAGGTAGGTGCCACTCTCGAGCTCATGGGCCTGGGCGTGTACACCTACGGCGGTGCGACCATACCCGACTACACCGTGGGTGCGATTCTGGGCACCTATTTTGGCAAGACCCATGGTTTTGAAACGGGTCTGGCACTGGCGATTCCTGCGGCCCTGTTGTTAACGCAGGTAGACATCCTCAACCGATTCCTCAACTTCATCTTTGCTCACCGCGCTGACCGCTACGCTGCCGAGGGTGACGTCAAGGGCTTTGAGCGCATGATGGTGCTGTTCAGCCACGTCATCTGGGGCTTGTCGCGCGGCCTGCCTGTGTTCTTGGCTGTGGCTTTCGGGGAAGGCTTGGTGAAAGCGGTGTCGGCCTTCTTCGAGGCGAATCCCTGGTTCAATAAGGGGCTCAGCGTGACTGGCGGCATCCTGCCTGCTCTAGGGTTTGGCATGCTGCTGAAGATCATGCCTGTAGAGAAGTACCCCGCCTTCTTGCTGCTGGGCTTTGTGCTCTACGCCTACCTGAAGATCCCTCTGGTGGGCATCGCACTCGCGGCCATTGCCGTGGCGTTGATCTACCAGCAGTTGAAGTACCGGGCAAAGGAGGCCTAGCGATGGCAGGCGCAAAACTCACTCGTGCTGACCTGATGTCGGCGTTCTGGCGTCACCTGTTCATGATCCAGTGCGGCTGGAACTATGAGCGCATGCAGAACTGCGGCTACTGTTACATGATGCTGCCCATCCTGAAGAAGACCCGGCCGGATCCGGAGGACTTTAAGGAAGCCTTCCAGACCAACCTGAACTTCTTCAACACCAATCCCTTTGTGGGCGGGCCGCTGATCTTTGGCGCGCACATCGCCCTCGAGGAAGCCGGCGCCTCGCTGGAGACGACCGAAGGCTTGAAGGTGGGGTTGATGGGCCCGCTGGCTGGAGTGGGCGACACACTGCTGTGGGCGCTCTACAACAGCATCATCTTCAGCATTGGTTCGGTGATGGCTCTGCAGGGCAACATCCTGGGACCCATCCTGACCTGGTTGCTGGTGTTGATCCCCTACTTTGCCGTGCGCTACTGGCAATTCTTCTGGTCGTACAGGCAGGGGGCCAACATGATCGCGCAACTGGGAAGCGGCGCAATTGGGCGGCTGACCGAAGCTGCGACCCTGGTTGGCTTGATCGTGGTGGGCGGCTTTGCACCGTCCATCGTCAGCCTCAAGACCCCACTGAAGTGGGTGCGCGATGTAACCATTCGGGGCGAGACTGTCACACAAACCATCTCGATCCAAGAGAATCTGGATGCGATCATGCCTTACCTGCTGCCCGTGCTGGTAACCGGCCTGGCGTACTACTTGCTCAAGAAGGGCTGGAACCCAGTGCGCGTGATCGTGGTGCTACTGGTCATCGGCTTCCTTGGTGGCGCGCTCGGCATCTTTGGCTAGGCTCAGCGACCATCAGGCGCTAGAAACGAACGCAACGGGGTAATTGGAGGCGAAAGCCTCCAATTACCCCGTTCTTTGAAAGGGAGGGAGCATGTACACACAGTATCTGGACGAGGTCTGCAGGTTGCTGCAGAGGATGAGAGACAAGCAGGGGCCTGGGATTGTCAAGGCTGCGCACATGGTGGGCGATACCATCATTGCGGGTGGTCTGGTGTATACTTTCGGCAGTGGGCACTCGCAGCTGCTTTCGCAGGAAGTGAATGCGCGCGCGGGGGGATTGTATCCCGTTGTGCAGATTCCCGACCCAATGTGGGGACGCGCCGAGCGTGTGGAGGGCTTTGGGCAGGTACTACTGAAGAACCTGGCCCTCAAGCCGGGGGAGACCATCTTTGTGATCTCCAACTCAGGCCGCAATCCGGAGCCGATCGAGGTCGCGATGTTGGCCAAGCAGATGGGCCTGCAGGTGATCGCCGTGACCTCGCTGGCGCACTCCAAGAAAGTTACCTCGCGCCACTCCAGCGGCAAGAAGTTGTATGAGCTCGGCGACGTGGTTCTGGACACGGGAACGCCGGTAGGCGACGCGTGCCTGAAGTTCAAGGGCATGAAGGACAGGGCTGGCGCGGTCTCGACGGTGCTGGGCGCGGCGTTGATGAATGCGGTGATGTCCGAAGCCATTCAGTACATGCTGGACAAGGACTTTGATCCGCCCGTGCTGAGGAGCGCCAATCTGGACGGGTCAGACGAGCACAACGCCAAGGTCATGGGGCGCTACGGCGGCAAGATCAATAGTATGTTCGGCCTGCAATAGGAGGATGATTTGATCGGTATCGTGGTGGTCAGCCACGGGCAGATGGCGGAGGGCATGCTGGATGCGGCTCGCATGATTGTGGGGGAACAAGAACGTCTGTTGGCGGTGGCTCTGCGAGAAGAGGATGGAATTGAATCGCTGACAGAGCGGGTCGCGGCTGCCGTGGAGCAAGTGGATGCGGGCGATGGCGTACTCGTTCTGGTGGACGTTTTCGGGGCCAGCCCCTTCAATGCCAGCGCCCGCGTGGCCATGCAGCATGGCCACATGGACGTCCTGACGGGCATGAGCCTCCCAATGCTGCTGGAATTGGCGGTGCAGCGCGAGGGGCAGGATCTGGAGGCCTTGACCAAGATCGCGCGCGATGCCGGAGGCAGCGGAATCCGGACGTTGTCAGAAACGCTGGCGCAAAGGCCGGCCTGAAATCGCAGTAGGGGAGGGAATCAGATGACAGTTCTGCATGTACGCATGGACAATCGTCTCATACACGGGCAGATTCTGGTGTCGTGGAACTCTGCGTTCAAGATCGAGCACCTGATTGTCACCAACGACAGAGTCGCGGCCGATCCGATGCAGGTGACTCTGCTCAAGGCGGTTGCGCCCTTGGGATGCAAGGTCTCGGTTCTTTCCGTCCAAGACTGCGTGGCCTACTGCAACAGTCCGGAAGCTGAGCACGAGGGCATTTTCATCATTGCCAAGTTCCCGGATGATGGGCTGGCGCTGGAAGAGGCCGGCTTGAAGCTGCCGGTGCTCAACCTTGGCAACCAGGCCTTTGTGCGCGGTTCGCAGCGTGTATCCAATACGGTATATCTGACAGAGTCCGGTGTGAAGGCGCTGAAGCAGCTGCATGACATGGGCATCAAGATCACCTGCCGCATGATGCCAGCAGAGTCCGAGAACGACTACTGGCCGACCATCCAGAAGGCTCTGCCTCAGTGGGCAAAATAGGCCATGCTGGAGATCATTGCCGAGACAGTGGCGGATGCGCTGGCTGCGGAGGCCGGGGGCGCCACACAGGTGGAGCTGGTCACCGGGCTGTCCGAGGAGGGTCTTACCCCGAGCGCGGGCATGATCGAGCGTGTGTGTAGCGCGGTACGCATTGCAGTGCTGGTGATGATCCGGCCGCACGCTCGCACCTCGGTGTGTTCGCCAGAAGACGTGGCGGTGATGTGCTCGGACATCCGGACCGCCTGTCGCCTGGGAGCCTCCGGGCTGATGCTTGGCTGTGTGACCGCAGAGGCTCGCATCGATGTGGAGGCCGTGCGACGCTTTCGCGACGCGGCCGAAGGGCGGCACCTGCACTTTCACAACGTATGGCACCTCGCCCAAGACCAGGATGCAGCCATTGAGGAGATCATTGCGCTGGGATTCCAGAGCATGCGCACTCATGGCGGCCAGGAAGTGGCTGGGAAGGCAGGGGACAACGTGGCGCGCATCCGTCACTTTGCCGAGGTCGCGAGCGGGCGCATTGACCTCTACCTGGCGGGCGGAGTGCGCCTGGACAACGTGGTAGAGCTCGTGCGCGCCACGGGCGTGCGTAACGTGCACGCGGGTGCGGCCGCGCGGGTGCCACCGCAACGTGGCGGCGTAGTGGATGCTGGCAGGGTAAGGGCATTGGCCGAGGCTCTGCGTCGAGCCGAGGAGGGACCTGCCCATGGTTGACGAGCTCACGACGCGCGAGCGATACCAGGCCATCATGCATTTCCGCCCAGGCGTGCGCACTCTGCTGTGGGAGTGCGGATACTGGGTTGAAGTGGTCGAACGTTGGCACCGCGAGGGGCTGCGCCGCACGGCGTTTTCGATCCCGCCCTACCAGCAGCGCGGGGTGGGCGTGTACGGGGATGCCAACATCCACCCGCCCATGCCACCCAAGCTGCGCTATCGTGACGTGGACATCCACAACCTGATGGGATTCGACGCTGGCTGCGTTCAGGTGCCGGTGTACTGGCGGCTCTACCCACTCTTCCCAGAGGTGACATTGGAAGAGGATGATCACACCAAACTGGTGCGCAATGCCGACGGCGTTACCATGCGCTCACGCAAGGATGCCGGCTCGCTGCCGCGCCCGGAAGGCTGGCCGGTGAAGGACCGGGCCAGCTGGGAAGCCATCAAGGCCGAACGCCTGCGCCTGGAGCAGGTCGAGGAGCGCTTTCCTGCCGGATGGAAGGAAGTGATTGGCACGTACCGCGAGCGTGACTTTCCCTTCGGGCAGGTCATGGATGGCTTTTTTGCGATGCCGCGCGAGCTGCTCGGTATCTACCAGCAGTCGATCACCTATCACGATGACCCACAGTTGATTCTGGACATCAACGCTCATCTGACCGAACTGTGGCTGGCGATGTTGGAGGTCATCGTTTCAAGGATCGACCTGGACATGGTTTCGTTCTTTGAGGACATGGCGTTCAAGAACGGTCCGATGATCTCTCCAGCCATGTTCGACCGCTTTTGCGCGCCTTTCTACCGCAGGATTACGGGTTTCCTGCGGGCGCATGGCGTGGACGCCATCTGGGTGGATACCGACGGCAACTGTTGGAGCCTCATACCCAAATTCCTGGCTGCGGGAGTGAATGGCCTCTGGCCTATGGAGGCCCAAGCCGGCATGGATGTGGCCGCGGTGCGACGCCAGTTCCCGAACCTGCTGATGATCGGTGGGCTCAACAAGATGCAGATTGCCAGGGGGCGCGCAGCGATTGACGCCGAATTGGAGGCCAAGCTCCCATACCTGTTGACCACCGGGGGCTACATCCCGACTGTGGACCATCTCGTGCATCCAGATGTGTCGTGGGACGACTTTTGCTACTACCGCCAACGGGTGAGGGAGTACGTATTCAAGTATCAACAAAAGGAATAGACGCAGGAGGCGAGCGTGAAGACCAACCTTGTGCCCGAGTACCTCAGTGCCATTCAGGACATCCTGAGCAAGATCATGCAGACGCAAATGGACGGCATTCAGAAGGCTGCCCAGCTCATGGCAGACGCTGTCGCCGCTGGCGGCATCGTGTACACCTTCGGCACCGGCCATTCGCACGTGATCGCGGAGGACGTGGCCTACCGCGCAGGAGGCCTAGCTGCCGTGGATGCCATCCTGGAGCCGAGCCTGACCGGCCATCAGCAGGTAATCAAGAGCGAGTACATGGAACGTGTGGAGGGGATGGCGGAAGTAATCCTCGACTACTATGAGGTGAGCCCCAAAGACATGCTGGTGGTCATCTCCAACTCGGGGCGCAACGCTGCCCCAGTCGAGATGGCCGAGGTCGCCAGGGCGCGCGGCGTGCCGGTGGTAGCGATCACCTCGTTGGCGCATTCCAAGGGCACCACGTCGCGGGTCTCAACGGGCAGGAAGCTGTACGAGGTTGCGGACGTAGTGATTGACAACGGCTGTCCCAAGGGCGACTGCGTGTTGCATATCCAGGGAATGAAGCAGCCCGTGGGCGCGGGTTCTGGTGTGGTGGGGCTGTTCATCATGCATTCCATTGTGGTGCAGGCCATCCAGAACTTGGTCGACCAGGGGATCGATGCACCGGTATTCATGAGTGGCAACCTGGACGGCAGCGATGAGTTCAACCGCGGCTTCCTGGAGCGCTACAAAGGACGCATCAAGATTTGGTAGGCGCGAAGGTGGCACGGGAGAACTTGCTGGCAGCAGCAGTAGACGTGGACATCACGCCCCCGGTAGGGGCGGGGTTTGACGGCTACAGCGCCCGGCAGGGCAACAGCATTGGAGTGCACGATCCGTTGCTGGCGCAACTCTTGCTGTTACGCTCAGGTGGGCAGGCCACGGTGCTGATCGCCATGGACCTGCTGGGAGTAAGCCTGGACTTTACCAGACGGGTGCGTGCGGGCATCGAGCGCGCCATTGATGTGCCAGGGCATTGCGTCATGCTTGCTTGTGCACACACGCACTCGGGAGCAGCAGGATTTCTGCCGCCGTCGCCGGGCATCCGCACCCAGCCGGATGAGGAGCTCCAGGATATCACAGAGCGCAAGCTGGTAGGTGCCGCTATCTGGGCGCAGCAGACGCTACAGCCGGCGCGCTTGGGCGTTGGCCGGGGACGCGTGGAGGGCCTCGGGCGAAACCGCAATGATCCCGAAAAGGGTCTGGCAGATCATGAAGTGCTGGTGCTGCGGGTGGACGATCCGGCGGGTGAACCGCTGTGCGTGATGATGAACTATGGCTGCCACCCCACCGTGCTGGGGCACCAAAACCTGCTCTTCTCGGCGGACTACCCAGGCGCGGCGCGGGCCACCCTGCACTGCATCTACCCGAAGACGGTGTGCATGTTCACCAATGGGGCATCGGGCGACGTCAGCACGCGCTTTACGCGGCGCGACCAGTCGTTCTCGGAAGTGGAGCGCATGGGCCGCATGCTGGGCGGTGAAGTGCTCAAGGTGATGCAGTCCATTGTGACGCAGAATGCCACCACTTTGTTCGGCGAGGTGTGCGAAGTGCAGCTCAAGTTCCGGCCCTTTCCGGCACCCAAGGCGGCGCAGGCTGAGGTGCGGCGTCTCAAAGCAGAGTTGGAGCGGCTCAAGGCAAGCGGCACGTCGCACGGTGACATCCGGCGGGCGCACACGCGCGTAGAGGGCGCCGAGGGGCAAGCGCTGATGTCGCAGGAGCTTTCAGGTCAGACGGCGCGCGCGAGCCAGCTACAAGTCCTGCGCATGGGTGACTTGGCGCTGGTGGGCATGCCTGGAGAGCCCTTCTCACGCACCGTGCTGGAGATCAAGCAGCAAAGCCCTTGCCCGTGGACGGGCGTGGTGAGCTATGCCAACGAGGACGCAGGCTATTTCCCGGATGCGGTGTCGATCGCCGACGGCACGTACGAAGCCCTGATCAGTCCGTATGGTGCGGACGTGGCGGAAGAGCTGCGCCGCAGAGCGCTGCAGTTACTGGAAAAGGGGTAGCATGTTCGACAGGACGTTCTTGACGCAGGCATTCGGCGTCATCTTTGTGGGGCTGGGATTGGCGGCGCGCCTGGGCATGTGGAAAAAGTGGTACTGGGGTTCCAGAGGCGCGGTGTACGGCTACCTGCCGATGGGGTTGGTCTTTCTGCTGTTTGCTTTCGATAGCCAGGCAGCGGCGCGGCTGGGGTCGCTGCACGTTGCCTATCAGGCCTTGATGGTGTTGCTGGGATTGTGCGCGCTGTGGTGGACCTTCCGCCCTCCGGCCTTTGTCAAGCCGGCCTGGGTGCGCTGGGTCGAGGCGTATCCGCAGAACCTGTACGACGCTATGGCCAAGGCCGTGAAGCAAGGTGAGGCCTGGGAGGCGCACATGACCAGCCCCGAGAGCCTTGATGCCTGGGTGAAGAGCCTGCGCCCCAAAAACAGGAAGAAGGCAGGGGGATGACGCATGGGGGAGATTGCATGACCCGGATGGCCGTGCTCAGTGATTTTGATGGCACCCTCACGCCGTCCTGTACCATAGACAGCCTATACGCCCGTTTCGCTGCCCCCTCGTGGGTCGGAGTCACGCAGCGCTGGGAGCGCGGAGAGATAGGGACTCGCGAAGAGCTCACGGCGAATTTCGCCACGATCAAGGCAAGCCGCGCTGAAATGGAATCGATGCTGGATGCAGTCGTGCTCGATCCGAAGCTTCCTGCACTTCTGACACTGTGCAGGGAACGGGGCTATCCCTTTGCCATCGTTAGCGATGGGTTGACCTGGTACATCGAGTACATTTTGGCCCGCCACGGTTTGCACGACATAACGTCTTATGCGAACCAGGTTGACTTTGAGCCGCAGGGACTGCAGCTATCCTTTCCATGGTACGACCCCAACAGCCCGCTGCGGGGCGTGGACAAGGCTGGCATTGTGCGTCGCTATCAGAAAGCGGGCTATCAGGTGGCATTCATCGGGGATGGCCTGAGCGACGTAGAGGTGGTGGGTGTAGCAGACCTGCTCTACGCCAAAGGCAGCTTGCTGAGGCACTGCCGGGAAAATGGTGTGGAGGCGATCGAGTACTCCACGCTGACGGATGTGATCAAGGATCTGAAGAACCGCTAACAGACACAACTATGGCGTGCGGTAAGCTGGAAGCCGGGATGTTCATTCGCCCGGCTTCTTTTTGTGCTTGGATGCTTGCTCGACCGACGCTGGCTTGGCAGATTCCGCCTGCTGTCGCTGGGCCAGCTGCGCCTTGCTGCGGGCGCTGGCTTCGAGAATCAGGCGCACGGGCAGACGAGCCAGCATGCCCAGCAAGAAGGTGCCGACCCAGGTAAGCAGAACCGCGGTCGCGGTCTGCGGGATGCCGTAACCTCGGCGGCGAAGTAGGTAGGTCATGAGGACGTATGCGGGATAGGTCAACCAAACCAGGGCGCTGAGGATGCGGTAGAGACGGCGGTCAAAGTAGAACTGGAACAGGCTTTCCAGCAATACCAGGGTGGCGATGCCTGCCACGGCGCCTGCGCGCAGGTCCACCAGCGCGGTCACTGCCACGGTCACAAGCACCGCGACGTCATGCGGGACGGCCTGCCAGCCGACACGCTCGCGCTGATAGCGTTGCGCGTCAATGCTCTGCCGCAGCACATCCTGGAACTGGGCCTCAGTCAGCAGGGGGAACTCGGCCATAAGCTTCTGGCGCTCTTCACTCCCCAGCTTCTCCAGTTCCCCCAACTTGAAGTCGAGCAACCTGCCCGCAAGTTGACGGCCTTGGCTCAGTGCGTCGTCTGTGGCACGCTTTTCGGTCATCGCTTCCCCCCTGTGCTCTACAGGCCCTGGTCCTTTCTTGAGACTATACAGATGGGCGAGGTCCGGAGTGGTTGGACGTGTCGATCCAGTGTGTGAGGTTGTGCGGGTAGTCGGGGTCAAACCCCAGTTCCAACGAACGATGGTAGGCCATGTACTGCACGGCAGGAAGGCACAGCGGCAAGCGCTCGAGCTCACTGAGGCCACTGTGCAGCTCCAGCAAGTAGGTGGCGTTGCTGCGCAAGGCGTCATTGGCGCGCTCGCAGACCGCCCAGGTGAGACCGCCGAGGGCGCGCATATCACGCAGGAATTCGACCTCCTGGCCATAGCCGCTATCAGACACAAAGGCTACTACCAGCGTGTGCTCGTCGACAGTAGACTGCGGTCCATGGCGAAAGTCGAGCATGTGGTAGGCATCGCAGGGTGGCTGCGCCATCTCCTTGAGTTTGAGCTGGCCTTCGCGCGCCAGGCCGTAGAAGGGGCCGTTGCCCAGGAAGACATAGCGCTGCAGGTCACCGCACCGGCCTAGTTGCTGTCCTTGGGCCTGGAAGGCCTGCATGCGCGCCTGACAGAGACCGGGCAGCCGGTTCAGGTTCTCCAGGTAGGCTGCGTCGCCGGATGCGATGGCAGCGACGACTTGCGCAGCCAGAATCATGCCGGTGAGAGAGCGAGTGGTGATCACGGCCTGCTCCTGCAAGGGCGCAAGCGCCAGGCAAAGGTCGCTCTCAGATGCCAGGGGACTGCTGGCGTCGGAAGTGACCGCCAGTGTGCTCATGCCGAGGGCGCGCAGTTGGCGTGCGGCTCGCAGGGTCTCGGTGGTCTTGCCGGAGCGCGAGAAGAACACGCCAAGCGTGTTGCCTTTGGAGGGGATCGCTTCTGTGGGAAAGAGGTAGACGTCGGCGGCTGGCGCTGCGTGTGCCGGAATGCCCGTCTGCATCTGCAGGAGCGACGCGGCACAGTGGGCGACGTTCAGGCCAGAGCCGCAGCCGCTGCACACGATGTGGTCGGCCCGCGAGAAGAGGCGCCGTATGCCGTCCGCCTGTTGTGTGACCAGCGGGATCACTTGTTCCCAGGCGCGTCCCTGACTGGCGATTTCCTCCCGGGCGAAGGAGCCAGGTGCATGCTCACTCACGGAGTCCCTCCCGCGGCATTGGTTGAGGGCATTATAGCTCCAATGTGTGCCCGGAAGAAACCCGGCTTGACGCCCTGGGCGTACGCCCGTTGTCTGTCACGTCCCAGGCCTGCGCCAGTAGATGCGCAGCTTGACCAAGTTGGTGAGCGCGCCTATGATTAGGACATCGCGCAAGAGCAATCACCGCAAGTAGGAGGTAATCATGACAACACGTCTGGAATACGCACGCATTCTCACCCCAAACCACGTGATTGAGCACGGAGCCGTAATCGTCTCGGATGATGGCCGCATCGCCTTTGTGGGCGCGATGTCGGATGCCCCCCGCGCGGATGGTTTGCGGCTGGACGTGCGCGGCCGTACAGTGGTGCCCGGGTTTCTGGATGTGCATGTGCATGGCGGCAACGGCATCACGTTTGGGGAGCCGGGGAGGATCGCGAGTGACCTGCGCGCCTACTCGGAATGGGTGGTAGGGGGCGGAGTGACGGGCTTCCTGTGTTCAGTGGCGGCTCCGGACCCAGAGGGCCTTGCAGCGATTGTAGGTGAGTCTGCAGCTGCTCTAGATGCCGGCGCCCCGGGCGCAGAGCCGCTGGGCCTGCATCTGGAAGGGCCGTTTTTGAACCCTCAAAAAAAAGGCGCCTTCAATCCCGCCTGGCTGCGTGCACCGTCGCTTGAAGAGGTCGACGCAGTGCTGCAGGCGGGGCGTGGCTGGGTGCGTCAGATGACTGTGGCGCCTGAGCTCCCAGGCGCGTTGGAGGTGGCGGCGCATCTGCGCAGTGAGGGGGTAGTGGTAGCCATGGGCCACACCGATGCGGACTATGCGACGGCTGCCAAGGCATTGCGCGGCAACTTCACCCATGTGACGCACACCTTCAACGCACAGCGCAGTTTCGGGCATCGAGAGCCGGGAGTCATGGGCGCAGTCCTCGCTTCGGATGATGTCACAGCGGAGCTGATTGCCGATAGCGTTCACGTGCACCCGGGCGCCATGAAGGTTCTGATACGCAGTGTCGGCACAGATCGCGTCGTCCTGATCACGGATGCCATGGCGGGCGCCGGGCTTGCCCAGGGGGAGTATGATCTGGTAGGCTACAAAGTCACTGTGAAGGATGGGCGTGCGACGTTGGCGGATGGCACGTTGGCGGGAAGCATTGCCACTCTGAACGAGTGCGTGCGCAACATGCACGAGCAGGTGGGAGTGCCCCTGGCGGAGGCGGTCAAGATGGCATCGCTGAACCCGGCGCAAGCGATGGGTTTTGCAGGCCGACTGGGCAGCATCAGCGAGGGCAAGGACGCAAGCCTGATCATCATGGATGAGCACGCCCACGTCTACCTCACGATGGTGCGCGGAAAGATCGTCTACAAGCGCTTCTAGACTCAGTAGGAGAGGCTGCGTATACCCTGTTTGGAGGGCAGACGATGCCAAAGGAAGTCAAGGTCGGACTGATCGGGCTGGGATACATTGGCAAGATCCACTCCCTGGCCTACCAGGACATCGCGTACTGTTACAGCAAGCCTGCGGTGAAGCCAAGGTTGGCGGCCGTACTGCGTTCGCGTCTGGACACAGAGCAGGACGCCATGCAACAGGCCGGCTTCGAGCTGGCAACTACCGATGCAGATGAGTTCTTTGCCCAGAAGCTCGATGTGGTGGATATCTGTAGCCCCAACAACTTGCACAGGCAGCAGGCAGAGCGCGCTCTGCAGGCGGGCATGGCCGTGTACTGCGAGAAGCCCTTGGCATGCAACTACGCGGACGCGCGTGCCATGGCCGATCTGGCAACGGAGCGCAAGCTGATTTCGCAGGTGGCATTCGTGATGCGCTACACCCCGGCCATTCGTCAGATGAAGGCGTTGATCGATGCCGGCGAGCTGGGAGAGGTTCTCAACTTCCGCGGGCATCTGTTTCACTCCAGCTATCTCGACCGCGACCGGCCGATGTCCTGGCGGCTACGCGGCTCCGAGTCTGGAGGCGGGGCATTGATGGACCTGGGTGCGCACATCGTGGACCTGGCCTACTACCTGCTCGGGCCGGCCACGAGCGTGCGCGGCATGACTCGCACCTGGATTGCCGACCGTTGCATCCTGCCGGGAAGCGTTGAGCGCGAGGCGGTGACGGTGGACGACTGGGCGCACGTCACGCTCGAGTTGGGATGCGGGGTCGTGGGCATGATCGAGGCGACGCGCATGGCCGCCGGCGCGTCAGATGCGATCGGCTTTGAGGTGTATGGCAGCGAAGGGTCGGCTGTGTTCCGTGCGAGCCAGCCCGAGCTGGTCGAATTCCACAGTCTGAAGCGCAAGCAATGGCTGCGCGGCGTTCTGGAGCTTCCACCCCTGCGCGACGAGCGGCCAACGGAGCGGATTTGGCCCAGCGGCAAGTACTCGCAAGGTTACTTCATGAACCACCACATGGCGGCCGAGTATGATCTGCTGATGAATGTGGCGGAGGGCAAGCCTGCCTTGTGCGATTTCCGCTCTGCCGCGGCCGTGCAGGAGGTAGTCGAGGCGGCCTATCGCTCAGCCGCAGAAGGCGGCATCCGAATCTCATTGCCGCTATAGTTCGCACGCTGCAGCACAATCTGTGGAGTTCTGAGACGGCATGAGTGACATAGCTGAGAAATTGATCCTCCGGGGAGGCGCAGGACGTCTGGCGGTGCACCTGTACCTTGCGGAGGCCAGCACTCCCTCGCCAGCGGTGATTCTGTGCCATGGTCTGACCAGCTGCAAAGAGAACTATGCCGATCTGGCCAAGTTCCTGCGCCGGCAGGGTTTTGTGGCGCTGGCGTTCGACTGCCGCGGCCATGGGGAGAGCGACGGCGGGCTGGATGGACAGGCATGGCAGGACGTGGGCACGGCGCTGGCTTACCTGCGCACGCGGTCTGAGGTGGACCCGGAGCACATCGGCGCAGTGGGAGCCAGTATGGGCGCGCACAACGCTCTGTGCGCCGCAGCCGAACACCCTGAGCTGCGCACAGTCGTGGCTCTGTGCACTGCGTCCGAAATCATACTCCAGTACGGGCTATTCGACCCCGAGCATTGGCACGAGATCCAACACAGCGGCGGGCAGGTGCGGGTGACCTTGCCCGATTACCTGGCCTATCTGGAGAGGCACAACATCTACCAGGTGGTACCTCGCATCCGCCCCCGCCCGGTATTCTTCATTCACGCGCGCGATGACGAGTTCGTGCCTTTTACCGTGAGCGAGCGACTGCATGCTGTAGCGGGGAGTGGGAGCCGCCTGTGGTTGCTCGATAGTGGTGGGCATCAGGGCCCCAGGCATGACCCGCAGGTGATGCAGGCCATCGCCGTCTGGCTGCAGGACAAGCTGAAGTAGAACGCGAGGCTCTGCGTCACGAGGGCCACTTGCTCAAGGAGGCTCATGCCAGGTCAAGTGCAGCTACAGAGAGTCAACTATGGCGGTTGGCCGAACTGCTGCCGCATGACCAACGATCAGGTGGATCTGGTCATTACTGCAGACGTTGGCCCGCGAGTGATTCGTTTTGGCTTTGTGGGAGAGGAGAACGAATTCCACGAGTATGCGGCGACGCTTGGCAAGACTGGGGGCGGCGAGTGGAACAACTATGGTGGGCACCGCTTGTGGCACGCGCCAGAGGTTCATCCGCGTACCTACTTCCCCGATAACGATCCCGTGCGCCTGGACAGCCACGCAGACTGGATACGCACGCTGCAGGCCGTGGAGACCACCACTGGCATCCAGAACGAGATGGACATCCACCTGTCGAGGGTTGGCGCGTACGTGCGTGTGGTGCATCGCCTGCGCAACACCAACCTATGGCCGGTCGAACTGGCGCCCTGGGCGATCTCGGTGATGGCTCCGAATGGCACCGCAATCATCCCGCTGCCGCCGCGCGACACGCACCCCGAAGCGCTGTTGCCTGCCAGCACACTAACGCTGTGGGCCTATACGGACATGTCGGACCGGCGCTGGACGTGGGGCCGCAAGTACGTGCTCGCGCGGCAGGATCCCAAGGCCAGCACGCCTCAAAAGGCGGGCTTTCTGGTTCCCGATGGCTGGTGCGCCTACGCGCGCGGAGGGCACCTGTTTGTGGTGCGCTTCGAGCCTGTGCCAGGAGCACGCTACGCTGACATGGGCGCCAATGTGGAGACCTGGATAGACCCCGAGATGCTCGAGTTGGAGACGATGGGGCCTATGGCAAGGCTGGAACCCGCCGCCAGCGTAGAACATGTGGAACACTGGTCTCTCTACTGCGACGTGCCCATGCCACGCGATGAGAACGATGTGGAGCGATACGTCTTGCCTCGTCTCCGACGAGACGTTTCGCAGCCTCGGCTGGAGGTTCCGGAGGAGTAGGCAGTAGCCAGTGCGTTGACGGTATCACAGAAACCAGGCCTCCCGCAATTGCGGGAGGCCTGGTTTCTGTGATTGTGCGTTGCATGAAGTCTTAGCGCCGGCTGTTCCGGGCAACGT
>CAYZKS010000044.1:0-1779 GCA_964478725.1 uncultured Anaerolineales bacterium
GGATCTGCTGAGCCTTGCCAATCTGTCCACCGATGAGATCTGGCACATCCTCAACCTTGCGCAGGAGTTGAAAGAGGAATGGCGAGGCGGCGGCAATCAGCCCATCCTCATGGGCAAGTCCCTCGGCATGGTCTTCCAGAAGCCCTCGCTCCGGACCCGGGTGTCCTTTGAGATGGCCATGCAGCATCTGGGCGGGCATGCAATGTACCTCGCGCCAGACGAGATCCAGCTTGGCAAGCGAGAAAGCGTCGCTGATGTGGCACGCGTCTTGAGTGGCTATGTAGACTGCATCATGGCGCGCGTCTTCGCGCACGCCGATGTGGTGGCTCTGGCACAGCATTCGCGAGTTCCTGTCATCAACGGCCTCTCGGATTACTCTCACCCTTCCCAGGGTTTGGCCGATCTCATGACCATGCTGGAGAAAAAGGGCGTCCTGCGCGGCCTCAAACTGGCGTGGGTTGGAGATGGCAACAACGTGCTCACGTCCCTGCTGTTTGGGGCAGCCAAGGTGGGCATGGATGTTTCCGTGGCAACCCCAAGTGGCTACGAGCCGCATCACGAGGTGGTAGAGGCTGCGTTCGGTTTCGCCAAGGATAGCGGTAGCGAGATCCGCATCGGGTATGAGCCCAGCGAGGCCGTTGCCGGCGCCGACGTGATCTACACGGACACCTGGACCAGCATGGGCCAGGAGGTAGAGGCAGAGAAACGTCGCAAGGTGTTTCCTCCCTATCAGGTCAACGCCGCGCTCGTGGCCCGCGCCGATCCGGAAGCCATCGTGATGCACTGCCTACCGGCGCACAGAAACCAAGAGATAACAGACGAGGTCGCGGATGGCCCACAGTCCGTTATCTTCGATCAGGCCGAAAACCGTATGCACGCCCAGAAAGGCATTCTGGCGGTCCTACTGGCCAACCGCTAGTCGGCCTGGGACTAGGTGGCGTGACCATTCACACCCGTGCTTGGGAGAGTGACGAGTCCGCACCACAGACTGTTTTGCGCACCGTGGAGCGGCAACTAGTGGCGCGTTCTTGAGTATGAGGAATCATGTCGGACATCCTTTGGATCTTCTCAAGACTCGGTTTCCGCGACGTCATAGACATACTACTGGTGGCAACTGTGCTGTATGCCCTGCTGATGCTGATCAAGGGCACACAAGCCATTCAGTTGTTGCGCGGTGTGATTATTCTAGTCTTCATGGCCGTCCTGCTCAGCAGTATCCTGCGCCCGATTGCATTCAGTTGGCTGATTGGCAGGGCCATGACTGCCCTGCTCGTCGCCGTCCCCGTCATCTTCCAGCCCGAGCTACGCAGGGCACTGGAGCGCCTGGGAAGAGCAGGGGGGCTCATTGATCGCCCCATGCGTGAGGCCGCGGCAAACCGTGCCATCACCCAAGTAGCGCGCTCGTGTCGTCTTCTGGCAGAACGGCGCCACGGCGCCCTGATCGTTTTGGAGCGAAATACCGGCCTCCAAGACTACATCGATACGGGGGTTGAGATCAACGCCCAGGTTTCGAGTGAGCTGTTGCTCACCATATTCTACCCCGACACGGCTCTGCACGACGGCGCTGTCATCATTCGTGAGGATCAGGTGGTGGCAGCGGCCGTGGTGCTGCCCCTGCATGCAGAGACCTTGCCTGATCGCCACCTCGGCACCCGCCACAGGGCCGCGCTCGGCATCTGTGAGCAGACTGACGCCATCGCTGTGGTGGTATCTGAACAGACCGGCATCATCTCGGTGGCCCAGAATGGGCGAATGGTACGCTATCTGGACGAGAATCGC
>CAYZKS010000044.1:1879-20472 GCA_964478725.1 uncultured Anaerolineales bacterium
GAGGACCAGGGACCATGAGACTCGGGCGCGCTTTTCTCGACAACCTTAGCTCAGTGCTACTGGCTCTCTTTCTCGCTGTGGTTGTGTGGGTCGTGGCCATGTATGAGAAGGCACCCCCGCGCACCGACGCCTTTCCCACTCCCATCCCGATCAAGGTGGTGAACCTGGGCGAGAATCTAGTCATCTCGGGAAGCATGCCCGAAAGCGTCAGGCTGCAGGTTCGCGCCCTTGCCACGACGTGGGATCAACTCAGCGTGGACAGCTTCGACGTGACCCTGAACCTGCTTGGCTTGCAGGCCGGAACGCATGATCTGCCCATTCAGGCCAAATCCCTGGATGAGACTGCCTCCATTTTGCGCGTGGACCCGGATCATGTGAGCATCGATCTGGAACACGTAGAGGAGCGCAAGGTGCGCGTACGTGCCAAGGTTCTGGACGAAGAGAGCATCCCCCTTGGTTACATCTCGCGCCTGCCAGTGATCACACCTGAGCAGGTCGTTGTTCGTGGACCTCGGAGTCTTGTTGCTCAGGTGGCGGAAGCGCTGCTGGAGGTGAGCCTGAGAAATGCGCGCGACACGGTGATCAAGCAGGACACTCCGGCCCTGCTTGATGGAAACGGGAATCGGGTCCTGGGCCTCGAGTTGACGCCTGCGACCGTGGTAGTAAAGATCGTCGTAGAGCGTCAAGTAGGCTACCGAGACGTGACCGTGCGTGCGACGACCAACGGCTCGCCTCAGGCCGGTTACTGGATTAGCAATATCCGCGTCGAACCAGTGCTGGTGACAGTGTACGGGCGACAGACCGAGATTGACGCACTGCCTGGCTATCTGGACACAGAGCCGATTGACGTGGAAGGGGCAAGCCAAGACGTCATCAAGCGCGTTGCGCTTGACCTTCCCGAAGGAGTCCTGGTCCTGGGTGAAGGTGCTGGCAAGGAAGGATTGCTGGTTCAGATCAGCATTCAACCTCTGCTGGGCGGCCAGACGATTCGGCGCGAGCTCGTCATGCAGAATCTGCGTATTGGCCTCAAAGCCACAGCCTCACCCAATACGATTGACATCATCCTGTCTGGTCCCGTACCTGCGCTGCAGGCGTTGACGCCGGATGATGTGCAGGTTGTGCTGGACGTCATTGGACTGGGCGCAGGCACACACAAAGTCGCCCCAAAGGTTAATCTGCCCCAGGGCCTAGGGCTCGAAGTCAAAAGCATCGTGCCGGACATCGTCGAAGTAACGATCGAGTAGGCTTTAACAGAAAACCGGGTTTCTGGCGAAACCCGGTTTCACTGTTGGCTACCTACGAATGGGGCGCTACAATCCTGCCTCGTCCAGGCCTATCGAGAGATCTCGGTCCTGCCGTGACCACGTGTTCACGCACCCAGCCGGGATGAGAAGAGGACCTCGTTGCCTGCCATGTTCCAAAACCCCCTGGCAACCCCTCTTCGGCATGCTCGACCCCGCCAGCGGCCGGCTAGCGCTTGGTGTACTGCGGCGCCTTACGAGCGCGCTTCAACCCAGGCTTCTTGCGCTCCTTCTCGCGTGGATCGCGGCTCAGCAGACCCTTCGAACGCAGTGGATCATGGAGCTCTGGATTGGCAATCAGCAGCGCACGCGCGATGCCGTGACAGACCGCCGTGGCTTGCCCGGTGATCCCGCCACCGCTCACCTTGGCCATGATGTTGAACTGGTCTGAGGTATTTGTGGCGTTCAGAGGCTCGCGCACCTGCATGCGGTCCGACTCCCGCGAAAAGTACTCGTCCACGGGTTTGTCATTCACCACAATGCTTCCAGTCCCAGGATAGAGTCTCACCCTGGCTATGGAGGTCTTTCGTCTTCCGGTTCCGTAGTAATACTTGGATGACATCCAGTCGCACTCCTTCGTTGCTACTCAACACACATATCGGTCTGGACGGTGGCCAGGCCCGTCTTACCTTGCTTCACAGTTCCAGGGGCTCGGGCTTCTGGGCCGCGTGCCGGTGCTTGTCGCCTTTGTAGACCTTTAGTTTGCGCAGCATGGCGCGACCCAGATGATTCTTGGGCAGCATGCCCTTCACGGCATGGATGATCACCCGATCGGGATGCTTCTTCAACTGGTCACCCAAGACCACGCTGGACAGTCCGCCGAAGTAGCCAGAGTAGTGGTAGTAGCGCTTCGCCGCCAGCTTGTTGCCAGTGACTCGTATCTTCTCGGCGTTGACCACAATCACACAGTCGCCTACATCCAGATGGGGACTGTAGGTGGGTTTGTGCTTGCCGCGCAGGATGTGTGCAATCCGAGTGGCCAAGCGCCCCAGGGTCTTGCCCTGCGCGTCCACCACATACCACTGCCGTTCAATTGGTTTGCCCTTCACCACAGAAGTATCCACCTGCCAATGCTCCTCCCAGCGTCTGGCGCGTGACACCAGACGCTCAGTAATTCACCTTCATCAGGCACAGGCCCTGCGCTGGCACGGCCACGGCAGGAGTCCGACGGTGCCTCTGCAACAGCAACCCTGCCATGCCCTCGACGGACAAGTCACCAAGCCCCACCAGCAGCAGGTTGCCCACCACACGGCGCATCATGCTGCGCAAGAAGGCATCTGCCTCCATCTCCACATGCACCAGATCACCCGAACGGTGACAGACTGCCCGCAAGACCGTGCGCACCGTGTTCTCGCCCCGGGGCGGCCAACCAAATGCCAGGAAGTCATGCTTACCCACCAGACGGCCGCAAGCCCTGTTCATCTCCTCCGCATCGAGTTCCTGCGGGACGTGCAAAGCAAAGCGCTCTGCAAGCGGTGATCTTACCGGCCGGTTGAGAACGGTATACTTGTACTCCCGGCTGCGTGCGTCAAAGCGCGCATGAAAGTCCGGCGCTGCCAGATCCAAACTGATCACGGCGATATCATGCGCCAGAACAGCGTTCAGAGCACGTTGCAGGTCGGCAATCGGATGACTCCACGCCGCGTCGAAATGGATCACCTGCCCCTTGGCATGCACACCGGCATCCGTACGGCCTGCCCCGACGACGCGCGTGGCATGTTGGGTCACCTGCAACAACGCTCGCTCAAGCTCTCCTTGAATTGTACGATCTGTTGCCCGCGTCGTTTGGCCCGCACTCCGCCTGGCCGACGCCGGGCCTTGAATCTGAAACCCTAGGTACTCCGTACCATCATACTCCACGATGGCCATGTAACGGTTCTTGCCTATTGCGCGACTCCGCCCACTGTCTTCTGGATTCGAGACAGCGACTTGTCGCTCGCCAGCCCTCATTTTACTAACTCGAGCACCACCATAGGGGCCGCATCCCCATGCCGCGGGCCGAGCTTCAGCATCCGAGTGTACCCACCTGGGCGGTCAGCATACCTCGGCGCAACCTCTGTGAACAGCTTGTCGACGAGTTGTGGGTCCGCAACAGTGCGCAAAGCAAGACGTCTTGCATGCAAGTCACCACGACGGGCCAAGGTGATGATCTTCTCCGCATCGCTCTTGACAGCGCGCGCCTTGGCTTCAGTCGTCTCGATGCGTTCATATCGGATCAAGTCACTGATCAAGTTGCGAAACAGCGCTTGGCGCATACCAGTTGTTCTCTTCAGATGTCGGCCTGCCACACGATGTCTCATCAGTGGAGGGCCTCCTTTCGCTTAACGGTTGTCTTCGACCACGTTCGCCAGCCCGCTTGCAGCAACGCGATCCGGCATCCAGGCTACGTGTGCAACGCCACCTTATCGCTTGCCGTCGTCCTGCTCTAAGGTGCGGCGTCGTCCGAGTTCTGCTCATCCTCAGACGCATCCTCTGCACTGGCAGCGGCGTCCACGTCAGTGGGGACTTCTGAGCTCTCGGCCGGAACATAGCCTTTGTCTCGCAACTTCTCCAACAGCTCATCAAAGGACTTCTGACCAAAGTTGCGGATGGCCAGCAACTCGGTTTGGCCCTTGGCCAGCTTGTCCAGGATCTCGCCAACCCGCGTGATTCCTGCACGCTTCAGGCAGTTGTACGCGCGCACTGACAGCTCCAGTGTCTCTATGGGCGTGTCATACACCTGCCGGGAAACGGCCTGTGGGGTTGGCTCAGGCTGAACCCCAAGCTCCTCCGCTGGTACGTCGCTGACCGCACTGACGGGAGTCAGGTGCCGCACCAGAATCTGGGCCGCAGAACTCAGTGCCTCCGCAGGACGAATCGTTCCGTCCGTCCAGATTTCCAGCACGAGTCGGTCATAGTCCGTCACCTGGCCCACGCGAGTACGCTCAACATTGTAGCTGGTCTTGAGCACTGGGCTAAAGATGGCGTCCACAGGGATCTGGCCAATGGGCAGCTTCTCGCGCTCTTCGGCCGGCGAGTATCCCCTGCCCTTCTCCACCACGAACTCGATATCCAGCTCAGCATCAGAGGAATCCAGAGTCAAAAGGTGCAATTCCGGGTTGATGATCTCCACGTCCGGTGGACACTCGATGTCAGCAGCCGTGATTTCCGACTTGCCTCTGGTACTGACCTGCAAGCGCACCGGGCCCTCTGCATACGAGCGCAAGCGCAGCCTCTTGATGTTCAAGATCAGCGTTGTCATGTCTTCTCGGGCGCTGGGAATATCGGAGAACTCGTGAAAGACCCCGCCAACTCGCACCGAGGTTACCGCTGACCCCGACAGAGACGAGAGCAATACACGCCGCAGTGCATTTCCAATGGTCACGCCATACCCGGTTTCCAGCGGACCAATGCTGAATCGGCCGTAGCTCTTGGCGCTGGCCTCGCATTCGATTTTGGGCAGAACAAACTTGAGCAACTATACCCTCCTTCAGCGCACCCATTCCCAAACGGGCAACCGAACCATGGGCATCGCCGCACCGAAGCGCCTTGGATACGGCGTGCACTGAACCAAAAGCCGATTAGCGCGAGTAGTACTCCACGATCAATTGCTCCCTGATGGGCACTTCAATCTGCTCTCGCGAAGGCAGACTGACTACCCGTGCCTGCGCCGTGGATGCATCCAGCGACAACCAATCCGGTGTGCTAACGTGTTCAAGCGCTTTGATCACATCCTGAAAGTATGGGCTCTTGCGGCTGCTCTCACGTATCGTTATGACATCATTCGCCTTGAGCAGCAAGGACGGGATCCTCACAGCTTTGCCATTCACATGGAAGTGCCCGTGCAGCACCATCTGTCTGGCCTGATCTCGAGAAGTAGCAAATCCCAGGCGATACACGACGTTGTCCATGCGCCTCTCCAGAGTCTGAAGAAGGTTCACGCCGGTCATGCCCTTGTGTCGAAGCGCATCAGCGAAGTACTTGCGGAACTGCCGCTCCAGCACCCCATAGATGCGGCGCGCCTTTTGCTTCTCCCTCAACTGGAGACCATAGTCGGACGACTTGCGGCGAAATGTTCTCTTCTGCCCATGCATGCCAGGAGCATACTCCCTGCGCTCAAAAGCACACTTGGGCGAAAGACAACGATCCCCTTTGAGGAACAGCTTCTCGCCCTCTCGCCGGCACAATCTACACTTGGAAGCAATATACCTTGCCATTCAACCTCCTCGGGGCGAAGCCTGCGCCCCGCGAAAATGATCCTGCATGCGCGGAAACCCCTGCACTGCATGCTGAGAGCCCCTTGCACGCTCAGCAGAGCGGCCTAGCAGCCTCCCACTATACACGACGTTTCTTTGGCGGACGACATCCGTTATGCGGAATGGGAGTCACGTCCGTAATCGAGCGAACCCTCAGTCCCGCAGCTTGAATCG
Organism: uncultured Anaerolineales bacterium; assembly: GCA_964478725.1. Taxonomy (GTDB): domain Bacteria; phylum Chloroflexota; class Anaerolineae; order UBA2200; family UBA2200; genus CAYZKS01. The sequence continues at coordinate 7,590 of CAYZKS010000044.1, forward strand.
ACCGGATTGCGGCTTCTCGTCCAGGGCCAGGCCCCGTGACAAAGACATCCACTTCGCGGACGCCCTGATCCAGGGCCTGCTTGGCGGCGTTCTGGGCCGCAATCTGGGCAGCCCAAGGCGTGCTCTTCCGCGAACCCTTGAAGTCAGAGCTGCCCGCGCTCTGCCACAACAGCACATTGCCTTCAGGATCGGAGAAGGTCACGATCGTGTTGTTGAACGTCGCTTGCACGTACGCATGGGCGCGCGGCGTCAACTTCCGTTCCCCTTTGCGTCCAGTTTTGCTTCTAGTCTGCTTTGCCTCTGACATCATGCCTCCGACTGGATAGGCCTACTTCTTGGCGCGTGAGCGCTTGCGGCCTGGAACTGTCTTGCGCGGACCTCGCTTGGTGCGGGCGTTCGTTCGCGTGCGCTGTCCCCGGACGGGCAAGTTGCGACGATGACGGAGGCCGCGATAGCAGCCGATCTCCGTCAGGCGCTTGATGTTCATCGCCACCTCGCGCCGCAGATCGCCCTCCACCTTGAACTCCTCGTCGATATACTCGCGGATCCGAGCGATCTCGCTTTCCGTCAGGTCCTTCACTCTGGTATCGGCATTGATGCCAGTGCTCGAAAGGATCTGCTTACTTCGTGTGTTCCCGACGCCGTAGATGTAGGTAAGCCCTACTTCGACCCGCTTCTCTCTAGGGAGATCCACTCCCGCAATTCGTGCCACCTTTGTCCTCCTCCAAGAGCCTGGAAGTCACGACCCTTCCGTGCTACCCTCAGCCAGCTGCAGCTGCCGCAGTCAAGGCATGCTGTTTCGCAACAGTCGCTGGACCTACCCCTGACGCTGTTTGTGCCGGGGATTGGTGCAAATCACACGCACAACGCCGCGACGCTTGATGATCTTGCACTTTTCACAACGCCGTTTGATCGATGGTTTCACTTTCATTTCGTCCGTCTCTCCTTGACCCGCCGCACTGCCCGCAGCAGTTGTTTCTCCACACCGGCAATGTCCTGCTCTGCGTCAATATTCACCAACAAGCCTCTGGCGCGATAGAACTCGATCAGCGGCGCCGTCTGCTCAAGGTACACCTCGATGCGCTTGCGGTGCGTCTCCGTCGTGTCATCAGCTCTCTGGTAGAGCTCGCCACCGCACACATCACACCTTCCTGGCACTCGCGGCGGGCTGAAAACGGTATGGTACACCGCCTGGCAGTCCCGACACGTCCAGCGCCCTCCTAGTCGCTGCATCAGGCTTTCGACACAGGCCTGAAGGTACACGACCAAGCTCAGCGCAACTCCGCTGCGCGCCAAAATGCCATCCAGAGCCTTAGCCTGCTCGATTGTGCGCGGAAATCCATCCAGAACAACTCCCTCCGCACAATCCGGCTTGCTCAATCGCTCTGCCACCATCTGGATAGTGAGGGCATCCGGCACCAACTTGCCCTGCCCGATATAGCGCTGCGCCTCGATCCCGAGCTGTGTCCCTTCCTCGAACGCTTCGCGAAACAGGTTGCCACTAGAAACGTGTGGCTCCCCCAGTCTCTTCGCGATCCTTACGGCTTGGGTGCCTTTCCCTACCCCTGGCGGTCCCAGCAGAACCAGGAAGAGCCCCATACAGCTACTTCTCCGATCGAAGCGCTACCCCTTGATAAAGCCTTCGTAGTGCCGCATCAGCAACTGGGCCTCGAGCTGCTTCATCGTATCCAGAACGACCCCAACCACGATCAACAGGCCCGTGCTGGTCACCAGCATCTCTGCAGTGCCGATGACAAGCTTGCTCAGGAACGGCAGAATCGCAACGACCCCCAGGAATAGCGCACCCACCAGCGTGATGCGGCGCAGCACACCGCTCAGGTAATCCGAGGTGCGCTTGCCAGGTCGAATGCCCGACACAAATCCGCCCTGACGCTGCAACATCTCTGCCAGATTCTGTTGTTGAAAGGTCATGTCCGTATAGAAGTAGGTGAACCCAATTACCAGGAAGAAATACATGACCCAGTAGATCACCCCTCCAGAATCAAAGATCCTGGAGATGGTGTTCGCAATCGATGCCACCCAGGCAATGCTCGATCCCACGAAGTAGCTGGCCACCACCCCTGGCAGCAACATGATCGACACCGAGAAAATCAACGGGATCATGCCCGCCGAGTTCACCTGCAAAGGAATATGGGTGCTCTGCCCGCCGTATACCTTGGTGCCACGAACGCGCTTGGCGTACTGTACCGGGATGCGCCGCTGGCCTTCTTGCACAAAGATGATGGCTACCACCGTGACCACAGTGATCGCCAAAAAGACCACCAGCCCCATGGGATTGCCCAGAATCAGAGCGCCTACTCGTTGCGGGATCTCCGCCACAACACCACTGAAGATGATCAGCGATACTCCGTTGCCAATCCCTTCCTGGTCGATCAGGTCGCCCAACCAAATCGAGAACATCGTGCCCGCGGTCAAAGTCAGCAGTGTAGCGATCGTGGGCAACAACGTCGCGCGCCCAAGTCCAAAGTTCGACATCGCGCCGCTGCGCTGCAGCAGAGTGGCCTGACTGAAGCCTTGCAGGGCTGCGAGAGGAATCGTCAGGAGAAGCATATACTGGTTCAGTTTTGCCCGCCCAGCCTCGCCTTCCTTCGCCAGTTCGTCCAGCCCAGGGATCAGCGGTTGCAGCAATTGGAATATGATGGTCGACGTGATGTAAGGGTACACGCCCATGGCGACCACCGAAAAATGCGCCATCGCCCCGCCAGAGAACATGTTCAGGAGTCCCAGCAACTGGTTCGACTGGAATATCTTGCGCAGCTCTTCTGAGTTGATGCCTGGAACTGGGATGTGCGATGCAAAGCGATACACCAGCAGAATTGCCAAGGTGATCAACAGCTTCTTGCGCAGATCCGGCAGCTTCAGAGCATTCCCTATGGCTCGCAGCATCGTCCCTCCCAATCTGACAACAACAGCTTACGCCCTTGTCATTCGCGCGGCAACTCTACCACAGTCCCGCCAGCTGCTTCGATCTTCTCTCTGGCGCTCGCTGAGAAGTGATGAGCTTCTATGGTTAGCGCGTGCTTCAATTCGCCCTGCCCCAGCACCTTGACCCAGTACTTGGGGGACTTGATGATGCCAGCCTCAGCCAGCGCCTCAGGGTCCACTTTGCTGCCCTTGCGAAAACCGCCCAGGCGTGCGAGATTCACCACTGCATACTCGATCTTAAAGATATTATGGAAACCGCGCTTGTGTGGCAGTCGCCGCACAAGTGGCAACTGACCACCCTCAAAGTACGGACGCGGACCGCCGCCGCTGCGAGCATTCTGACCCCGAGTTCCTCGCCCGGCCGATTTCCCATGCCCTGACCCAATTCCGCGGCCGACGCGCTTCTTGTTCTTATTGGACCCTTCAGCAGGGCGCAATTCATGCAGTTTCATCCTTGATCTCCCCAAGACTCCGCTTGCTGTGAGTTCGGCAGCACCCGCCCTTAGCCCTCGCTCTCTTCTACCTGGAGCAGGTGGCGTACTTTGTCCACCATGCCACGTACCGCCGGGGTGTCGTCCAATTGTCGAGACTGGCCCAGGCGCGTCAGTCCCAAAGCCCGGACTGTGCTCTTCTGCTGCTGCGAGTAACCAATGGCGCTCTTCACGTACGTGACGCGCAGTTTCTTTGCAGTGCGCTTCCTAGGCATCTTCCTTCCTCCAGGGTGCACTGAGGTCGGCCACGGTCTTGCCACGCCGTTTGGCTTCTGTCTCGACATCCTTGAGTCGCTTCAAACCGTCGATAGTCGCATACACCACGTTCAAGGCGTTGGAGGAACCCAGTGACTTGGTCAGGACATCCTTGATCCCAGCCACCTCCATTACCGCGCGGACGCTACCACCCGCGATAACGCCAGTGCCCGGAGAGGCAGGCTGCAACAGCACCTTTGCGGCACCAAACGTGGAGAGCACTCGGTGCGGTATGGTGGAGCCAGTTCGCGGGATGCTGATCATGTTCTTCTTTGCGCGCTCCGTGGCCTTGCGAATCGAGTCCGGCACTTCGCGTGCCTTGCCGACGCCAACGCCCACCTTGCCATCCCCATCGCCGACCACAACCAGAGCACGGAACCCAAAGTGTCTGCCACCCTTGATCACCTTGGCCACGCGGTCTATGTGGATCAGCCTTTCCTGGAGCTGCTCTTCGGTTTCATCGACTCTCTGCGCCAACTCTTCGGTCATTAGAACCTCACTTTCGCAACCTCACCGTGCAGGCGCCCTGGGCCACCCACACGCCGTGACTACGTACTAGAACTGCAGGCCTTCCGCGCGAGCGCTCTCCGCAAGCGCCTTCACGCGACCATGGTACTTGTACCCGCCGCGGTCAAAGACGATCTTTTTGACACCTTTCTCCAAGGCGCGCTTGGCCAGTACCTTGCCCACCAACTTGGCCTGCTCTGCCTTACTCAGCTTGGCGATCTGCTCACTGATCTCGGCGTCCAAGGTCGAAGCGGCAACCATTGTATGCCCCGCCGCATCATCGATAAGCTGGGCATACATGTGCCGCAGGCTGCGGAACACATTCAAGCGAGGACGCTCGGAAGTGCCATGCACGCGCATGCGTAAGCGCTGATGTCTGCGCTCACGCTGATGCTCGCTGTAGGTCTGCTTACCCATCTCTTACTCCTTGACAATCGCGTACAATCGCTAGGATGCGGCAGCTACCTTGCCAGCCTTGCCGGCCTTGTGCCGCACGTACTCGCCCACATACCGGATACCCACTCCCTTATAGGGTTCGGGTTTGCGTATGGCTCGGATCTTGGCCGCCACTTCGCCGACCGCCTCTTTGTCGATGCCCTCCACATGGATCACGCGGTTCCCTGGCTCTACCACCAGAGTGACCCCCATCGGTGGCGCAAACCGAACCGGGTGCGAGAATCCAACTTGCAGCATCAGATCGCTGCCCTGTAGCTCACCACGGAAGCCAACTCCCACGATCTCCAAGCTCTTGCGGAACCCTGTGGAGACACCAATGACCATATTCGCCAGCAGGGCACGAGTCAGTCCATGCAACGCCCGCTGAGTACGATCCTCATGCGTGCGAGCGACTGTGAGCTGCTCATTCTGCAAACTGATCATCATCCTCGAATCGAAATCCCGCTGCAACTCACCCTTGGGACCCTTGACCATGACACGAGTTCCTTCAACTCGAACTTGGACCCCCTTGGGAAGCGATATCGGCAAGCGACCTACGCGTGACACTCCGGCACCTCCAGTGAATTCGACAGCGGCCGACCTACTCACACCCATCCGTTACCATAGGCGCAGGCTTCGCCGCTATCTCGCCAACTACCAAACGTAACACAACACCTCGCCACCAAGACCCAGCCGATACGCCTTCTTGCCGGTCATGACACCTCGCGGTGTGGAAAGCACTGCGATGCCCATACCACTCAACACAAGCGGAATGCGCTGGCGCTTGGTGTAGACTCGACGACCAGGACTGCTCACTCGTTGCATGCCCGTGACCACAGGTTCATTGTTCTCGTTGTACTTTAGTTGTACGCGGATCATGGGCTGGATGCGATCCTTGCTCACGTCATAGTGCTCGATGAAGCCCTCGGCCTTGAGCACACGCGCCAACTCCAGTTTCAGCTTGGAAGACGGAACCATGACATATCGCTTCCGAGTTGCTAGCCCGTTTCTAATCCGGGTCAACATGTCGGCGATAGGATCAGTTACGACCATCGAAACTCCCCCTTGACAATGCACTCAACCGCCCCTGGACGGGACGCAAGCACCGGCAACCGCATAGGATGCCAAAGCTCCTGAGCCGCCTCACCAGCTCGACTTCATCACTCCGGGAATCTCGCCCCTGAGCGCCAATTCACGAAAGCAAATCCGGCACAGGTGGAACCGCCGCATGTAGCCTCGCGACCGGCCGCACTTTTCGCAGCGGTTGCGGATGCGGTTCACATACTTGCGTTTCGTCTCGCGTGCAACCATCGATTTCTTAGCCAATTCTGACTCCCTTCACCGTCACCAAACAGCCTATTCCTTGGCGAAAGGCATGCCCAGTAGCTGCAGCATGCGCCGGGCTTCATCATCCGTCCCGGCCGTGGTCACGATAGTGACTTCCATGCCTCGCACCTTGTCCACTGAATCATAGTCGATCTCCGGCCAGACCAGCTGCTCTCGCAGGCCCAGTGTGTAACTCCCGCGACCATCAAAGGCATCGGGAGAGATACCCCGGAAGTCACGCACGCGGGGTAGGGCGATGTTGAACAGACGATCCAAGAAATCATACATGCGCTTTCCACGCAGGGTCACCTTCAGGCCGATCGGGTTGCCAGCACGAAGTCGGAAAGTGGCAATGGACTTCTTGGCTCGAGTCACGATCGGCTTCTGGCCCGTGACCGTGGTCAAGTCCTTGGTGGCTGCATCCAGGGCTTTGGCATTCTGCAACGCCTCGCCCAAGCCGATATTCACCACGATCTTGACCAGACGTGGGACCTGCATGACATTCTGGTAGCCGAACTCCCGCTGCATCGCAGGGACGACTTCAGACTTGAAACGTTCCTTCAATCTCGGTGCGCTTGACATCCCCATGCTCTCCTCAACGGCCGACTATTCGATGGTCTGCTGGCAATGCTTGCACAGGCGGACCTTGCCACCAGCTTCCAGCACCTGATAGCTCACCCTGGTTGGCTTCTGGCAGTGAGGGCAGACCAGCATCACGTCGGACACGTGGATCGGCGCTTCGCGTTCAATAATGCCTACCTGCGTACGCACGTCACCTGTGCGCCTCTGGTGCTTCTTGACCATTTTCACGCCCGAGACCAGCACCCGATCGTGCTCACGCTCGGCACCTGCTCGGCGCGTGCCCTTGAGCGCACGGCGGCGCATCTGCGCCCGGCCAGGAAGCACGGCGCGTACAGTGCCGCGTGTGCCCTTGTCGTTGCCTGAGATCACTACAACCGTATCACCCTTTTTGATCTTCATTGCTTTGCTCTACCTTCCGCACCCGGGGAGCCTTGACTACCCGCCCTGCCGGATTCTCCCATATCACAGACAGAACCTATCGCCGACCCCTCCTACAGCACTTCCGGCGACAGGGAGATGATTTTCATGAACTTGTCACGCAGCTCGCGCGCCACCGGGCCAAAGACGCGCGTGCCCCGTGGGTTGTTTTCCTTGTCCAAGATGACGGCCGCGTTCTCGTCAAAGCGTATGTACGAGCCATCCGGACGACCGTATTCCTTGGCGGTGCGCACGACCACTGCCCTGACAACTTCGCCCTTCTTCACAGTCGCTTCTGGCGTTGCCACCTTGACGGATGCAATAATCACGTCACCCACGTACGCATAGCGTCTGCGCGTGCCGCCCAGAACCTTGAAACACATGATCTCCCGTGCACCTGTGTTGTCGGCAACTTTCAGCCTCGTAAACGCCTGAATCATCTGGCACGCTCCAATATCTCCACAATGGTCCAGCGCTTTTCCTTGCTCAAGGGCCGTGTCTCCTCGATCTTGACCAAGTCGCCTTCTTTGCCTTGATTGCCCTCATTGTGAACCATGTAGCGTTTCACACTGCGCATAGTCTTGCCATATACGCGGTGCCGTGTCAGCCTCTCTACTTCAACGACTGCCGTTTTCTCCATCTTGCCGCTGATGACGCGGCCGACGAAAGCTCTTCGCTGCTTCTTCATAGTAACCTACGCCTCCCGGCCCTCGTGCTCCGCCGCGGCAGCAAGCTGCCGCTCACGCATGATCGTCTGAATCCGTGCAATGTCGCGCTTGACCACCCGGATGCGACTGGTGTCTTCGACTTGTTTGGTGGCATGGCGAAAGCGCAGGTTGAACAGCTCCTGATGAACTTCCTCCAGCTTCTGATTCAATTCCGAGTCCGTCATTGCCCTCAGATCCTTGCTAGCAATCACGTTCACTCACCTCCTGCGCCGAAATCTTCCCTGGACACGAACTGCGTGCGGAGGGGTAGCTTGTTGGAGGCCAGGCGAAAGGCTTCGCGTGCAGTGTCTTCAGTGACGCCAGCAATCTCAAAAAGGACGCGGCCAGGCTTCACAACACATACAAAGTGATCCACCGCGCCTTTGCCGCCGCCCATGCGAGTCTCGGCGGGCTTCTTGGTCACCGGCTTGTCCGGAAACACGCGAATCCATATCTTACCGCCACGCCGGAGATAGCGAACCACCGCACGGCGCGCGGCTTCGAGCTGGCGCGCGGTAACCCAAAAGGGCTCCAGTGCCTGCAAACCATACTCGCCGAATGAGATGCGCTCGCCGCGAGTGGCTCGCCCTTTCATACGGCCGCGATGGGCCTTGCGGTAGATCATCCTCTTGGGCTGTAGCATGACGAACTCTCCTTGACGAAAATGGCGGCTTCAGGCCGACCCTATGCCTCGCTCGTGGCCGGAACCACCGGCGCTTCCGTGACTTCCTCTTTGCCCTTGGGCAACAGCTCACCGCGACAGACCCACACCTTGACTCCGATGCGTCCCAGCGTGGTCAGAGCCTCACGCGAGGCGTAGTCAATATCAGCCCGCAGCGTGTGCAGAGGCACCCGCCCGTCACGCACCCACTCACGGCGCGCCATCTCTGCGCCCGAGAGGCGGCCCTTGCAGGCTATCTTGATCCCTTTGGCGCCAGCACGCATGGCTCGACCCATGGCTTGTTTCATGGCGCGCTTGTGCGAAACCCGCTTCTCCAACTGCTCGACAATGCTCTCGGCCACCAAGGCTGCCTCCAGCTCCGGTCGCTCGATTTCGGCCACGTCGACCCAGACCTTCTTCTTGGTCAGACCCTCCAGCTGGGTGCGAAGGATGTTCACGTTGGCGCCCTTGCGCCCAATCACGACGCCAGGCTTCGCGGAGCGGATCGTAACCCGCAGCTGCTTCGGGTAGCGCTCGATTTCCACGCTCGAGATGGCGGCCTGTCCTAGCGTTTTGTGGATGATACGGCGAATCGCCAGGTCCTCACGCAGCAACTCAGCGTAGCGTTTGCCTTCCGCATACCACCGTGCATACCAATCCTTGTTGTAACCAAGCCTAAAGCCTAACGGGTGTACCTTTCGCCCCACCAGTGCCTCCTTGATTGCCAATCAACACGACGCTCCACTACTGCAAAGCCTCAGTCCGGCTCTCCAAAACTACCGTGATGTGCGAAGACCGTTTCAGTATGGGCTTGAAACGCCCCCGTGCCCCAAACTGCGCACGCTTGAGTGTTGGCGCCTCGTCCGCAGAGATCCGTGCCACAAACAGATCGTCGCGCGCCAAGCCAAAGTTCTGTTCTGCGTTGGCCGCAGCCGATGCGATTACCTTTGCCACTGGGCCGGCTGCAGCTCTTGTGGAGAACTTCAACAGGCTGAGGGCCTCGGGCACATTCTTCCCGCGCACCATGTCCACCACACGCTTGGCTTTCTCAGGCGATCCATGTATGTACTTCGCCACAGCTCTGACTTGAATGCCCATTCACGACTCTCCTACTGTTGTGCCCCCGAACTCCACAGCGGCAGTATCGGGAGGAGACACACTAGACTACTGCCTTTTCCCTGGTGCTGTGCCCGCGGAAGTTGCGTGTAGGCGCGAACTCGCCCAGCTTGTGTCCCACCATGTTCTCAGCGACATAGATGGGAACATGTCGGCGACCGTCATGCACTGCGATGGTATGGCCCACCATCTGAGGGAAGATCGTAGAAGCACGCGACCAGGTCTTGATGACGCGCTTCTCACCTGTGCGATTCATCTCCTCAATTCGTCGAAGCAGTTTGGGATCCACGAAGGGGCCCTTCTTGAGCGATCTTGACATGTTCTGGACTCCTCATACAACTATAATAGACATGTAAGCGCACACCACAGGAGGCATGCTCTACCCACGGCTCTTCTTCTGGCGACGCTTCACAATCATGCGGTCGGTGCGCTTGTTGCGGCGCGTCTTCTTGCCGAGGGTCGGCTCGCCCCACGGGCTTTTCGGCGAAGGCATGCCGATGGGGGCCTTGCCTTCGCCGCCGCCGTGCGGATGATCGCGTGGCGTCATGGCAGAGCCACGCACGGAGGGACGAATGCCCATCCAGCGGGAGCGCCCCGCCTTGCCCAGCTTGACGTTGCCATGGTCTGTGTTTCCAACCTGGCCAATCGTGGCCATGCAGCGCATCAGAATACGTCGCACCTCACCCGACGGCATGCGCACCTGCGCGTAAGAGCCTTCCTTGGCCAGCAACTGCGCCGAAGTGCCTGCCGAACGCACTAGCTGTGCACCGCGTCCTGGCTGCAATTCCACGTTGTGAATCAGGGTTCCCAGCGGTATCTTCTCAATCGGCAGAGCGTTGCCTGCCCGGATCTCGGCCGTCTCGCCAGAGACCAGCACGTCACCCACTTTGACTTCCAGTGGGGCGACAATATAGCGCTTCTCGCCATCGGCATACACCAGAAGAGCAATGCGGGCCGATCGATTCGGGTCGTACTCAATCGAAGCCACACGCGCCGGCATTCCCAGCTTGTCCCGCTTGAAATCCATGATGCGATACTGCTGCTTGTGACCTCCGCCTCGATGCCGCACAGTGATGATCCCGCGAGCGTTGCGTCCAGCCCTCTTGCGCAGCGGGGCTAGCAGTGAGCGCTCGGGTCTCTCTTTCGTGATCTCCTCAAAACTGGACCTGGTCATCCAGCGCCGGCCAGGTGAAGTGGGCTTGTAGGTTTTAATCGCCATGGTGTATCATTCCTTAGCACATTCCTGAACGTGGCCCGCCAGCCGCAAGCGGCACTTGCGAGCGAGGCAGGTTAGACTCCCTCAAAGAACTGGATGGTCTGCCCCGGTGACAAAGTGACAACGGCCTTCTTCCAGGCCTCCGTCCTTCCGGGTATGCGACCCCAGCGACGCGCTTTCCCTCGCACGTTGATCACATTCACAGCCAGAACCTTGACGTTGAAAGCATGCTCCACAGCTTCCTTGATCTGAAGCTTGTTGGCCCGCACGTCTACCCTGAACGTATAGCGGTGCAGCTCATCAGACTGTTGACCGGTCTTCTCTGTCAGGATTGGACGCCTGAGTATTTCATAGGGATTCATATAGACTCAACTCTCCTTGCTCTCATCGGCACGAGCCATTGCATGCTTTGCCTTTTGCCCTCTTCAGCCCAGAATCTGCTCAATGACCTCCAGAGCCTTCACTGGCAGGATCAGGGTATCGTAGTTCAAAATGTCGATCACATTCATGTTGGTAGCCATGAGCGTCTTCACATCCGGGATGTTTCGCGCTGAAACCTCGACGTTGGCATCGCGCTCGGGCAGCAGGATCAGAGCGCTGGATGGGACTTGCAGGCTATCCAACATCACCAGCATGTCCCTCGTCTTGGGCGCCGGCATGGCCAGATCATCGAGCAGGACGAGATTGCCTTCCGCCGCCTTGACAGAAAGGGCCGATCTCAAAGCCAGGCGTCGCATCTTGCGCGGCATCCGCTGGGTATAAGAGCGCGGATGCGGTCCAAATACCACACCGCCGTGCCGCCAGATCGGAGACCGGGTCGACCCTTGCCGCGCGCGGCCTGTGTGCTTCTGCTTCCACGGCTTCCTGCCGCCACCGCTGACCTCGCTGCGGGTCTTGGTATCCACGGTGCCCAGCCGGGCGTTGGCCTGCTGGCGCACAACAGCTTGGTGCATGACCACTTGATGAGGCTCGATCCCAAAGATCGCGTCGTTCAGTTCCATTTCTTTGACCGTCTCACCGGCCATGTTCCGAACACTGACTAACATCCCAAGTCTCCTCGCAAGCGGCTATTGCTTGACAGCTTTCTTCACAAACACCAGGCCTTGGTTCGCGCCCGGAATCCCGCCACGCAACGCCAAGAGGTTACGCGCAGGGTCCACCGAGACCACACGCAGTTTCTGCACGGTGACACGGGTATTCCCATAGTGACCAGGCATGTGATGGCCCTTGGCTACCCAACCAGGTGTGTTGCTGGGGCCAATGGAACCGATGTGACGTTGGCGGTCGGACTGGCCATGCGTGATCGGGCCGCCAGCCATGCCATAGCGCTTGATCACGCCCGCGAACCCGTGCCCCTTGGAGGTGCCGATGACGTCCACCAATTCGCCCACCTGAAACAGACTCACATCGAGAGTCTGGCCTAGCTGGTACTTGTCCACATCGTCTGTGCGCAGTTCACGCAGATGCCGCAAGTTGGGCATGTCCTTCAGGTGCCCACGGCTGGGCTTGTTGAGGTGCTTGGCCTGGCCGTATCCCAGCTGAATGGCATTGTAGCCATCCTTGGCTACCGTCTTGATCTGCGTCACATAGCACGGGCCAGCTTCGATGACGGTCACGGGAACCACTTCCCCGTGTTCATCAAAGATGCGAGTCATGCCTAGTTTCTTTCCTAGCAGTCCTTGTCTCTTACCCATCTTCACTCCTTGGCAGGCCCTCGACCTGGACAGACCAGACGAGGGCAGCGAACACCGCCTAGGCTCTCACTTGGCTCGACGACAGCGCGTCGGCCTCGCAGGCTACTGGCTAGATTTTGATCTCGATGTCAACGCCAGCCGGCAGATTGAGCTTCATGAGAGTCTCGACGGTCTTGGCGTTGGGCTCGAGCACGTCGATCAGGCGCCTGTGCGTGCGGATCTCGAAATGCTCGCGTGAGTCCTTGTCGATAAAAGCTGCCCGTGTCACGCAGAACTTCTCGAGCTTGGTTGGCAGTGGCACCGGGCCAACAACTGCCGCCCCCGTCTGCTCCGCCGTATCCACAATGCGTCGCGCCGACTGGTCCAGTAGCCGATGATCGTATGCTTTGAGTTTGATCCTGATTCGCTGTCGCTTGGCCATACCCTTCTCTTGGGCAGAGCGCGATCCCGGTATGGGAGACGCGTCGCTGCCCCTCCCTCCTCTTATTCCAGGATCGTGGTGACCACGCCAGCGCCAACAGTGCGGCCGC
>CAYZKS010000045.1:0-20092 GCA_964478725.1 uncultured Anaerolineales bacterium
CTCGGGCCTTGTGCCCGTCCGTCGTAGCCTCGGGCCTCGTGCCCGTCCGTCGTAGTATCGGGCCTCGTGCCCGTCCGCTGTAGTATCGGGCCTCGTGCCCGTCCGTCGTAGCCTCGGGCCTTGTGCCCGTCCCCCTCCCCCTAACGTCGCGCCGCGCCTGTCACCGCAGCCTCGGGCCTTGCGTGATTCTTACCACTTCCCGGGCTCTGTGGCTTCGTGCACCGCGCCCAACTGCACGCCCACCAGGGCAATGCCACATCCATCCTTCGAGCGCCCCTCCATCCGTTTATCCGCCGTTCGCCCCGCGATCTCCTCCGACGGGGCTTGCCATCCGTTGACAGCCTTCGTTGACGCCCTCACATTCTGCCTTCCTCTGGCTGCCAGTCGCCGACAGCGACTGGCAGCCAAAGTCAGGCAAGAAGGAGGAGAAGCGCGCCGAGCGTCGCCTCAGCGCTGCTTGCTCGGCGTCTGCGTATTGACCATGTACTCGGAAGGCCTCTTGATACCGTATGCCAGCTCGGCCCCGCCCGTCACCAACAGCTCGATGCCTGTCACGAAACTGGCGCCGTCGCTGGCCAGAAACAGGCAGGCGTTGGCGACCTCTTCAGGATTGGCCAGCCGTCCCATCCACTGCCAACTGTCGCACAAGTCCATCACCGCCTGCCAGTCTTGCTGCGCGTTCACGTACACCCAATACAGCGGGGTGGCGACGTTTCCAGGCGACACGGCATTCACGCGCACGCCGTGACGTGCCTCGTCCACTGCCAGCGCCTTGGTAAACGCCGTAATGCCGCCCTTGGTGGCGCAGTAGGTGGTGGCCCATTCCTGCCCGATGTCGCCCACCAAGCTGCTCATGTTGATGATGCTGCCCTTGGTCTTGCGCAAGTGCGGCAGCGCGTACTTGGCCGCCGCAAAGTAGCTTACCAGGTTGGTGCGCAGCAACTCCTCAAACTCCTCGGCGCTGAACTCATCAATCGGATGGTGGTCGGGATGGCGGCCCGCGTTGTTGATCAGGCAGTCCAGCCTCCCGTAGAGCTCCACCGTCTTCTCCACCACGTGCTGCACCTGATCTGGATCGCTTACGTCGCACCGCTCGTAATGGCAACGCCCGGGCCAGCGCGCGTTCAGCTCGGCCGCGAGCTTCTCCCCGTCCGCCACCTTGCGGGCGCAGATCACCACCGACCCACCCGCCTCCACGAAGGCGCGCGCACAGGCCTCGCCGATCCCACGGCTGCCGCCCGTGATCAGCGTCACCCTGTCAAAGCCCACCATCGGCACCGCCTGTTTGCCCATTCCCTCACCTCGCGCCCGTCCCTCGTGCCATTGGCCTTTGCCGCCCGCCTCACGCACCCGAGGTGGCCGTCCCCATTCATCTACTCATTCCGGATTGGTTGACGGCCCCTATCCGCTTATCCGCTTCTCATCCGTTGACAGCCGCAATCGGACACTTCCCATATGCATTCATCGCCCGACCGATGGCCGCCATGCTGTCGACCCAACACTCTCCCGGGATGTTCTCCGTCACGCCCACGATGAACCCATTGCCCGGAGCCGCCTGGCGCAGGATCTCGCGCGTCAAGGCTTCGATCTCGTCCGGCGCAAACAGATGCGCCGTGGAAGGAAAGTTGATCCAGATGGGCCGGTCGCCCCATATCGCACGCGCTTCAGCCACCGACAGGTCGCCCGTGGGCGGCGGGTTCATCGCTTCCACGATCACACCGGCGGGCAGGGCCTGGATGCGTTTGGCCAGGCTGCGCAACAGGCCGTCAATGTGCACCAGCAACGGCTTCTGCGCGGGCGGGATGGCCTCGGTCAGCGCCTGGTAGTACGGCGCAAAGTACTTGTCCCAGTAGCGCGGCGACACCATGTCGCCGCTGATGTTGTCCGAGCAGTGCACCAGATCCACCGGCGAGTGCGCCATGAGCGCCCACAGCTTGCGGTCGCGCTCCAGCATGGCCTGCATCACGCGCTCCACAGGCGAGGGGTCGTCCGCCAGGTCCAGCACCAGGCGCTCCATGCCGGTGTACTCGATCCACAGCAACTGGAAGGGCACCTTGGCCAGCTTGCAGATCACCACGCCGTCGTCGCCAACCTCGCGCTGCAACTGCGCAATCGCCGCGTCATCCGTGCGAATCACCTGGTCGCGCAGCATGTACTCCAGTACTTCGTAATCGGCGG
Source organism: uncultured Anaerolineales bacterium (assembly GCA_964478725.1). Lineage (GTDB taxonomy): Bacteria > Chloroflexota > Anaerolineae > UBA2200 > UBA2200 > CAYZKS01. The sequence continues at coordinate 2,179 of CAYZKS010000045.1, forward strand.
GGCGCTTGACCATGAACTCGGCCTTCCAGTCCACCACCATGCCCGCCATGCCCGCCGCGTACTGCGTCTGTCGCACCTCTGTCAAGTCGCCCACCGGGGTGTGGTAGGTGATGCGGCGGAGGGTTTGGCCGCGCTCCACCACCCTGCGCTCGCGCACCTCGACGTTGGGGCCCCACTCGTAGATCTGCGGCGACGTGGGCGGCACTGAATACGCAAAGCACAGCCCCTCGTTGCGCAGCAGGCGCTCGGCCTCGCCGCGCGGCAACATGCCCGGGTAGATAGTCCATGGCACGCGCGCGGGCATCTCTGCATGCGCTGCGGCCAGAATGTCCTGCCTCCTGCTCATGCGGGCTTGCCTTCCCATTCTGCAAAGCGCGGCTTCTTGACCCCGTAAGCCAGCTCCGCCCCGCCGCTCAGGTTGAGCAGCATGCCGGTCACAAAGCTCGCCCCGTCGCTGGCCAGGAACAGGCAGGTTTGCCCCGCCTCCTCCAGCGTGCCAGGCCGCCCCATCCACTGCCAGCTATGCAGGTAGGCGCGGTAACCCTCCGGGTCCGGGTTGGTAGCGATGAAGCGTTCGGCCGATGGCGTCGCGATCGTTCCAGGCAACACCGCATTCACGCGCACGCCATGGCGCGCCTCGTCTATCGCCAGCGCCTTGGTGAAGCCAGCAATCGCGCCCTTGGTGGCCACGTAGGTACACGACCATTCCTGTCCAAAGCTTCCCACCAGGCTGCCCATGTTGATAATGCTGCCTTTGGTCTTGCGCAGGTGCGGCAAGGCCAACTTGGCCGCCACAAAGTAACTCACCAGGTTCAGCCGCAGCAGTTGCTCAAACTCCTCTACCGAGAAGCCGTCAATCGGGCGCTTGTCGGGGTGCCAACCGGCGTTGTTGATCAGGCAATCCAACCGGCCGTGCAACTCCAGCGTTCTATCCACCACGCGTTTCAGATCATGCTCACGGGTCACATCGCACGGCTCGTAGTGGCACGTGCCTGGCCCCAGCGCGCTCAACTCCTGGGCCAGCGCCTCGCCCTCCTGCTGGCCGCGCGCCGCGATCACCACTGACGCGCCGGCGCGCACAAAGCTGCGCGCGCAGCCTGCGCCGATCCCGCGCGATCCGCCCGTAATGATCGTCACCTTGTCGAAATCGGTCATCCCCGGCCGGTACTTGCCCATAGTCCCGCCTCCCGGCAGTCGCCGCCTACATCGGCTCCAGCCACGCCTCGAACGCAGCCTCCACGTTGGCCCGCGGCACGTTCTTGTACCACTCAAACTGCGCGATCACGCCGCCCTGCCCGTCGTCCAGGGCCTTGCGCACCCGCCGCACGTCGCGGTACACGTCCTCGGGCGTGCCGAACGAAAGCGATTTCTGCCGGTCCAGCTCGCCCCAGAAGGTCAACTTGCCCTTGAAGCGCCGCGCCAGGTCCTCGATGTCCATGCAGAACAACTGCATGTTCATGGCGTTGACCCCGATCTCGATAAAGTCGGCCACGAGCGCCGCCACGTGGCCATCGGTGTGGTAAAAGACCGGTTTGCCGGCCGCGCGCGCCAGGGCCGCATACCCGGCGTACATGGGTTTGAAGATCTCGCGCCACATCTTGGGCGAGATCAGCGGCCCGCGCTGCGAGCCCCAGTCGTCCGAAAAGCGGATGCCATCTATGTCGGTCTTGCACCACAGCTCGATCTCTTTCAGACAGAACTCGTGCACCATGTCGCGTAGCAGCAGCACCTCTTTGGAGCCTTCGCCCAGATCGGTGTAGATGCGTTGCGTGCCGCGCAGAAACTGCATGCGTTCGAACGGGTCCACGTGCCATGGCGTGAGCAAGAACTTGTCCGAGGCGTCGTGGATGCGGTTGACGTCATCCCAGTTGGCGCCGGTCAACGTCTCCCAGGGCGGCTTGAAATGTTCCAGCAGCTTCCAGTCGGTGATGGGCGGCTGCTTGACCTCGCCCACGATGCCGTCCTCCCCGCAGGTAAAGGGCACGCCCCAATCGTCCGTGTATGTGCCGACCAGATAGGGAGTGCCGTGCGCGCGGCCCGACCTGCCATAGCGGAAGCACAGCGCCTCGCCCGCTTCCTTCAGCGAGCCATAACCGCCCACCGAAGCGCCCCAGGCGTCGTCGATCAGCACGATGTCGTTGGGGTAGCGCTCCACCACAGCCTTCAGGTCCTCGGGGTGGAACATGGCAATGCCAGGCACGGTCCACAGATCGCGCGGCGCGCGGTCTGGCCTCTCAAAACGCAGCGCCTTGAATACGCGTTCGCGAGAGTTCACACGTCCTCCTCCATCTATGCGTCGTCCGAAAACACCAGCTCCATCTCGGCCCACCACTCATCGGGCTTGGCCTCCGGCACCTTCTCCTGCAGCTCACGCATGATCTCGTCCCACAGCTTGCAGCGCGGATCGGGGTCCGGCTCCAGGTCAGCCACCGGATCGTACTCGTCCGGCACCTCAAAGTAGAAGAACAGGCGCCGTCCAAGCAGGAAGATGCGGCTCTTCTTCATGCCCTTGCGGTGCGCAGAAGCCAGCACCTCCGGCCACACCGCCTTGTGGTACTGCTTGTAGCGCCGGATGACCTCCGGGTCATCCTTCAGATTCAGCGTCATCCCCACGCACTTCATCTCGTCCCGCCCCTCCCCATAGCATCGGGCCTTGTGCCCGTCCCCCATCGCCTCGGGCCTCGGCGCTTGCCTGCCCAGACAGGGCGCCCGTTCTAGCGCCGAAAGGGGCGCCGCTATCCCGCCCGACAGCCTGCCTGCTCCCCGTCCGTTAGTCCGTTCGAGTGTCCGTTGACAGGCCCCTCAATCCCCATGAAAGGCTTCTTCCATCTCCGCCCACCACTCGCCCGGCCCGCACGTGTCGAGCGGTTGTTGCAGCGGGCTGGTCAGCTCCCACCAGCGCTGTCGCACGGCGCTGGTGCTCGGCGCCAGCGCCGCCATGTCCTTCTCGAAATCGTTGCCCACGTACTCAAAATAGCGGAACAGGTACCCGTCGCGATAGAAAATGGTCTGGTTGCGAATGCCGTGCTCGTGCGCCGTCTGCAGCACATCGGGCGGCACGTTCTGGTGCAACCGCTTGTACTCCTCATATGCTCCCGGCTTCAGCCGGATGACCATGCCGTAACGCCTCACGACACCCCCAGAAGGTTGTCAGTTTCCGGTTTCCGGTTTCCGGTTTCCGGTGTCCACACACCGGCAACCGGAAACTGGAAACGTACCTATTCCACTCCATAGAACCTTCTCGCGTTCTCCCCCAGCACCTTGGCCCGCTCCGCCGTGCCCAGCTCCGCGATGCACAGCGTCAGGGCTTCAAACCATTCCTGGTAAGAGGCGGCTACCAGGCACACCGGCCAATCGCTGCCAAACATGACACGCTCCACGCCAAAGGTCTCGATGGTTTTGTCCACGTAGCGCTTGAGGTCGGCGGGCTTCCAGTGCTTGTGGTCGGCCTCGGTCACCAGGCCCGAAAGCTTGCACATCATGCGCGGGTTCTGCGCCCAGGTCCGCATCATGGAGGCCCAATCGTCGAACTGGCCGTCGCAGATGCGCGGCTTGCCGATGTGGTCAATCACCATGGGCAGCTCGGGCAGGGCCTCGCACAGCTTGGCCACGTAGGGCCAGTTGGGCGGCTTGGGGAGCACATCGAAACGCAGCCCGCGCCGCTCCAGCTCCTTGAGGCCAGCCAACATATCGAGCTGCGCCAAGCGCCCTGGATCCGCGTCGCTCTCCCACTGGTGGCGCACGCCCGCGAACTTGTGGTGGCGCTGCAGGTCATCCAGGGTGCAGTCCAATTGCGGATCCGTGAGGTCCACCCAGCCCACCACGGCTGCCACCCACTCGTGCGTCGCGGCGATCTGCAGCATGTCGTGGCAGTTCCCCATCGTGGGCCAGTTCTGCACCAGCACCGTATCTTGCACGCCTGCCCGGTCCAGCAGCGGCCGCAGGTGGCCGGGAAAATGGTCCTGCACCAGCACGCGCTGCATCTCAGGCGGGCGTTGCTTGCGGGCAGAGACTTCTTTGCGAATAAAGTGTTGGTGCGCGTCTGTGATGTGCATCAATCAGCTCCTCAGGCAGCAACCGGTGCGGCCTGCGACGCCACCTCGCGCGCCATGATGGCCTGCATCACGCCCTGTTCCGTGGCAGAGCGGCCATCGAACTCCCCCACCAGGTTGCCCTCGTGAAACACCACAATGCGGTCTGAGATGCCCAGCACTTCCGGCAGCTCGGAGGAGATGTACAGAATGGCCTTGCCGCTGCGCGCCATCTCGGCTACCAGGCGGTGAATCTCGGCCTTGGAGCCCACGTCAATGCCCGCCGTGGGCTCGTCAAGGATAAGCAGTTGCGACTCGGCCGCCAACCAGCGCGCCAAAATCACCTTCTGTTGGTTGCCGCCGCTCAGATTGCCCACCATCTGCTCCTGGGAGGGAGTGTGCACCGAAAGCTCGTCGATGAAGCGCTGCGCAGCCTGCTCCTCGCGGCGCCGGCTGACGAGAGTGACCCAGCTCAAGCGGCTCAGGATGCAGACGGAGATGTTCTCGCGCACCGGCCGCACCGCAAAGATGCCCTGTTCTTTGCGGCCCTCTGGCACGAGCCCCAGACCCAGTTTCATAGCGTCATCAGGCGAATCCACGTACACGCGCTGCCCGCACACTTGAATCTCCCCGGAATCCAAGGGGTCGCGCCCAAACACCGCCCGCGCGAATTCGGTGCGACCGGAGCCAATCAGCCCAAACAGCCCCACGATCTCCCCGCCGTTGACCGACAGGTTGATGCCCTCAAAGCTGCCGCGACGCGTGGCGTTCTTGACCTCCAGCACGGGCTTCAAACTCGCGCGCTCGCGCTTCTGCGGGTACTCCATGGAGAGGTCGCGTCCCACCATGTAGTTGACCACCTGTGGCATCTGGATGTCGGCTTTGTTCGAGGTGACGATGCGCTTCCCGTCGCGCAGCACCGTGATACGATCGGCCACGCGAAAGACCTCGCCCAGCTTGTGCGACACGTACACTACCGAAAGGCCCTTCTTCCTCAGGCCTTCGATCACGGCGAACAGGTGCTCCGTCTCACGTGGCGTCAGCGAGGAGGTGGGCTCGTCCATCAGCATCAGGCAGCACGACATGGCCAGGGAGCGGGCGATCAGCACCAATTGCTTCTGCGCCACGCTTAACTTGCCCGCCTCAGTCCTGGGAGACACTTTCAGGCCTACCTGCCCTAGCAGTCCCTCAGCATCCGCCAGCGTCTTCTTCCAGTCCAATAGCGGCTTCAGACCCAAGCGTGGCTCGCGCCCCGCTGCCAGGTTCTCCGCCACGCTGACCGTGTTAAATACCACCACCTCCTGCGGGATGAACGAGATGCCCAGCCGCATGGCATCGGCCGGGTCGGAGATGCTGACAGGCTGCCCATTGATCCACAGGCGTCCGCCATCGGCCGGCAGCGCGCCAAAGATGATCTTCAACAGCGTGCTCTTGCCCGCGCCGTTCTCGCCCACTAGGGCGTGCACCTCGCCGGGTCGCACGTCCAGGCTGACGTCGTCCAGCGCCGTCACGCCAGGGAAGCGCTTGGTCACGTTTTCTACCTGCAGTCTGAGCTGCTCCATTTCCCTCTCCACCTCGCATCCTTGCGCCGGTAACAATCCGCCCTGCTCCGGCAGGACTGACGCGCACCCCAGTCCGGTCGTGTGCGCGGAGCCTTCACAACGGCTCCGCGCACACCTGCAGTGCTTACTTCATGATGGCGTCGACGGTCTTCATCAGCTCGGCCGTCTTGGCCTTGACGTCGTTCGCATAGGTATCCACGTTGTCCTTGTCGATGAACACGATACCCAGGTCAATCCAGTGTTGTGTCGGCTTGAGGCCCTGAGCCATCTTCCAGGGCACGTAGATCGACATGTAGCCGCTGGCGTACGGGATTTGCGAGTAGCTGAAGGTGATCACGCCGCTCTTGATGCCCGCGATCACTTCCGCCGGGTCGTCGGCCGCCGAGACCTTGACGTCGGTGCGGCCGGCCTTGGGGAAGACCGAGACCGCGCCAATGGCCGAGGTCTGGCCGGTGCCAAAGTAGCCCTTCAGGTTCGGGTGGGCCGCCAGAGCCGTCTCCGCACAGCGCGTGGTGCCAGCCGCATCGCAGTCCGTCAGCGTGTCCACGATCTTGATGTTGGGATGGTTCTTGGTAATCTCGGCCGTGAAGCCGTCGCGGCGCGCATCCTGGTTGGCGTCGCCGATCATCTCCATCGCGATCACGACCTCGCCCGCGTCGCCCATTTCCTTGGCCAGGCGCTTGGCGCATTCCACACCCATGTTGTAGAACGAACCCGCCCAGCAGATCGGGGCGGCCTGCTTGCTGCCGTCGCCTTCATCGCAACCCGCCCACAGGGCCACTGCCACGCCCTGGGCCTCGGCCTTCTTGATGGCGTCGGCCATGGCGCCGGTCGCCTGAGCCGAGATCAGCGTCACGCCCTTGATGCCAGGGTAGGACAACGCCGACTCAAACAACTCGAGCTGCTTCTGGAAGGAGAACTCGGGCGGAGCCAGCCAGACATAGTTCACGCCCAGGTCCTGGGCTGCCTGCGCCGCGCCTTCCTGACCAGGGACGAAGAAGCTGTGAATCAACGGCGAGATGATCGCGTACTCTGTGCCGCCGGTCACCGGCTTCTCCACCACCACCGTTTGCTCTTTCGTCACCACCACCGTGCTCACCTTCTCAATGACCACGGGCGTGGGCGTTGCCGCGGGCGCACAGCTCGCCAGGACGGCCAGTGCCAATGCCACCAACACAATCAACGTAACGTGGCGCTTCATCTAGTTTCCTCCTCTTGGATTTTGTTCACTGTCTTGCGGACCAATCGGACGCCGGACCGAATCCCTGAGTGCGCGTTCTCACCCCCTTCCTTCCACCTTACCCTATGCCTGACGTCTCTTAGGCAGGAACATCTGCAACGTCAGTCTCTTGCGACGGAACAGGTCCATCAGCACTGCCAGGACGGTGATCACCCCTACCACGCCCTCCTGCAGGTAGATGTCCACTTGCAGCACCACGATGGCGTTGCGCAGGATGGCCATGATGGCCGAGCCCATCAGCGTGCCCGCCATCGAGCCCACGCCTCCCGACAACCAGGTCCCCCCGATGATCGTAGCCGCCACCGTGGGCGTCAGCAACCCGGCCGCCATATTGGTGACCGAGGCGCTGATGCGCCCGCTGAGGATGATGCCTGCCAGCCCCGAAACAAAGCCGCCGATGGTGTAGATGCCGAACAGGGTGCGCTCCACCCGCACACCCGCCAGGCGCGCTGCCTCTTTGCTGTTGCCCAGCAGGAACACGTGCCGGCCAAACACGGTGCGGCTCAACATCCATTGCAGCATGCCAGCCAGCACGAACATCACCACCACCGCCACCGGCACGGGCCCCAGGCTTGCCGAACCCAGCCAGTTGTAGCCCGCCGGTAGGTTGGAGATGGTGAGCCCCTTGGTCCAGAAGTACATGATGCCCATGTAGATGCTGGAGGTGGCCAGCGTCACCACCGCTGGCTCGATGCGCAGGCGCATGATCAGCAGCGCATTGAACATGCCGCACAGTCCTCCCAGCAAGATGCCAAACAGCACCGCCAGCCAGGACGGCCAGTGCCACATCGCCACCGCCCAGCCCGAGAGCATTCCCGCCAACGTGGCAATGCCTGCCTGAGAGAGGTCGAATCCACCGGAGATGTAGACCACGGTCAGTCCAAAGGCCATGATCGCCACCACCGTCATTTGCTTCAGGATGGTGATGTGATTGTTCAGGGTGCGAAACGCTGGCGAGACGCCCCACATGATCACATAGGCCAGCAGCAGCACGGCCAGCACCGCCGACTCGCGAAAGCCAAACAGCGACTTGAGCTTGGAGAGTAGACTCGCTGTCACAGAGGGATCGGTTTTTTGTTCGCTCATGCCTGGACTCCTTAGCCAGTGATCTCTGTGCACGCCTGCACGCGCTCAGGCCCTGCGACGTAGCAGGCTCAGCGACAGGTTGCCGCGCCGGACCTGGTCGATCACCACCGCCAGCACGACCACCACCCCGACCACGAACTCTTGCAGGTAGATGTTGACGCGCAGCACCACGATGGCGTTCTTCAGCACGGCCATGATGGCCGCCCCCATCAGCGTGCCGAACATCGAGCCCACTCCGCCCGTCAGCCACGTCCCGCCCACGATCGCCGCCGCCACCGTGGGCAACATCAGGCCAGCGCCCATCTGCGGTTGAGCCGCACTGATGCGCCCCGCCAGCATGATACCGCCCAGGCTGGCCACCAACGCGCTGGTCAGGAAGATGCCAAACTGCGTGCGCTCTACGTTGATGCCCGCCAGACGCGCCGCCTCCTTGTTGCTGCCGATCAGGAACACGTGCCGGCCGAATTCCGAGGTGGTCAGCACGAACTGCATCAGCGCGTACAGCGCGAACATCACTACCACGCCCGCCGGCAGCGGTCCGAGGTCGCCGGAACCCAGCCAGGTGAATTGCGGCGGCAGTTCCACGACCGTATTGCCCTTGGTCATGCTGTACATGATACCGGAGTAGATGCTCGAGGCCGCCAGCGTGGCCACCACCGGCTCGAACTGCAGGCGCGTGATGATCAGGCCATTGAAAACGCCGCACGCCAAGCCGATCGCCAGCCCAAAGCCAATCCCCGCCAGCGGAGACCAGCCCCAGTTCTTGATGGCCAGCCCGCCCAGCATCCCCGCCAATGCGGCGATAGGGCCCTGTGAGAGGTCAAATCCGCCAGACACGATCACCATGGTCTGCCCGATCGCCAGCACGGCAAACACCGCCATCTGGCTAAGGATAGAGACCTGGTTAAAGCGCGCGCGAAAGACCGGGGAGACGAACCACATCGCGACGTACATGCTGGCGAGGACCAGGAATACGCCCGATTCGCGCATGCCGAGGAAGCGCCGCCAAGCGCTGCGGGGTGGTTTGGACGTACTGCGCCCGCCTGTGGTAACTGCCATAGCACCTCACTCCTTTGTTGCGGTGATGCACTGCAGCAGAGCTGCACGCCAGGCCCAAGAGGAAGGGGCTGGACGCTGCGTCATTGCGCGAGCCGACCGAAGCGATATGGCTGCCATGCTGTATGGCTGCCATACCAATTTGACAGCAGTATAGCACATGCCGCCCCATTTGTCAATGGGCCAGTTGCAAGAATCCTGGTTTCCCGTAGGTCCCCGTGCTTTGGGGAGGTCTTGAAACCAGGTTTCTAGCACGTCCCTGCGGCAAAGCCCAGCGCATGCCCTCCACTCGCAAGCCTTCGCTGTGGTTGCAGCCGCAGGCATCGTGCAGTACAATCCCTCAACAACCTCACACGAAGACATGCATCAGGCTGCTCTTCGCTTGTGTCTTGCTCTGTCTTCTGTTCTTCGTGTCTTTGCGTCTCCGTGTGAGGCTTTCCCAAGGAGGCACCCATGCCAAAACGACTGGCCTTCGACGCCCACAAGGTGGTGGGATTCTCCCCAGCCGGATGCGAGCACGAATTCGTCTCGCGCCTGCTGGTGGACAAGCACAGCGTCGGCTCGGAGCGCCTGGTGATCAACCACTTCACCCTGCTCCCCGGCAAGAGCACGCCTCCCGGCAGCCACCGCCCGCCCTTCGATGAAGCATATTATGTCCTTAGCGGTAGCGGCGAGCTACGTCTGGGCGACAAGCCCGACGTATATTACGTCACGCCTGGCTGGGTGGCTTTCATCCCCGGCGGCATGCTGCACGCGCTGCACAACACCGGCGACCAGGACCTGGAGATCCTCACCATCATGCCCCTGCCGCCCGAGCCCGGCGTCAACTCCAACTACGACGCCCGCCTCGCCGCCTGGGGCACCAGCTTCCGCATGGTGGACGAGTAAGGTTCACCACCCGGGCAGGCTGCGACTGGCCCGCGCCTCGCGGATGCGATCAAACCCTGTTTGTACCCGCCAGCTCATGCTACGCCATCCTGGCGTTTTGCACCTGAGCGCACTCGGTGTATGATTGCACCCATCTGGACGCGCAAGCGACAACTCCCCATACCGCAAGACGCGCAGAAGCGTGTGATTGGACAGGCCCGCCCACCAGTTGGGCGACCTCAGCTCTGGGCAAGAGCGAACGAAAGGAGCTGCGCCATGAGATGTCCGTTCCCTTCACACCGTCGTCTGGTCGGAATTGTACTGGGTATGCTGCTCGCGACGGCGACAGCGCATCCACCCGGCGCCACAGCCTTGGCGGCCAGGGCGCGCGGAGAAGGCGCTCGCTTCCTCCAGCCGCCAGCCGCAGCCCTCAGCAGCATGACCTTCTACGCGGTAGCTGACGCCACGGTCATAAGCAGCGTCCCCACCATGAACGTTGGTGGTGAAGGCTACCTGATCCTCATCTACGGCAGCGACGATGTGCCCGGCGAAGAAGCCGTCATCTTGCGCTTCGACCTGACCCCCCTGCCGGCCGGCGTCATCGTGGACTCTGCGTCCTTGGAGCTATTCCTTACTTCGGCTGGCGGCCCCGCGAACAAATCGTTGTTGGTCTCGTACGTGACCGGCAGCTGGTCGGAATTCGGCGTGACCTGGAACAACTTTCCCACGGTGGAGCCGCAGTTCGGCCTGTCCTGGAACATGGACAGTGTGCCCGGCCAGTACAAGAGCCTGAACGTCACCTCCTGGGCCCAGTACTGGTGTGACCACCCGCGCGAGAACTGGGGCGTCTTCATCCGCCGTCCGACCAACGATTCGTCCTATTTTGAGCGCGTCTTCGAGAGCAAGGACCACAACGAGTGGATGCCGCGGCTGGTCGTGCAGTACCACGTACCCGAGACGCCTACCAGCACGCGCACATCCACCCCCACGCCTACCCGCACCCACACGCCCACGGCCACGCGCATTGTACCGACCATGACCGCGACGCCCAGCCCCACCCGCACCTTGCCGACGGACTGCCCGGACCTGCTGGTCAATGGCGGCTTTGAGAGCGGAGCCCTGCCTCCCTGGCAGACCAGCGGTGCCGCAGCCCTGGACATCGGCAGGGCCAGTCGCTTCGGCGCGTCCATGGGCGCGCAGGGACCTGCCAGCGCGCAACTCTGGCAGACGGTCAGCCTGCCCGCGCAGGCCAACCCCGCCTACCTGAACTTCTCGTGGCTGGCCGAGGGCTCGCGTGAGCAGCCCGAGGACCTGCTGCTCGCCTACGCCATGTACGAGGGCGGAGCGGCCCAGGTGGTAACGCTGCGCGCGGTGGAACCGCTGGGGCAGTGGCAGCATGCGGTAGTCGACCTGACGCAGTACGCAGGCCTGCTGCGCGAGGTGCACTTTACCACCTACGGCGATGCGGAATGGCCTACTCTCTTCCGTCTGGATGACATCCACCTGCTGGCGTGCGGCGCGTCCCTTCCCACGCCCACCGGCACGACTTTTCCTCCCACAGCGACCAGCACAACCGTTCCTCGCACACCGACCGGCACGACTGTTCGCCCCACGTCCACGCCGACCGCTACGCCAAGCAGCACCCGCCAGCCGACGTCCACCTCGACCGCCACTCGGCAGCCCAGTGTGACGGTCACTGTCCCGCCGGGAGACCTGCCCGACCTGATCATCACCGACCTCTGGGCGCAGGAAGAGCAGATCTGCCTGCAGGTGCAGAACATCGGGCGCGGCGCGGCGCGCCCTGGCCATACGGCGGCGCTCTTCGTAGACGGCGAGCGACGGGCAGACGTGGTGGTAGATCGCAGTCTGGGGCCGGGCGAGCGCTGGGATGGCTGCTTCCCCTTGCGTTACGAGTGCACGCCGCCCGAGGACCTGATCGCGGCCAGAGCTGACCAGGAAGAGGTGCTTGGCGAGGCGGACGAAAACAACAACTGGCGCGAAGAGCTATGGCGCTGCGACACGCAGCCCCCCGTGTTCCTGAGCGGCCCGGCGCTGTCCAACATCACCGCCACGTCCTGCGACGTCTCGTGGGCCACGGATGAGGAGGCGGAAGGGCTGGTGCACTACGGACCACAGTCTGGCCGCTATGCCTTTGAGCGCTGGTCGGGCGCGATGGCTCGCGAACAAGGGGTCACTCTGGACGCGCTGCAGCCCGCCACTACCTACCATCTGATGGTAGAGGCCATGGACCCCTCCGGCAACGCGGGCAGCAGTCGTGAGCTGATTTTCGAGACGCTGCCTCCGCTCGACTATGGCACCCCGCGTGTGACGCTGCTGGTCCCTGAGGAACTGCGCTCGCTGGTGTTGATCCAGGCCAATGTCTCAGATGACACGGGAGTGGAGCGCGTCGAGTTCTACCTCAACGGCGAGCTCGTTCTCACCGACTATGCGCCTCCCTTTGAGATGAAACTGGACTCGCGGCGCTATGTGAACGGCCGTTACACGTTTACCGCCCGGGCCTACGACCTGTCGCGGCGCATCGGTGAGGATAACCGAGAGGTGGACGTGGCCAATCTCGTAGACGCCAGCGCCCCCCAGGTCACGATTGCCAGCCCCGCCAATGGCGCCACAGTCTCGGGCAAGGTGGCCGTCACGGCCTACTTGACCGACGACGTGGGGTTGATCAACGCGCGCTTCTACGTGGACGGCGTCTACTCGGCGTTTGAGGGCTGGGCGGCGGAGAGCGCGCCCCAGCACGCCACCTTCACCACAGAGTGGAACACCACTGGCCTGCCTACCAACAAGAGCTACCGCCTGGCGGTGCAGGCCTACGACACCGACTTCAAAGAGGGGCTGGCGACGGTGGACGTGTACCTGCAGACGGCGCCCACGCCCACTCCCGAGCCTGAGCCCCCCTACCTCGAGGTCACGGATCACCGCGTGACGCGCTTCCAGAACGCGTTCACGATCGAGCTCACGCTCAAGAACAGCGGCGACATCGCGGCCAGCAACGTGCGCATCCTGGACGGCCTGCGCGCGTTCCAGCCCATCTCCAGCACCAACGCGGCCGCGGACATCTTCTGCGACTGGCTGGCGGCTGGCCGCTACGGCCAGGCGGACATTCGCCCCAAGACAAGCATCCCCGCTGGGCAGGAGCGCATCTACACCTACAACGCCGTGCCGGTGCTGGAGTACCCCAATCCGCCCACGCCGGAAATCGGCTATTTCATCGACCTGAGCTGGGATTCGCCCGCGCACACGGGCTACCATAGCTACGTGCACCTGCCAGTGGCCAAGACCACCGGTGGGGAGACCATCCTAGCCGCGCACAAGTCGGCCGTCGCCGCCTGCAACTACCTTCTGGTCACAGACCCTGGCCGGCTGTTCGCCAACTACTGCGCCGGTTGCGTGCAGGGAAGCATGTCCCCGGCCAAGATGCGCACTACGGCCGTGCTCTCCAACATGGCCGAGCTGGCCAAGTTGCGGCGCGGCGTGCTGGGCTACCTCTACAACGGCAATGGCGCCAAGCTGCACGAGCTTGTCTGGCCCGCGGGCGACTGGACCCTGAAGCTGCACTCCAACTTTCACACCGTCGGCCAGGGCTACCTGCTGATCGTGGGTGAGACCAACATCGTCTCCTCCTACTTCTGGACCAACTGGGGCTTCGAGTGGTCGGACGGCACCACGACCAACCGCATCGAGGACTCTGACCAGCCGATCGCAGACACCTCGGGCGACAGCCGGCCCGAGCTGGCGCTGGGGCGCATCGTCGGGCACACGGCGGCGCAGTTGGCGGCGACCCTGCGGCGCAGCATCCAGGTGGCCAGCGGCGCAACAGGGCACAGTTACGACCACTCCCACGCGCTGTCGGTGAGCGGCACGGGCAACGGCCAGAGCAGCATGGTCTCGGCCGCCAACAACACGGCCAGCACCCTGACGGGCAAGGGCTACTCCACGGCCACCTTGCACTGGAAAGACATCGCCGCCACGCAGCAGGTGACAGCGTTCGTCAACCTGGCGTCCGGCCGCGACATCATCTACATCTTCGCCCACGGCAACCCGGACGGGCCGGGCCCCCTGGACTCCTGGAAGCTGGGTCCGGTCAACTTTGGCGCCACCCATCCCTTCCTGCTCTCTGCCTCGTGTTCCACGGGCGACTACACCAACGGCGATTTCGTCGAGGCCATCTTTGACCGCGGCGTCGGCTCCTGCATTGCCTCCACGCAGCTCTCGCCCATGAGCGTCAACGCGGTGTGCGGCGTGGACCTGTACGGCGGCGCCATCACCACCGAGTCGGTGGGCAAGCGCTTCCTCGACCTGAAGCGCAGCTACGCCGACAAGGGCAAGTCGTACCGCTTCTGGTGCGCCGAATACAACCTGTACGGCGATCCCAAGTACGGGGGCAGCACCGCCCTGACGGCGCTGGCGCAAGCCACGCCCATCCCGACGCCTCCGGCGACGCTGCCCGTTTTGCTCCCCGAATACGTCGTGACCAGCGCGGATGACCTGGACCATGTGCAGATCCCTGGCGGCGCAGTGTGGATGGAGCCCGGCGACTATGAGATCCCGTACTATATGGCCTCCGTACCGGTTCCTGCTGGCACTCAGGTGCAAGGCGTGACGCTGGGACAAAAAGCGGAATGGACCAGGGCCGGCGGCCTGCGCCTGCCCGTGGGGGTGGCCGACAAGGCCTCCAGCACAAACCCGCGGCTTGGCGTGGACGGCGAGGGCCGGCTGCCCTTTGAAGGCAAGGACTATGAGTGGAAGGTCGTCGACAATCCCGACGGCAGCTCGACCCTGATCATCTACATCTACCCCTTCCTCTACAGCCCACTGACGTCCAACGTCACCTACTACCGCAGCTACCGCTTTGACCTGGCGTATCAGGACTCGCCCTTGCACATCGCCAGCCTGCAAGTCCCGGGCGAGACGCATCCTCTGGGTTCGCCGGTGGGAGTGGACCTACAGATCGAGAACCTTGGCGAGCCGCGCGATGTTTCGGTCAGCGCTGTGGTCAAGCGTTCAGACAGCGCGGAGGTGATCAGCGGCCTGCTCTTGCGCACCCTGCGACAGATGGCCGGTCCAGCGTCTTTCTCCGCCGAATGGGACAGCGCGGGCTTCCCAGCAGGCCTGTATGAGATCGAGGCCGTCCTGGCCGACCCGGAGGGCAGTGTGCTCGAGCGCCGCACTGCCACGTTCACCCTGGGCAGCGTCAGCGGAGAGATCACGGACCTGAGCCTGGCGCCGCCGCGCTGGAGCCCCGGCCAGCCGCTGGAGATCGCGCTCACCTTCCGCAGCAGCGGCGACGTACCCGCCACAGGCAAGGCCACGCTCGACGTCAGCGACGGCCAAGGGGAGCCGGTGACGCAGTTCAGCCATGACTTCAGCGAGCTCCCGCCAGGGCAGGCGCTCACCTTCCGCGACGTGTGGCCGGGGATGGGACTGATAGGCGACCGCTGCTACGTCACGGCCAACGTGCTCTTCAACGGCGCGGCCGTCGGTCCAGTGGTCAAGCAGGCAGGCGCCGATGTTTATGTATACTTGCCGCTCGTGCTGAAGGGGCGCTGAACCCGACCGAAGGCGCAGGGGGTTGCCCGAGAACCGAGGTCTCTTGACTCCCGGCCCCCATCTGGAAGCCGGGTTTCTTCCGCGAAACCCGGCTTCTAGGCCTTTCCAGCTTCCTAAACGGCCAGCCTCGCGAGAAGGCTGCACCCGGCCCCGTGGCTCAGGCCCCAGCTTGCTGCACAAGCCGGCAGTTCGCCCGAGAAGAGGGCTCATTCCGAACTACTGCAGGAGACAAGCGTTGAATTCGAATCTCAATCCCACCCCACCCGCACTCTCTTGGACCTCCCGGTTGTACGAAGGCGAGCACGATCTGCTCCAGATGCAGGCCCTGCTGATGCAGGGCCGCGCGCGTACCAACGACTGGCACTACTGGCACGTCGGCGAGCTGATGTGGCCATTCTTCATGCTCACCTGCCACCTGGACCCGCAGCAGTACGTGCGCCTGTGGCACAACGACCAGGGCAGCCTGATCGGCTTTGCCATCCTGGGCGAGGATCCGTCCTTCGACTGCCAGGTGCTGCCGGAGTACGAATGGGGCGGCATCGAGCAGCAGGCCCTGGCCTGGGCCGAGGCCCGCCTGGCTGAGCTGCGCAAGGCTGACCCGCCGCGTTGGAGCGGCGGCCTGGTGGCCGGCTCCCGGCAGGACAACCCGCGCCAGATCGCCTTCCTGGAGCAACACGGCTTCCGCCACCGCGGCAAGTACTCCGAGGTCAACATGCTGCGCTCCCTGGAGCAGCCGCTTCCCGAAACGTCCGTGCCGACCGGCTTCGTGGTGCGCGCCGTGGCCGAGAATGGGGAAAGCGATGATCGCGCCGGCGCCGAGCACGACGTCTGGATGCCGCACTCGGTGGGCAACATCAACGGCGCAGACTATGCGCGCCTGATGCGCATGCCCGCCTACGAGCGCGAGCTGGACGTGGTGGCAGTCGCGCCCGACGGCAGCATCGCCGCCTACGTCAACGGTTGGCTCGACCCGCTCAACCGCATCGGCGATTTCGGTCCGGTAGGCGCGCGCCCGGCCTACCGTCGCAAAGGGCTGACGCGCGCCGTGCTGCTCGAGTGCGCGCGCCGCATGCGGGCGCGCGGCATGCAGCGCATCTGCGTTTCCACTACCCACACCAACGAGGCCGCGCGACGCCTGTACGAGTCGCTGGGCTTTCGCAGCGTGAACCAGTACCTGGACTACGAAAAGCCACCATCATAGTTTGTAGTTCCGCCGTCACGCGGTCTGGCTGCTGATGACTGCAGACCCCCTCACGGGGGAACTACGAACGAGGCTGCGTTTGTAGTTCCGCCGTCAGGCGGTCTGGCCGCTGGTAACTGCAGACCCCCTCACGGGGGAGCTACGAACGAGGCTGGGTTTGTAGTTCCGCCGTCAGGCGGTCTGGCCGCTGGTAACTGCAGACCCCCTCACGGGGGAACTACGAACGGGGCTGCGTTTGTAGTCCCGCCGTCAGGCGGTCTCGCTGCTGGTAACTGCGGACCCCCTCACGGGGGAGCTACGAACGGGGCTGCGTTTGTAGTTCCGCCGTCAGGCGGTCTGGCCGCTGGTAACTGCGGACCCCCTCACGGGGGAACTACGAACGAGGATGGGTTCGTAGTTCCGCCGTCAGGCGGTCTGGCCCCAGCGCGAGAACCGGCAAGGCGCGCAGGCGTGCTGACCAAGGCTGAGCGGATGACTCGCATCCGCTTTGTCTTGACATGAGTGCGCGTCGTGGCTAGAATTCCGATGCAGTTGCAGGATACGGATTGGGCAGCGCGGCATCGGCTGCGGTCTGCCTATGGAACGCCGCATACACAAGGAAGCAGAGCATGCACTCATCCAACACCTACGATGCCGTGATTGTCGGAGCAGGCATGGCCGGCCTCACCGCCGCCGCCTACCTCAGCAGGGCCGGACTCAAGGTGCTGCTGTGCGAAAAGGAAGCCAAGGCCGGCGGGCTGGTCAACTCCTTTGAGCACAAAGGCTTTGTCTTCGACGGCGGCATCCGCGCCATCGAGAACTCGGGCATCATCCTGCCCATGCTCAGGCAACTGGGCATTCAGGTGGACCTCCTCCCCAGCACGGTCTCCATCGGCATTGGCCAGGACGTGATGCGGGCCACCTCGCGCGACAGCCTGCGGGACTACCAGCAGCTCCTGCAGCGGCACTTCCCCGACAATGCCCAGGACATCGCCCGCATCGTGCATGAGGTCGAGAAGGTCATGGATTACATGGACGTGCTGTATGGCATTGACAACCCGTTGTTTCTCGACCTCCAGAGCAACCCGCGCTACGTCTTCAAAACCATCCTTCCGTGGCTGGTCAAGTACACACTGACCATGCCCAAGATCGAGAAGCTGAACAGGCCCGTGGTGGAGCACCTCTCACAATTCTCCACCAACCAAGCCCTGATTGACCTCATCGCCCAGCACTTTTTCCAGGAAACCCCCGCGTTCTTCGCCCTGGGCTACTTCAGCCTGTACCTGGACTACCAGTACCCACGCGGAGGCACCGGCGCCCTGGC
>CAYZKS010000046.1:0-5726 GCA_964478725.1 uncultured Anaerolineales bacterium
GTTTCAAAGATGGGGCGCAGCCGCTCGACCACGTCTTCTGGGCCACCGACCATCAGGCTGTAGCCATTCTTGAGACCCCAGACCCCCCCGCTGGTGCCAACATCCACCAGATGCAGTCCATGTTCCCGCAGGCGACTGGCCCTGCGCTGGGTGTCCTTGTAGTTGGCATTTCCGCCATCAATGATTATGTCACCTTCCGCGCAGAGTCGGATTAGCGTCTCCAGGGTCTGTTCGGGGGCATCGCCTGCCGGTAGCATCAGCCAGACCACACGCGGCGCTGCCAGCTTTCCCACAGCCTCGTCTAGGGAGGCAGCGCCCTCGGCGCCGACCTGTGCCAACGTCTCTACTCGCGCTGCCTCGAGGTCAAAGGCTACAACCTCGTGGCCTTCGCTCAAGAGGCGCCGCGCCATATCGCCTCCCATCTTGCCCAAGCCGACCATTGCCAGTCTCATCGCTCAATCACCTGCTCTCCGAATGAACTCGCTCCCAGCAGATCCACGATCACTCGGACTGGAATCGTTGCACGCACTCGTTCACACGCTGACGGTAGTAGCGGAAGTTATCCCAGGAAACGTCGGCCGGCACCGCGTGATCGACATAGGGGATGTATCCGCCTTGCGCCAGCATGAAGGGTAGTTTTCCGAGTTCTGCCTCGATGGCCTCCCTGCCCTTGGCCACGGCCTTCTTGTCCAAACCGCCCTGGATCAGCAGGCGCGGGTACTGTTTGCGGACCTCTACAACGTCCATGCCTGCCTGGACCTCCATGGGATACAGGCCTGTTACGCCACCCTCAAGCAACAACGGAATCAGCAGATGGCAGTCGCCGTCGGTGTCCACGAAGATGACGTCTACGCCACGCGCCTTGAGGAAGCCCGTCAACCGCTTGTAGTGGGGCAACATGAATTCTCTGAACATGGCCGGTGAGATGTGTGGCCCGTTCTTGTAGGCCATGTCTTCTCCGATGTACACGGAATCGAGCTGCACCTTGGATAGGATCTCCTCGAGCATCGCCAACCACAGGTTGGCGATGTGGTGATTCATGTCGTGCATGAGTCTCGGATCATCATAGTACATCATCAGCTGCCTCGTCAATCCCAGCAGTTCCCGGGGCAGACAGAAGAAGCCGACCAGGCTTAGACCCAGTGGACAGTCACGGTTCCGGTAGGCGGAAGCCGAGGTCTCCCAGTCCATTGGGAAGCGGCTGAGGATGTCCGGACCGAATCTCTCCTCCCTAACCTGTTCCCAAGTGGCCCGGTCGCGCACCGGCGCATCCAGGTACTGAGGCAGGGAGTGGCCGTTCTTGCGCACGCGAGCTGTCACACCACCTGCATCGATGATCAGCTTGGTAGTTTCATCCTCCTCCAGAACGCGCACCTCGTAAGGAGGACTGGGACGCCAGTTCACGGGAAGGCGCAGTATTCCGTCGTCGAGACCGAGAGCGTTGTGCACATCCCAGTCACGGTAGAAGCCAAGGCCTCCCCACGGTGGGCAAATCAAACCCTCAGCGAAGGTGATGCCCCCGTCTGGCAGCCCCGGGGGCAACGAGTACGATGTGCGCCGCAGGCCCTCCCGGTACCAGCGATCCAAGGCGCCGTTCCAATAGGCAAACTCCCACAGCAGAGTGCGCACCCCTGGCTGGAAGTGCATCACTGCCTGATAGCGCTCGCGAGCCGTCATCTCTGGCATGTCCGATCCCCTTCCGATGTGCTTGTCAAACGCAGATCACGACCTCCGCTGCTGGCAGATTAGCGATAGCCGCCACCTTTGCGCAGGCTGTCGAGCGTCACCGCGATCACCATGGCCACGCCGCGCACCGCAGTCTGCCAGTAGGCAGGTACGCCCGTCAACGTCATGCCATTGCGCAGCATCCCCAGGATCACTGTGCCCAGGATGGTGCCCAGGATGCCCCCCTTGCCACCTCCTCCCAGGCCAATGCCGCCGAGAATCACCCCCGCGAGGATGTCCAGTTCGGCACCTGCCATGGTGTATGGCGAGCCCAAGGCTGATTGAGACAACAGCAGGACACCCGAAAAGCCTGCCACCACCCCGCTAATGAGATAGGTCACAAAGCGCCAAAGGTCTACGCGCACGCCTGACACGCGGCACGCCTCCGGGTTACCGCCGATGGCATAGAAGTATTGCCCCAACAGCGTGTAGCGCAAGATGAAGAACCCCAGCGCGCATGCCAGCAACCACCATACAAACGCAGTGGGAATGCCGACTATCTTGCCCCGCGCAAGAAAGCCAAAGCGTTGCATCCCAATGCTGATGTTCTGACCGTCGCTGACCACATAGCCCACACCGCGTATGATAGACGCGGTGCCCAGTGTGGCGATGATGGGGTTGATGCGACCCTTGGTGATCACGAGTCCGTTCAACACCCCCAACGCCAATCCTGTCAGGCAGCCAGCCACTGCGGCTATCCATTCCGCAGTCCCGCCTTTGATCAACATCGCGCTGACCATACTTGCCGCCATCATGACTGAGCCAACTGTGAGATCGAGGCCGCCTGCGATCATCGCAATCGTCAATCCAACAGCCACGATGCCATAGATCGCCACTCGGTTGCCAATGTTCAGAAAGTTCCGCACGCTCAAGAAGTAGGGCGAGGCCAGTGTGAACACCACAACCATCAAGACGAGCATTGCGACCAGGCTCAACATGGTCCAGTCCGCGAACCGCAGCCAATGGCGCAGCGCTGCAGGGCCAATAGCGGACGTCAGCCGGCCGACTGTGCTCTCGGAGGACTGAGAAGCTTTCATAGCCAACCTCCCCAAGTTCGGTCCTTCCGCACTTGCCAGATGTCCACTACCGATAGCCTCCCCCCTTGCGCAGGGTGTCCAGCCCCACCGAGACTACCAGAATGGCGCCGCGAGCGATGTACTGCCAGTAAAGCGGCGTGCTCGTCAGAGTCATGCCGTTGTTCAGCACACCAAGAATCAGCGTGCCGAGCATGGTTCCCACCACACCGCCGCGACCACCACCCAGACCGACGCCCCCCAGTATCACTGCGGCCATGATGTCCAGTTCAGCACCCATGGCAGCCTGCGAATAGGCCGTGTTCGTCAGCGACAACAACATGAGCCCCGCAAACCCCGATGCCAAGCCAGACAAGACGTAAGTCAGGAAACGCCACAGGTCTACGCGGACGCCTGAAACGCGACAGGCGTCTGAGTTGCCGCCGATAGCGTAGACGTACTGCCCCAGCACCGTATAGCGCAAGATGAAGAATCCAATCCCACAGGCTAGCAGCCACCAGATCAGAGGAGTAGGCATGCTTCCGGCGAAGCGATCTCGTGCCAGAAACGAAAACTGATCGAGTTGGAGGCTGACGCCCCTAGCTCGGTCCCGCTCAATGATAAAGGCCACTCCGCGCATGATGGACATGGTGCTCAAGGTGGCTACAACAGGCTGTATACGGCCTTTGGTGACGAGGAGCCCATTGGCGGCACCCATGGCCCCGCCTGTGGCAAGTCCAATCACAGCTGCCAACCATTCGGGAGTCCCCGTGATGATCAGTTCGGCCGTCACCATGCCCACGGCGCACATCACAGCCGTGATGGTGAGATCGAGCCCTCCGGCGACCATCACAATCGTCAGTCCGATAGCCACGATGCCGCGGATTGCCCCATGAGCGCCGATGTTCAGAAGATTCTCGACACGCAGGAAATAGGGCGACGCACTCGCGAAGTAGGCGCTCAGGCCCACAAGGGTCACGACAAGCCCCAGCATCATCCAATCCACGAATCGCAAACGCTGACGGAGTGAGCCACGGCGGTCCGCAGAGCCGAATGGGCTGCGCTCGTGCACGCCGGACGGGACAAGGCTCATGCTGCCCCCTCTCCATTCATGGTACTGCTTGCCCATGACATGTCTGGTCGACGTCGCCGCGGATGGCGCCTGTGATCAGGCACACGATCTCTTCACGTGTGGTTTCACCTCTCGCGCGTACGCCGACGCGCCTGCCGTGGCGCAGCACAACGATCCGGTCAGCGATGTCGAAAACGTGTGCCAGGTTGTGCGTGATGAACACTACCGAGTGTCCTTGCGCCCGCAGGTCCACGGTCAGTTCGTTCACCAGCTGCGTTTGTTCCACCCCCAGCGATGCCGTGGGCTCATCCATCAGGATGAACCGACCGCCGCGCGCCAACGCACGTCCGATGGCCACAGCCTGTCGCTGTCCACCTGACAGGTCTGCCACGTCGACCTTGACGGAAGGTAGCTTGATGCCCAACGTACCCAAGACCGCCTCGGCGTCGGCAAACATCTTGGCCCGGTTCAGCAGGATCATCCCGCGCGTGGGTTCCAGACCGAGGTAGATGTTTGACGCCACGTCGCGATTGGGCACCAGGTTCAGGTCCTGATAAACGGTCGCAATGCCAGCTTTGGTCGCATCGCTGGGGCATTCGATCTGCACACGGGCGCCATCGACGTAGATGTCGCCCCGGTCGGCGCGATACACACCCGACAAGATCTTCACCAATGTGGACTTGCCGGCGCCGTTGTCACCCACCAGCGCCAGGAGTTCACCGGCATGGACCTCAAAGTCCACGTTGTCGAGTGCCTGGACGTGGCCGAAGGCCTTCGAAATGCCCCTCATCTCCAGGGCAGGCTGTGGCCCGGCTGTGTTTCTGTCCATAGATAGCGTCATGATCGCTCTCCTTACCGACGGTGGGGGCAATCCGCTGCCCCCACCGTCGCACGCGACTACTGTGGATAGTACTTGCCTACGTTGCTGCGGTCGATCACCGCGTGTTCCAGCGTCACTTCGCCAGGCACCGGGTTCCCTTCGATCAAGTCCACGATCACCGGCACCAGGTACTGTCCATAGTGCTCCGGAAAGTACGACACCGTCGCCTTGAAGGGCGAGGCCTTGTCCGCGCGCCCACGCAGATCCACCAACGCCTCGTCCGATGCACCCTGCCCAGCCACTGCTGACGTCTCCAGCAGCCCCGCCGTCTCCAGCGCAGAAGCTATCTCGATCCCGGGCTGGTCAGAATGCCCAAACCCCAGCACGTACTTCGCTCCCGGATGCGCCGTCAGCCAGTCCGTCATGTCGTTCAACGACTGACCCGTCTGCTCCCCACCAATCTCGGCAACGTTGGCATCCGGAAGCGCAAACACCGACTTCACCCCATCTACGCAGCCCTTTACCCGCTGCACGATCACTGCCTGCGCCGGTATCGTCGCTGCCACCAGATACACCTCTTTCGGCGCCCAGCCTCGGCTCTTGGCGTACTTCCCAAGATACTCCCCTGCCAGGAAGCCTGCCTGGTAGTTGTTGGCACCAAACGATACCGCGCCCGGCTGCGGTCCATCGTACGCCACCATCGGGATCCCCGCAGCTTTGTACTTCGCCGTCAGCGTCTCCGCCATCCCTGCCACCCAGTTGGCAAAGATCATCCCATCCACACCCATGTTGATAAAGTTGTCGGCACACGCCATGGTCTTCTCTTGATCCGCCGCATGGTCGCAGTACACCACTTCCACACCCATCTGCGCCGCTACCTCGTTGATCCCCTTGGTCACCGAGGCCGTGAATGGAATCCCACCGTACCCATCCCCGTACCCAATCTTCCAGCGCTTCTTCGCCGGCCGGATCGTCGCCTTGTACGCCGCAGGCGATGGCGCTGGCTTGGCTGCCGGATAGTACTTGTCTACGTTGCCGCGATCGATCACCGCGTGTTCCAGCGTCACTTCGCCAGGCACCGGGTTCCCTTCGATCA
>CAYZKS010000046.1:5826-20090 GCA_964478725.1 uncultured Anaerolineales bacterium
CGCTTCTTCGCCGGCCGGATCGTCGCCTTGTACGCCGCAGGCGATGGCGCTGGCTCCGTCGCCGCCACTACCGGCGCGGTCGGCGCGGGAGGCTTCTCGGTTGGCGTCGGCACCGGCGTGGGCTTCGCAGTACAGCCAGACAGCAGCAGCGCCACGATTGAAATCACTACCAGACACACCCTAATCGGCGATCTCATGTCTCTCCTTTTCTCCTCGCTGTCAGCATTTTCTGCAGTAGACTGCCTCTCTTCAGCGGCCTGAACCGGGGCCTGGCTTGAGGCTACATGGCTTGTCAAGGTTCTTTGTCACCTCCTGCGATAAGGCAGAACGCCGCACCGCCTTGAATCCTGATCGTCCGGGCACTCAGGAATCAATCGGTACTGCCACAGGGACTACATGCGCATGCTCCCTAGGGCTCCATCCCCAACTGCTCCCTTACCAAGTCACGCGTCTTGATCGTCTCGGAAAGCACGTCCACGTTGTTTGCTCCGATATAGTCCTGGTGCACGTATTCGAGGCACAGATAGCCCGTATACCCAACCTGTCGAAGCTGGTCCAGAACGAACGCGAAGTTGATCGTTCCGTCCTCCAGAGCGGTCTGCAGAAGCCCGGGCTTCGCCTGCCTCAGGTGCACATCCACGGCAAACGGGCACAGCGGATCGATGCATGGCTGGGTGTAGCCCTGGCAGACGAAATGCGCATAGTCCAGGATGAGACCCAGGCCCGGAACCGCTCTAAACAGATCGAGCGCACTCTCGGGAGACTCGAATATGCCTTTCACATGTGGCTCGGCCGTCAGACGCACGCCGGCTGCTGAGGCGATCGGCACAAACTCGTTGTAGACATCGATGGCCAGAGCCCGTGCATCGTGCACCGACTGACCTGGATGCACAAGGCCTGGTACCACGGTGATGGAGAGAATGCCTGCCTCGTGACAGAATTCCACAGCGCGCTGGTATACCTCTTTGTTCTTGGCCCGCACACCGGGATCAGGATCGTTGATAGCGGGTCGAAATCCATTGCCAATCGCCCAGTGGAGATTCGGCACAGTCATCCCCAACGCGCGCACGCGTTTCGCGTCTGCTGGAGTGATATGGAGAAACGCCTTGATCCCGTGCTCCGGGGCAATGCCGACCAGGTTTATGGCATCTATGCCCACTGCGCGCACAATGCCCGCCGCCTCTTCAGGGCTACAACTCGGGAAACTCACGGATGAGACACTCAGTTTCATCGTAGACCTCCCTAGGGTTCCTTGGTGCCTCTCTCAGACACCCTCTTGGTGCCCGCTGGCTGCTGACCGATAGGCCGCATCCAAGATATCGGTCGCCCGAGCCGCGACCTCTCCAGGTGAGAGGTTCAGCGTCTCGCGGCCCAGGATCAGGTCAACAAGCCGATTGGGCGGGCCCACACAACTGTAGAGCCCGTCGTCTGGCTTGACCGGCACGTCTTGGGGTTGTCCGTTGTTGCGTATCGTCTCTAGCCACTCCCGGTGGAGATCCAGGAACAGGACGCCATCGCTGCCATAGATTCTCACATCGAGCTGCTGTTTGGGCTTGGCTGTCGGCACGGTACCTGCACCGGAGATGGTGCCGATGGCTCCGCTCTCGAACTTGACGCTCATCGCATCGTAGAGATCAACGCGCGCACCCGGGGCACTCATGTAGGCAAACACTTGGCTGGCCCGTAGTCCGGTGAGCCACAGCATGAGGGCAATACAGTGTGACAGCTGCGATTGGCCCTGGCCGCCACCAGTCATTTCTGGGTCACTGTAAGTCCCCTGATTTGGCGCAGGTGCGTCGCCAAAGGCCGCCACGTCGAGGCGGCCTGCGTAGATGTCTCGCATGGCTGAAGCCATGTGACACACAACGCATTCCACCTCACCGACCGCACCGGCATCCATCAGCTCCTTGGCCTTCAGAACCATCGGCTTGTAATGCCAGCCATAGGGCACAAGGAGATGCAGACCCTGCTTCCGCGCCGTCTCGACCAGGTCCCAGGCATCTGGTGCTCGGAGCACCATCGGCTTTTCGACCATGACATGGCAGCCTGCTTCCAGTGCCGCTTTGGCATGCGCATAGTGCAAAGCGTGCGGCGTTGAGATAATCACTGCGTCCAGGGGCTGAGCCAGCAGTTCCCGGCAGTCCGTCGTGACAAACTCGAACCCAAACTGGCTCTGAGCTCTCGCCAACGTTTCGGGTCTTCGTGCACAAACCGCCGCGAATCGCACATCGTCCCGTGCTGCCAACACCGGCATGTGGTTGGCCGTCGCCCACCATCCGGCGCCAATGAAGCCAAGCCTTACGCTTGCACCACTGCCCGTTCTTGGCATGACACCGCCCCCTTTCCGGCCTATCCCAGGCCAGCGAATCCTCAACCGTCTTCCATCTGGGGATAGATCTCCCTGCCAGACATCGCAGCATGACGCAGGTCGACGAAGCACCTCTTACAAGAGCACCATCTCCGAGGCCGGACATGAGCTAAGGCACAGGATGCACCTTGCGGCAGCTCCACTTTTCCGCATTGCGCAGCAATGCATCCGCTGCTTCCACGGACGGTGCTGTAGTCACAATCAGCACACCACGTGGGTCGAGAGCCTCCAACAGGCCTTCCACTTCCTCATACTTGGCGTGCATCTGCACGCACTTGCCAGCCCCCTGGATTCGCCGGAACAACGGCACCCAATGCAAGGCCGGGATTCGAGCGCTTGCCGCCCCGGGCTGCCACTGGATGCCTCGAAGCTTCGGCAGTTCGAGCAGTGCGGGCACGTGCTGCAGTGCGTTGGGGCCATCCAGATGGTAGAAACTGTAGTCCACCCAGTTCGTCAGCTCCTCCATCTCCGGTAGTATGAACTTACGATACAGTTCTGGACTCACCATACAACTGAAATCACAGCACAGGGCGTGATAGGTCGCTGGCGCCCACAGGCGCAGCGCAACTATCCCTTGCTCCTCAGCATGCATCGATTCGAGTATCTGGCGCTGGATCCACTTGAATGCAGTGAGGAGCTCGCGCAGCGCAGCTTCCACCTCACCAGGGTGAACCAGCATGTCCAAACAGAGCGGCCCGGGGCCGCGCAACTGCATCAGGTTGTCGGTTGGGGGCAGGCACCCGTCGGCGGAAGGCAGGTATCTGCCCCGGCAGTCCAGGGACTCACGCCGCTTCAGCTCTAGGAATCGTTGACACCACTTTCCCTGTGCATCAAACCGGTAGGGCGTGCTCTGCCAGTCGCTAATGATTGGGTCAATCCAGATCGTCCCATAGAAGTCCTTCGCGTCTTTCATGAAACGCGGAGTCCCGCCATAGGCAGCCATCCCAAGCACAGTGGAGGCCACGGGCAGAGCCTCTCCGCCGTAGTAGGTGTTACGCAAGAGCGCGTGGTAGCGCTCAAAGTGAAAGCCTATGTCCGCGATCTCACGTTCCGCATCCGCCTCAGGCACCGGCACCTGGCTCTCGCGTGGAGCAGTTACGGCGATGCATGCCCGGTCAATGATCTCGTGCTCCCAAAAGGCAAGCATGCGTTCGCGAACCTGCGGCCAGTTCTCCTTGTACTCGAGGGGTCTTGCGTTTGGGCCGGGCCTTGTCTTCCCGGTTGCTGCCACGGCTCCTCCTTTGCCAAGTCATGAGTAGAGACGGATCTCCGGCGCTACGGCCGTCATGCCTTCAGACCTACAGCATCGCCAAGCCGCCATTGATGTCGAGGGTGGCACCCGTCACCCACGATGCCCCATCGGACGCCAAGTACACGGCCGCTCCCGCCACGTCCTCTGGCCTGCCGAGCCTGCGCAATGGGGCTCGCTCTCGGATGCGCTCACGCACCTGTGGATCCCAACCCTCTATTAGTGGGGTTTCGGTGGTGCCAGGCGCAATGCAGTTGACCGTCACGCCGTACTGTGCCTCGGTGCTGGCCAGGACCTTGGTCAGGCCGGCCATGCCGGCTTTGCTGGCGGCGTAGTGCGCTGGCGCAAGAATGCCTCCCGTTCGACCAGCCAATGACCCTATGTTGATGATGCGACCACGGCCACTTCGCCTGAGATATGGGATCGCCGCCTGGGTGCAAATGAACGCTCCCGTCAGGTTGATCGCCACGACCCGATTCCACTCCTCGAGCGAGATCTCCTCAAAGGCTCGAATCGGGCAGATGCCCGCGTTGTTCACCAGGATATCAATGCCGCCAAAGGCGCGAACGGTTGAGGCGACTGCGTCACGTACCTGATCAGGACTCGTCACGTCGGCATGCAGGGCAATGGCCTCTCCACACGCTCGACGTACCTCTTCGCCCACGCACTCGGCGGACTCTGAGTTGATGTCAACAATGGCCACGCGGGCACCGTTCTCGGCCAAGGCCCGCGCAATCGCCCGTCCGATACCGGATCCGCCGCCAGTGACAAACGCTACCCTGCTGGCTAACAACACCTTTGCGCTCTCCCGTGAGTTGTGGAGGACATTCAGCTTGTGACCTCCCTTACTGCCGCCAGTATGTCCTTCTCGGCTGGGATCACTTCGAGCTCAAGCTTGGGATTGTATGGAATTGGGACATCTTCTGCAGCGACCCGCTTGACTGGTGCGTCAAGGTCGTCGAAGCAATCATCCATGATCCTGGCGGACAATTCGCTCGTGAATCCGCCAGTGCGAGGCCCTTCATTGACGACTACGACCCGATGCGTCTTGCGTATGGATGCCCCAATGGTCTGCATGTCCAACGGCTTGATCGTGCGCGGATCGATGAACTCCACATCGATCCCATCCTGGGTCAACTGCTCAATGGCGCGAGCGGCCAGGCTGCACATGCGACTGGTTGCCACCAACGTGACGTCCTTGCCCGCTCGACGCACAATAGCCTTCCCTAGTGGCACCGTGTAGTCACTCGCGGGCACCGGACCCACGTCGTTGTACAACAGCTTGTGTTCGATGACGATGACGGGGTTATCGTTGCGCACGGCTGCCTTCAGCAACCCCTTGGCATCATAAGGAGTGGAGGGCATCGCCAAGATCAATCCAGGCACGGCCACAAACCAGGACTCCAGGCTTTGTGAGTGCTGCGCCGCATTCCCGCGGCCTGCTCCGTACGCAGTACGGATGGTGAGCGGCACCACCGCACGCCCGCCGAACATGTACTTCACCTTGGCGATCTGGTTGACGATGGAATCCATGGCCATGGCCATAAAGTCCATGTACATGATCTCGACGATCGGGCGCATCCCCGTCAAAGCCGCGCCCAAGCCAGCGCCGGCGATCACAGATTCGCTGATGGGCGTATCGCGCACCCGCTCCGCACCAAATTCCTTGTAGAGGCCCCTGCTGGCGCCAAATGCGCCGCCATGTTCGCCCACGTCCTCTCCCATCAGGAAGATGCGAGGGTCGCGCCGCATCTCCTCGGCCATGGCTTCAGCCACTGCCTCCCTGTAGCTTAATCCTCGTTCGCTCATGATCCCACACCACCCGTATAGAGGTCCTCATATATGGCCGCTGATGCAGGTTCGGGGCTGTTCTTGGCGTATTCGATGGCCTCGCGTACCTCTTCCTCGACCTCGGCGCGGATGGCCTGCAATTGCTTCTGGTCCAGCACGTCCCTCTCCATCAGCAACTGTTCCACATGGGTGATGGGGTCTCTCTTGCGCCACTCATCCGTCTCGTCTTTGCTGCGGTAAATCATGGCATCGCCAACGTAGTGGCCCTCGATACGGTAGGTCTGGCACTCCAGGAAACGCGGGCCATGGCCACCACGCACGTATCCGATGGCGTCTCTGGCGGCAAAATGCACGGCCTCCAGATCGTTGCCATCCACGTGGGTGCCCGCAATGCCATAGCCAGCGGCGCGCCCGACCAGGTCGCCGCCGGCGATGGAGTTGGCACAACAAGTCGAAACTGCATAGCGGTTGTTCTCACAGACGAAGAGCACTGGCAGATGCCATAACGCAGCCAGGTTCATTGATTCGTGGGTGTTGCCCTCGCTGGTGGCACCGTCACTGAAAAGCGCGACGACAATCTGATCTGTGCCACGCAGCTTTGCCGACAGGGCTGCACCAACCGCGATGGGCAAGCCTCCGCTCACAATACCATTGGCACCCAGATTGCCAAGCTCCATGTTGGCGATGTGCATGCTGCCGCCCTTGCCTTTGCAGTACCCGGTTGCTTTGCCGAGTATCTCAGCCAGCATGGGCTTGAGCTGCCCCCCCTTGGCCAGCATGTGGCCGTGCCCGCGGTGAGTGCTGGTGATATAGTCATCACGGCGTAGTTGGGCCACCACACCGACGGCCACCGCTTCCTGCCCAATACACAAGTGAGTGGTGCCCCAGACCTTGCCCTCCTGGTACAGCTTCTTGATCGCTTCCTCGTGGAAGCGTATCTTCAGCAGAAGGCGATAGTGCCCCGCCAGGGTCTCATTGTCCAACGTGTTGGTCATCATCTGTCACTCGAATGAAAGGCCAGGGTGCCGTCGCCGTGCACCACATCTGCGCCGGCGATAGCCCAAGGCCGCGCCACATCCCGCATCGTCACCCGCTCGAACCGTAGACCCTCACCCTTGGTCTCTTCCTCGACGACGACCCCCGTCTCGTAGCCTTCGATAGTTATCCCTGCTACACGCACTGAATCCACCCGCGCGTTGCCCCCGAGACGCAGTCCGGCCATCCCTGTCCCTGCCAGTTTGTCGCCGGGCTTGAGCGCTGATCTCAGTGATACGTCCCGGATCTCAACGTCTTTCAGGGGGCCACCGTCCAG
The DNA here is from genome assembly GCA_964478725.1 of uncultured Anaerolineales bacterium. Lineage (GTDB taxonomy): Bacteria > Chloroflexota > Anaerolineae > UBA2200 > UBA2200 > CAYZKS01. Next base: position 12,547 of record CAYZKS010000046.1, read on the forward strand.
TGCGATCGCGCCCGGTGTGCCTTCTAGCAGTGTCCCCGACAGACCGTACACTTCGATACAGTACTGGATCATGCCGGTCAGGAACGGTTCATCTGGCCCACCCATCAACGTCGTACGGCAATCGTCGAGTACGAGCCCATCGATGGCCTGGCCGAAGTTGTGGAAGAACGGGCCCGTATGGGAGCCTCGTGCCCCGCGAATGGTCAGGTTCTTCACTGGCGAGAATACGGCGCAATACGGCCCCCGCCAGTCCCTCGCGAACACGTTCTCCACTGTGATGTTGGCTTGCAAATCCGGCGTGTACGCTTGTTGCCCTTCAGGAACGGGACGAGCATTGCCGAACTTGAGAACTGCGTGGGCCTCGGAAGAGCCCGGGCTCTCCAGCAGTTGCAGATTGCTGGCATGGACCCCATCAATGGGCGATCCCGGCATGGGAAGCGTGCGTAACAAGCCGGTACACCAGCGATTGCTGATGACCACGTTGTTGATCGTCACGCCTGCGATAGGTCCCTTTTGGCCAGTTACTGCATCGAGCGCAATGGCATCATCGCCGCAAGTGCCGAGGATGTTCGAGATGGCGATCCGTTCTGCTGGCCCGCAAACGTGGATCCCATCTTGATTGGGCTCTCGTCCATCCTGCGCCAGGGTAATGTCCGAGATCAGAACGTTCTTCAACCCCTCCAACATCATGGCCCAAGCATTCGTGGGCCCGATGGCAAACCCGCGCAACGAGAGGTCGGCGACATTGCAGAAGCGCAGGCCCATGTTTGCCAGAAGAAGACCTGTCATGATCTCGGACTCGCGAGAAGTGATCGTCGGCTCTTCCGAGGCGCGTCTGGCTTCGAACTCGGCAACGCTCATCTCACCGACGACGTCCCGGGTGGACCTCGCCAGAGGCATGCCCTGCCTTTCCATCCAGATCTCCACGTCACGCCCGCGCACGGCCCGATCCTGATTGGCCGCATTGCCATCCAGCCGGGCGCCGCCCAGGCCAATCACGTGGATGTCCGCATTGCCATCGACCAAGTTATGGTTGCGGATCAGGTTGTCATTGGCCCTGTCGGCCAAGAAGAGATACGCGCCCAGCAGTATGAGCGTGGTATGGCTGGGAAGCTCGATGGCCTTGGTCAACACCCAGCGACCACCAGCGTCCGGCCCCCTCGGCCCAACGACCACCACGTTGTGTCCGGGTTCAGCGGCTCCAGCCGCGATCGCCGCTTGGATCCGCTCCCCGCCGGTCGCCCCTTCGTGATCCTCCGCTCGGTGGATGTGACTACCAGCAAACATGTTGTTCCCCTCCCTCGCCATCTGCTTTTCCTCCCTCGTTCGAAGTTGTACTGCCGCCCCATCCTCAAGACCGGTAAGCGTCAGCCCAGCAGCCCAAGTGGGTTATTGATCAAATGCTTGACACGTTGCAGGAACCGCGCCGCCGGCGCCCCATCCACCAGCCGATGATCGAAAGAGAGTGTGAGCGCCATGCGCGGACGGATTTCCACCTGGCCGCCAACTGCCACCGGCTTCTCGATAATGCTCCCGACGCCCAGGATCGCGCACTCGGGCAAGTTGACGATCGGTAGAAACTCCTCAATCTCGAACATGCCAAGGTTGCTGATCGTGAACGTGCCGCCCGAGAGGTCTTCGACCATGCTTCTGCCCTTGCGCGCCCGGTCGAGCAGTTCAGCAAGATCGTGATGGATCTGCAGTACGCCCTTCTTGTCGGCGTTGCGAATGACCGGGACCAGCAGCCCGCGCTCGGTATCCGTGGCCACTCCCACGTTGATGTCCGCCAACTGGTGAATCCCATTGCCTACGAGTTGGGAATTCATGTAGGGGAACTCGTGGAGAGCGTGAGCAACGATCTTGGCCAGCAGCTCCGTGTAACCCACTTGCTGGCCTTCGCGGTTCAGGCGCTGGCGCCAGGCGACAAGCTCTGTTGCGTCCGCTTCGAGCGTCAGTCCGACCCGCGCCACGCTCCGTGCGCTGGCGCTCATGCGCTCAGCCACGACCCGGCGCACGCCCTCCAGTGGTTGCGCTTGCGCCACTTCGGGCACCGTTCTCGCAGCTCTCTGGACCGGCGTCACCTCAGACACCGTCTCTGCAGTCTTCTGGATCTGTGCCTGCCGGGCAGCGTATGCCGCCTCGATGTCTTCCTTGGTGATTCTCGCGTCTGCCGAGGCAATGGTCGTGATGTCCACGTTGAGTTCTCTGGCTAGCTTGCGGGCAGCAGGCGAGATGCGAATGCGCGTACGCTCCTCGGCCTCCCTGCCGGTTCGATCCTCTTCCCCCGGCTCTGTCACCTGCACTTCGGCCTTCGGCGGGACGCCGTCGGCGATCGTGTCGGGGATATCAGTCGGCAGCGCCTCTCCAGGATCGGTGATGACTGCCAAGACGGTCAGGCACGGCACCTCCTGCTTTTCCTGCCTGACGATCCTGGCCAAGACACCGCTCGCCGGCGACTCGACGCTCTGCACAGACTTGTCTGTTTCCACGTCGAATAGTGGTTCGCCTGCCCGTACTGCAGTTCCTTCCGCCACCAGCCAACGCACGATCACGCCCTTGGTCATGTTCATTCCAAGCTTGGGCATGCTCACCAATGTAGCCATGTTGTCCCTTGGCCTCCAGAGTTCTGCTGCTGACTAGCGACCCACCACCGTGCAGACCGCATCCCGGATCTTCTGTTCGCTCGGAATGACCAGAGCTTCCAGGGAGCGGCTGTATGGCATCGGTGTATCCAACCCAGCCACAATCACCGGAGGGGCATCGAGTAGATCAAAGCCCCTCTCGACCAACTGGGACACGATTTCGGCGCCGATCCCACTGCGTCGATTTGATTCGTGCGCCACCACCAGGCGATTGGTCTTTTTCAGCGAGGCCAAGATGGTGTCATAGTCCATCGGGTATATGCTGCGTGGATCTATGATCTCGCACTCAATCCCCTGTTTGCTCAGTTCCGCGGCGACCGCCAGCGCCTTGTAGACCATGATGGAAACCGCCACAATGGTTACATCCTGACCCCTGCGCTTGACATCTGCCACACCGATAGGAGTTGTATATTCCACTTCGGGCACTTCGCCCTGAATCTCGTACCCTCGCTTGTGCTCGAAAAACAGGACCGGATTGTTGGAGCGAATCGCCGTCTTCAGCAAGCCCTTGACGTCATGGGGTGCGATCGGCATGACCACCTGCAGCCCCGGGACGTGGCTAAACCAGGATTCGAAGGACTGCGAGTGCTGCGCTGCTTGACCACCGCCGGCACCGACCGGCGCCCTGATCACAAGCGGCACTTCGATTGCGCCGCCAAACATGTAGCGAATCTTGGCCACCTGATTGACGATCTGGTCCATCGCGAGGGTAATCCAATCGCTATAGAGGATCTCCGCTATGGGGCGCAGCCCTGTGGCGGCAGCGCCGAGACACGTGCCCACAATCGCTGCCTCTGAGATGGGCGTGTCCCTCACTCGCAGTGGACCGAATTCGTCATAGAGGCCCTTCGTCACTCCAAAGGGGTTGCCGCGGATGCCAACATCACAGCCCATGATGATGACAGTCTCATCACGCCGCATCTCTTCGCGCATTGCTTCGTTCAACGCCTGCTTGACGCTTATGACTCGGTCCATTTCTCTGTCCTGACGGGAATTCAATCCGAGGCGTAGAGGCCCTCGAACAGCCGGTCGGGGCTCGGCTCCGAGGACCGCTTTCCAAATTCGATGGCATCGTCAATGGCCTTGCGCGCGTCGGCCCTGAGGGCCTCTATCTCCTCTGCACTGGCCAATCCAGACTCCACCAGGTACTGGGCCATTCTCTGCATAGGATCGAGCTGCATCCATGGTTCGTTGGTTTTCGGGTCGCGGTAGCACTGGTCGTCCGCCACAAAGTGCCCGATGTACCGATAGGTCTTGGCTACAACCAGGGTTGGTCCGCCTCCTGCCCTGGCGCGTTCCACGGCTTCTTTGACGCCGCCGTAGACGTCGAAGGGATTGAAGCCTTCCACGGTGACCCCCAGTATCCCGTAGCCAACCGCTCGCAGGGCGATGTCCGTGTTCTTTGCCGCTTTCTCGTAAGGACAGCTGATCGCCCACTGGTTGTTCTCACACAGAAAGACCACCGGCAGGTTCCACGTGGCAGCCAAGTTGATGGACTCATGCCAGACCCCCTGGTTTGTGGCGCCATCACCGTGAAAACATACGGTCACATAGTCTCTGTGCAGCACCTGAGCGCTAAGCGCAGCCCCGACAGCGATGGGCATACCACTGGCTACTATGCCGGTCGCCCCAAGCATGCCTTTGTCCACTGCCGCGATATGCATGGAACCACCTTTGCCATGGCAGTACCCAGCGTGTTTTCCCATCAACTCGGCCATCATTTTGTTTACATCGCCACCTTTGGCAATGGTGTGTCCATGCCCGCGGTGTGTGCTGGTGATATAGTCGCCTTCTCGCAGCGCCTGGCATGCCCCCACCGCAATCGCCTCAGAACCCACGTACGCATGCGCCAGCCCGTAGATCAGATTCTGCTTCCATAGCTCGGTCACTGACAGCTCAAACTCGCGGATCAGTGACATCTTTCTGAACATCTCTAGCTGCTGCACCGCGGAGAGATCCGGCGGTGCAGCCAGAGGCGTCAGCTCAGGGAAGAGCGCACTCACGTCAGTCATGTCGTGTTTCTGAGACATGTACGGAATCAACCCCCAATTCAGGACGCACAGTGGTCACTGCTCGCTAGTTTCCATTGCCCCTTGGTCTAGAGCTGAACGACCTCGCCGGGCTGCATCACCGTGATTCTCGGACCCGGACCCTGTCCCTGGTTCGCAGCCCTGGCAATGGCCAGGAATTGCTCTACGTCTGCACAGCCAGGGTCAACATAGTGGCTGACGAGCACATGTTGTAGGCCCAACCATTGACTGGCAAGGAATGCCTCATAGGGCGTCAGCTCCCCTGTTTTGTAGCACTGCATGTGGGGCAGGGATACGCCCTCCCCCTCAGGTAGCGTGACATGCATCAGACCGACTGTGGGCCGGTAGAGCTCTCCCCACAGCTTCATATCGTATGTCAGGGCAGTGTCGCCTGGATGATAGATCCGGATCTCGGGCGATGCATCGACAACGAAGCCCAATGCTGGTCCCGAGAGAAGTTGCCCATCAGCTGTCACGGCAAACGACCAGTGGTGGCTTTCCACGGCTCGGACTCGCACTCCAGCTTCTTCCACGGTCATGCCCCAGATGATGACGCGAGCCATACCAGGGTCAACACCGTGATAGTGGACCAGATTGCGCACCACGTCCGCGGCGCACACCACGGGGCAGCGGTATTTCTTGATGACTTCCCGCGCGTCGCCGAAGTGATCCGCAGCGTTGTGCGTCAGCAAGAGGAGATCGACTTGCCCCAACTCGTCGACTTTGACCGGTGAGTAGACGTTCTTGTTGAGAAAAGGATCGATGACGACGTGCTTGCCTTCACTGGTGATGATCTTGTAGGCCGCAACGCCGAAGAACTGGACGCTGACCCCCATGTTGGCTCCTCTCAGACATCAGGGCCGCCAAGCTCGATTCGCTTGTCGTTCAAAGCAGCGCAGCCCGGTCACGATAGCTTGTGCTCTTCCACTCTGTCGGCAATGTAGCGCACGCGCTCGATCAGATTGTTGGCCATCACCATGTCTCCCACGCCAAGAATGATGGGCTGGTCACCAACAACCTGGAGCAGTTTCTGCACATAGTCCTTGAACTGGCTTTCGCTCGTTTCCTTCTGCAGGATCGACGATGGGATTCCTCCCCAGATGATCGGTCCCCCTCGCCACGCAGACCAGGCCTCCTCGAAGGTGCACTCGGTCAATGGGGCCGGGGAGAACGCCTCGCAGACGTCCAGGCCGGATTTCGCCAGCAGGCCAAGCAGGGATTTGATGTTGCCGTCGGTGTGGCTGCCGAGTTTCTTCCCTTGCCCATGCAGGATTTCCGCGTACTTCTGGTAGTATGGCAAGTTGTACTTCTGGAAGAGCCTGGGATTCGTGATCGTACCGTCGACGTTGTCGGGGCACTGCACGTACGGCCATGAGAGGTCAGCCAGCCTGCGCATATCCTCGGTGAGTTGTGCATCCAGCAGGGCCATCATTCTGTCGACGAGCTGGGGACTGTCGGCAAGCATGTAGAACAGGTTGATTTCGCCAACAAAATCAAGCACGATCTGCTGAAAGGGAACTCGGCTCAGGAGAGGCACGACAAAACCGATGTCGCCCATTTGGGCCTGTACTTCGTGAACCAGCGCGTGTTTGGGAACATACTCGGAGCGTTCGACGATGTACTCGAGAACTCGAAGATCGGAGACATCCTTGACCGGGTGTTCTCGCATGATGGGAACCGTTGATGCCGCAACCATATCCGGCGTAAGGTTGTTCGTGATGGTCAGGCTGCCAACGGGGGTGGTCAGTTTGACCACTGTTTCGCCAGGCCTGGTCAGGGGAAGAATGTCGTACATGCGGGGGAAGAAATCGAGGACCGGATCCGTCTCGCGGTAGAAGGTCTCGCCCTCCAGCTTGATGACCAGCTCGCACCCGCGCAACCTGCGGCCATGGGCCATCATCATCAACTGCTGGCCCATCCCCACTCTACGGTGAACTTCAGACAGCGACATCGCCTGGCAGTCTTTTGGCACGGACACCAAGACCGAGGAGACCATTGGAGATGAAGTGCCTGCCACGAACTCGTTCGGCAGGGTGCCAGCGCGAAGCTGACTTACATACCACAGCTCAAGGCGTGCGATGAAGGGCATGCGCTCGGGTTTCGCCCCCTGCAGAACGGCAAACACCCGACTGTGCACATCGCGCCCTTGGTTCCTGTGGTCTTCCATGCCTGCACCCTCCGATGGACGCTAGTATTCGGTCTGCTGGCTGACGCTACGACTCGGCTGCTTGCCTGGCCATCTGTTCCATCGCCGAGCGGAAGAGCGCCACGTGCTCTGTCATCGCCGCACGAGCGCGAGCCGGATGGCGGCCCGCTACGGCATCGAAGATAGGTCGGTGGTCGCGACGGCCATATGCGCTAATGACTGCCTGGTCCTGGGCCTTCAGGACAGATTGCATAGTCTCCTGCAACCCGGCAGCCACTGCCATCACCAGCGAGTTGTGCGTAGCAAGAGCCAGGGCCTCGTGGAAAGCGGCATCGGCAATCGCGCTCGTATCCACGTCGCCCCTCCCGTAGGCCTCTTCAACCTGCATCAGAATGGTCTTCAACTCAACCAGGTCTTCAGGTGTGGCTCGTCTGGCGGCCAGCGTCGCGATGGCCGGCTCGATCATCTCGCGAAAGGTGATCAGATCCTCGAGAGTGCAATGGTTGAGGTGGAACAGCCGTTCCATGGACTCGGCAAAGGCCGATGAAGATCCGTCGACAGTGTAGGTCCCACTGCCGGTCTTGGTCTCGACCAGGCCACGCTGCTCCAGCACGCGGATGGCTCCGCTGACCGTCGCCTGACTGACGCGCAGTTTGCGGGCAAGCTCACGCCGTGACGGCAGCTGCGTTCCTGGCTCGAGATGGCTGTCCGCAATCAGCTTCTGCA
>CAYZKS010000047.1:0-19946 GCA_964478725.1 uncultured Anaerolineales bacterium
GCCACGTCCTGGCTGCCCTGCGCCGCGGGCGGCATGGCCAGAAAAGCCACCAGGCCTACTGCGGCCACCAGCCCGGGCAGCGCGAACCAGCGCGGCGTGCGGCGCTGCCTGTCCAGAGCCCCGCCAAAGGACAGTGGGACTACCCCCCCCCCGCCAGTGAGAAGAGGGCCATGGCCAGCATGCTGCTGCGGAAGAACCAGCCCGCTGCCCAGGCGATGCTCGCGGGTGATGCGGCGAGACCACAGGCCTTTGAGCTCGTGCTTGAGAGGCTCGGGCTTTCTCAGACCGGAGAATGGATCGCGCTCAATGTCGTGGAGAAGCTCTACGATCTTGCGGTGTATCTTCGTGTGCTCGCGCGACCAGAGAAGGGAATCCTGGTACGCCTCGGGCAGACAGGCGATCCTTCTCATAGGTCCTTGGGATCCACGTAGACGTAGGTCTTTGCATCCCCGAGATCTTTGAGCGCACGTTGCAGATGACGCCGGTTGGCCTCGGTCGAGAACAGATACTCGGAGGTGTCCTGCTCCAGCGACTCCACGAACACAATCACCTCGACCACTGCGCCAGGAGGCAATTCGGACGCCGCAATCTCGATCCTGCCGCCCTCACCTACTACAGCCTTCTGCCTGATTGCGCTAATCATGTTTGCTCCGCCTTCCTGCACCTGACTGGAAGCCGTACGATCACTTCCTGTCTCACGAGACCCGTGCCTTGCGACCGTATATTATCCTGCGTCGCTCCATTCGTCAAGGGAGGCAAGATTGCAGGGTTTTTCCAAAGTCAGCCAGGAGGGCGCAGGAGCAGGGCAAGGGCTTCAGTGGGATGGGCATCGTAGTGACGACGTGCCTGTGGCAAGCAGGGCCAGCCCATCTGGCGGATGAGTCCAATGACCAGGTTGTTGAGCATGGCCATGGCCTCAGCGAGGGCCGGATGGGTGGTGCGGGTGCCGTCTTCTTGTAGGGTTGCGTCGCGGCAATGGTGGAGGCCATTCTCGATGCCCCAGTAGTCGCGTGCCAATGCCAGTAGGCGAGCGGCGTCTGCCTGCTGACGACTCAGGCTGGTGAGGCCATAAACGACCTCGGTATGACAGTCCTCTTTCTTGAGCTTGGTGCGGCGGCGCTCCAGCTTGAAGACCTGGGTGACATGTGGCCAGTCCAGGTAGTCATTGAGCAATTCGCGGCTGGTAAGGCTGCGTGCTTCCAGGCGACCGTGTCCCTTGTTGTGTGTGACAGCTGTCTGAAAGTCATGCGGCGGTGTGCCCCAGCCCGGGGTCCGCGGCTGTGGTGCAAACAGTTGGGCGATGGCCTCTTGCAGACGCGGTTGGTTCTCTTTGGCTACCCAGATGTACTCGCCACCAGCCTGCACAATCTGCGTGGATAGCTCTCGCTGCGTGAACATAGCATCTCCTACCACGATCTTGTCCCGCAGATCCACACACCGCAGGAGGCGTGGCGCGGCTGTAGTCTCGTTCTCTGTACTAGCAAGAGCCACTTGCCAAAGCACAACCCCCTGTGCTGGCACATAGGCTGCTAACAGATGCACAGGCCGGTCTTGGCCTGGCGTGAGACTGTGCCGCATGGACTTGACATCCATGGCAATCAACGCACCGTGCTCTAGCGTAACCCTATGCGACACAAAACGATTCAGTGCCTTCTGCACTTGCCTCAGGTTCACCGCCGCCTGCAACACCCTGCGGAAGGTGTTCAGGCACGGCAGGCGACGGCGCGCTACCCCCCAAGGCAATCGTCAAGCCCTGCTCGCGAGCCGATACCCATTGCGCCATGCCATACGGCCGATCTTGCCCACACAGCTTCGCCAACACCGCCAGCACAATAACCAGGGCTAGCGAGTAGCGCTTGCCCCGTGGCTTGCGCTTATCGCTAAACTTCTCCAGCTCAGCATACAGGCCACCCAGATCGAAAACACCCCCCTGTACCACGCTTGGCAAATCAAGAGACATTGCGGTAGAGTTCATCTCGAGAGACCTTTCTTGGTAGCTTGTTGTCTGTCGACACCATCCTACCTCAGAAAGGCCTCTCGTGCTCTTCCTTACCTACCCTCTCCCCGACTTTGGAAAAACCCTGGGCAAGATTGCTATCGCCCAGCCGCTCCACCACCATGCCCGCAAATGAATCGTGCAAGGCGTGCTGCAGCGGTGACACTGGAAGCAGCTGCCATATTCAGCGTGCGGCGCATTGATCGCCATTTGTCACGTATCCGAGTCGGTTTGGAAAATCCAGCCTCCACGGCCAAGCCGGGCGACTCTGCCGCTGGCCATTCTTGTTTTGCCCTTCGGACGTGCACCCAAGCCCTGGGCACCTGTCAGACCACCAGTGCCGCCTTTTCCTTCGCTTGGTAGAGTGGTTTCGGTAGAGCCATGAATTGGATCTCGGATTTGACAGTGGTGCGTTTCTGTGCTATAATGCTGTCGACTATATGCAGTCGACTGTATACAAGTCACGTTGCCAGAGAATAGGTGTCAGATTACTGTCCACATTGACGCACAAGGAGGAGCGAATGGACACGGCTACCATAAGTGACCGACTGCGCGAGGGGATCATCTCCGGGGATAGTGTCGAAGTGGTGGCGGCAGTCAACGCAGCTCTTGAACACGGCATGACGCCACTGGAGGTCATTCAGGGCGGGCTACAGTCAGGGATGACAGAGGTGGGCGAGAGGTTCAGCCGGTACGAGGTCTACCTGCCCGAGATGATGATGGCGGCGGATGCCTTTGAACAGGCCATGAAGGTTCTGGATCCTAAGTTGGCCGCGGCAGGGGAAGAACGCGAGAAGCTCGGGCGTGTCGTCTTGGGTGCGGTACAGGGCGACATTCACAACCTCGGGAAGAATATTGTGGCGACCATGCTCAAGGTGCGCGGTTTCGAGGTATTCGATCTGGGCGTCGATGTGCCCGCATCGGTCTTTGTGGACAAAGCACAGGAGCTCGGCGCCAACGTGATCGGACTGTCGGCATTGATGACTACCACTATGCCGCAGCAGAAGACCGTGATAGAACACCTCAAGGCTCGTGGAGTGCGCGGCAAGTACTTTGTGATGATCGGGGGCGGATGCACGAATGCGGACTGGGCCAAGGAGATCGGCGCCGACGCATACGGACAGAGCGCCGGTGACGCGGTGACGCTGGCTCTCGATGCTGTGAAGAAGCAGGTGTCGTGATGCTATCCTTTCTTAAGGTCGTGGAGCGAGCAGCGACTGGACCGGTGTGTTCCGAGCATGACTTTGACCTGGGTATCTTGGTGCCCAACATCCGCAAAGTAGTGAAGAAGTACGACATCAAGTACGACGCAGGCAATCCAGTGCCCGACGACGATGGCCTCGCAGATCGCGTGTGGGCAGCGGGACTGGAGCTGGCAACAGAGACCGGGGTATGGTGTCGGACTACGGAACGGCGCATCCTCTTCACGCGTGAAGAGATTCAGGGTGCGCTCGCCTTTGGTCCTCGTGGAGTGGTGTTCGGTGCTGGGCTGGACGCCAAGGCCATGCCGCGACGGAAGCCTGAGGACAGCACGCCCCCCTGGTGTTCCGTCGGCGCTGGGGGCGGACCGGTGTCTACCGAAGCGAATGTGCTGAGCCTGGTGAAGGCCTACGCGGAGAACCATCTCGGGGACTCGATAACCACCCCATCATTGACGAATGTCGATGGCCAATTGGTCACCGCGGGCAGCCCCTTTGAGATTGAGGGTGCAATCCGGACGATGGTACTGTCACGGGAGGCGTTGCGAAGAGCCGGACGCGCTGATATGCCCATCGTCAATGCGGTTGCCACTGCAGTGAGCGCGGCCGGGCACATCGCTGGCCATCGCTACGGCATACGCAAGGGCGACGCATTGGAGATTGGCACCACTGCCGAACTGAAAGTCGATTTCGACTCACTCAACAAGATTGCGCTTTCGCTGTCCGAGGGAAGCCTGGTCTACGCGGAGAATGGAGTGATTCTGGGTGGATTGGCCGGAGGGCCTGCTGGCACGGCCGTGGTCACGGCTGCGTACAATCCGATTGACATCCTGGTGCTCCGTGGTGCGGTCCAGCACCCATTCCCCACTCACTTTGATCTGGGAACCACTTCGACTCGGGACACCATCTGGGCTCGCGCCGTGGCCAACCAGGCCGTCAGCCGCAACAGCCTCTTGCCTGTCGTGAACATCGGCTACACCTGCGCTGGCCCCACGACCAAGATGGTGCTTTACGAATTCGCGGCCTGGGTGATTGCCTGCGTAGTTTCCGGCGGCTCCTTTGAGGTGGGTGGCTCGGCACATGGCACGGCTATCGATCACACCAGCCCTATCGAGCCACTCTTCGCCAGTGAAGTGGCCCACGCGGTAGTGGGAATGGGTCGCAAGGAAGCGAACAGAATCGTGACCGGGCTTCTGGCCAAGTACGAGAAGAACTTGGCCGATCCTCCCTTGGGCAAACGCTACCAGGACTGTTTCGACGTCGCCTCTGGGACGCCTAGCAAAGAGTTCCTGGCCTTGTACCGCGAGGTCAAGGGCGAAATGTCGAGCGAATTCGGCCTGCGTCTCCCCAACGCCGGCCCCTACTGTTAGTTCTGAGCCCATGCGGAGGCGGTGGCTTCTATGACGAAGTTCATGATCAAGACTCTAAAGGCGCGACAGATCATCGATTGTCGCGGGTATCCGACTCTTCAAGTAGACGTGGTTACTGAAGGGGATGTGTTGGGGCGGGCCAATGTGCCATGTGGCCGCTCCACGGGCAGGCACGAGGCGGTCGAGTTGCGGGACGGCGGCAAACGCTACCATGGTCGTGGGGTGAACCTGGCCATTGCCAACGTCAACGACGTGATCGGCCCCGCTCTAAAGGGCAAGGACGTCACCAGGCAACGCGAACTGGACGCGTTCATGGCAAAGGACCTGGATGGCACGGACGACAAGTCCAAACTGGGTGCAAATACCATCGTAGGAGTATCGCTCGCGGTCGCAAGAGCTGCCGCGGCCGCCTTGGGCGTGCCACTGTACAAGTACATCGATACCAACGCCCACATCCTCCCGACGCCGCTCATCAATCTGATTGGCGGAGGCAAACTGGGCGCCAGCGACCTCGAGATCCAGGAGTTCCACGTCGTTCCAATTGGCGCGGAAAGCGTGGGCCACGCGCTGCAGATGGCCACTGAGATCAACGAGGAGTTGCGCGCGTTGATCCTGGCCAAATACGGCAAGATGGCACTCAACACTGGCGACGAGGGTGGGTTCATGCCGCCCATGCGGGGCCTGCGTGAGCCTCTGGAGTATATAGCTCTCGCAGTAAAACGCGCCGGTTACGAGAAGGAGGTTGTCTACTCCCTGGATTGCGCATCAACCCACTTTTACGATCGCAAGTCGGCCACATACCAGATTTCCGGGGAGCGTGTCACACGCAAGGATCTGATCGCGCAGTACAAGGCGTTGCTGGCCGAGTTCCCTATCGTGTCCATGGAGGACCCGCTTTCTGAGGATGACTGGGATGGTTTCACGCAGATCACCGCCGAACTGGGCATCCAAATCGTAGGAGACGACTTGTTCGTGACAAACCCCGAACGCCTGCGCAAAGGCATCGAGCTCAAGGCGGCCAATGCGCTGCTCTGGAAGGTGAACCAGATCGGCACGCTGACGGAAGCGCTGGAGGCTGCGACACTAGCTTTCCGGAACGGCTATGGGGTTCAAGTCTCAGAGAGATCCGGAGAGACGGAGGATCCAATCATCGCCGACATTGTGGTCGGGCTGAATGCTGGCCAGATCAAGACAGGTGCTCCCGTCCGCGGGGAACGCACAAGCAAGTACAATCGGCTCCTGCAGATCGAGGAGGAACTGGGAACTCAGGGTAGATACGCGGGCCAGAACTTCCGTCAACCGGTCGGGCGCTAACGACGAGCCCATCGGCTACGTTAAGGCGGGGATTCGCCTGCTGCGCCTGTGCCAAGTGCATCGAACACGTAAGGAGCCAGCGTGGTGTTCGTCCAGAACTCTGCCCAACTGCTGGACCACGGTTGTCGTGGCCTGAGAAGTGCTGCCCTGGACATCGTGGAGCATGCTCTCACGGCGGCGGACCCGTACCACGCCGTCAGAGAACTGGTTCACCTGGATGGCGACCATTTGACCGTCGGCGACCTATCCTATGACCTCTCGAAACGAGGGGCAGTTTACGTACTGGGAGCCGGCAAGGCTACCCTCCGGATTGCTGAGGCGCTGGAAGAGATACTAGGGTCTCGCATCACAGACGGCCTCGTGGCCATCAAACGGGGGCAGCCCCATAGCTTGCGCTACATGCGTGTGATCGAAGCCGGTCACCCTATCCCAGACGAGAATAGCCTCAAGGCCGGGCAGGAGATGATGGACCTGGCGAGCCAAATGCAGGCAGGGAACATCGTGTTCACGGCCGTGACTGGAGGGAGCTCATCCCTGCTGTGCTATCCAGCGGAGGGCATGACGCTCGAGGACAAGCGGCAAGTTCACAAGCTGCTCCTTACGTGTGGGGCCGGCATTGTGGAAATCAATGCGGTGCGCAAACACCTGTCCCGGGTAAAGGGAGGCCTGCTGGCCCAGGCGGTCCTGCCAGCAGAGCTGATCAACCTGACAGTCTCGGATGTGATTGAGGATCCGCTGGACTACATCTGCTGTCCGGTCGTTCCGGATACATCGAGCGTCTCAGACGCCATTGATGTGCTCAAGAAACACGAATTGTGGGACCGGGTTGCGCCTTCGGTGCGTTCACACCTAGGCAAGGGTGCGGGAGCCGAGACACCGAAGGAACTGGACCCACGTCTTGTGCACAGCTTTGTGCTCGTGCCCCTTTCGGCCGCTTCTGCTGCTGCAAGTGCACGCGCGAAGGAACTCAACTACTCAACCTTCCTCCTAACCACGACACTCACCGGAGAAAGCAGAGAAGTGGGCGCGTGCCTGGCAGCGATCGTACGTGAAATTGCCAAACGCGGTAGACCTTTCGCCGCACCCTGCGCCCTGATTGCCAATGGTGAGAACACGGTCGTTGTACCGGAGGGGAGCGGGACTGGTGGTCCCAGCCAGGAACTGGCGGCTAGCTTGGCCTTGCACATCGAAGGCCTGGCGAATGTGGTGGCAGTATGCCTGGATACCGATGGCACGGATGGTCCCACCGAATTCGCTGGGGCCATGGTCGATAGCGAGACCGCTGCACGCGCACGCGCCTTGGGATATGACCTCTTTCGTTCTCTGAGGTCCCACAATGTCACGCCGCTGCTTCAGGATGTGCGGGACATCGTTTGCACAGGTGCAACGGGCACGAATGTCGCTGATCTGGTTCTGTTGCTTGTGGATCGCCAGAGCGCATAGGTGATGGATTAGCTTGGAAGGCAGACGAGCATGATGGCAGAGATTGGAGTCCTGATGTTGCCCAGAATCGAAGCCGAGTCTGTGACCCAGAAAGTGCGATCAACCATGCGCGATCACATCCTTTCTGGAGACGTGAAGCCAGGAACCAGACTCGTCGAGACACAGCTTGCGGAACAGCTCGGCGTGAGCCGTGCGCCAGTGCGCGAGGCATTGTCGGCTCTGGAATCGGAGGGGTTGGTCGTTTCCGAACCGAACAAAGGGACTTTCGTAGCAGTGATAACGGAAGAGGACTTGGCTGAGATCTACACTGTGCGCATTGCATTGGAGGGCCTGGCCATGCGGCTTGTGGCCCGGAGAATCGATAGCGACGGGCTCGCGAGTTTGTCTGACATCGTCGAAAGCATGAAAAGAGCCGCGGATGAGGGCGACGCGGAACGAGTGTCAGCCATGGACCTGGAGTTCCATCAACGGATTTGGAAACTCTCGGGGCACCGCCGACTGTATCAGATCCTGACCAGCATGATGACTCAGATACGGGTGTTCTTGGCCCTGAATGGCAGGGTCTACGAGGACCTCTTGGACAACTGCATGGAACACGTAGTACTTTTGGATATGTTGAGATCGAAGGATGCCGACAAAGCTGAGCAGGTCATGGTGCAACACATCGAAGAGGCAGGCAAGGTTACTACTGACTACTTGACGGGGATCAAGCATGCACCCTGATGGTTGGGCGCGGACCATTCCCTGTGACCCTGCCCGGGTCAGTGTCAGGACTCCCCCGCATGAGTCCGTCCGTGGATGCGTTGTCACACTTGAAGGAGGTGAAGCAATCAGACAAACGGGCCACAGTCCGATTTTGATGCCGCTCCTCGTTTGCGACTGGAGCGCACCACGTTTTCCTAGAACGGAACGACCGCGGAAAGAAGATCAGAGCAGATCAGCCCAAAGGAGAAAAGCAGCCCATGAAGAGAACGAGCCTGATTGCGATTGTGGTGGTGCTAGTACTGAGCCTGCTGGCGAGTTGCGCCCCAACCCCCACAGCAACGCCAGCGCCGAAGGCAACAGTAGCTGGTCCTCAGCCGACAGCGGTGCCAACCCGGCCCTCCCCTTCGAAGACATTCAAGATTGGATTGGAGTGCCCCTTCACCGGGCCCACCGCGCGCTACGGGACGGAAGTGAAGGACGCCTTCATCATGGCGTTCGATGCGATCAACTGGACGGTTGGCGACTACAAGATCGAGTACGTGACCATCGATGACGAGTCGCAGCCAGAGAAGGGAGTTGCGGCGTACGAGGGTGCCGTCGTCAGAGACAAGATCGACATAGGGTTTTACAACTGGCACAGCAGCGTTTCCATGGCCCTGATGGACGTGTCAGCCAAGTACAAGATCCCGCACTTTTTCGGCGGGGGCTCCGCGGGCACCATCAACGAAAAGTACAAGTCCGATCCCCAGAAGTACTCCTACTGGATGGGCAAGCTCTGGCCTCAGCCGCTGGTGCTTGCGGATCCCTACGTCGTGCTGGTTGAAGAAGCGATAGCCAAAGGTGTCTGGAAGCCGAAGGCCAAGGCGGTCGCCCTGCTTGGAGAGGACTCCGACTGGGACCGCACATACCACAAGGCGTTGCGCACGGCGTTGGAGAAAAAGGGGTGGACAGTCGTCGCCGACGAGTACTTCCCGATTGGCACGACCGAGCATTACCCCATGATCACCAAGCTCAAGGGTCTTAACCCGCAGCCCGTGCTGGTCATAACCACGTGCAACGTCCCCAGCACAGACTCGCTGCTCAAGCAGATCAAGGAAACCGGGCTCAATACCCTGAACATCGCAGATGGCTTGGGATGGACCGGGGAATGGTATCAGCTCACCGGCGACGCTTCAGACTACGTCCTGGATCAGATTCCCCAGTGGACTACCGACAAGGCCAGGGCCTTCCGCGATGAGTTCACCAAGAGATGGGGCATCACGCCAAGCGCGGCGGGCGGTGGGCTGGCATTCGACGCCACCAACTTCCTGATCAAGGTCATAAAGAGAGCATACGAGAAGTATGGTGCGCTCAACAGTGAGACCATGTACAAGGTCGGGCAGGAAGAGATGTGGACCGGACAGCTGACCTACACCGAGGGCATCCTGATGAAAGAGTACAAGTTCGTGCCCGAGACGGTGCCGGACCTGATCGTCGATCAGGATCACTTTATCTTTCCCGTGATCCAGTACTTTGGTGGAGAGGGCAAGATCATCTGGCCAGAGGCATGGAAGCAGGCCGACCTCCAGATCCCGTCCTGGGCGCAGTAGTCGCCCCGTCAGTAGGTAGATAGCGGTTGCGAAAGGGGGCTAGGCGTCTGAGGCCTGGTCCCCTGACCGCACCCTAGCAGGCGAGTCTCCAGATGTCTCCCTGTTTTGGAAAGGCGGGTGTTCGCGCATGATCCTCGAACTGGAAGGCATAACGAAAAGGTTCGGCGGACTGGTAGCGGTAAACGCGGTATCGCTCGGTGTTGAAAAAGGGCGGGTCTTCGGCATCATAGGTCCCAATGGAGCCGGCAAGACCACCCTACTGAACGTCATCGCGGGTTCTCACAAGCCTGAAGCGGGGACTATCCGGTTCGAGGGGAGGGCCGTAACAGGACTGGCCCCCCACGAGCTTTGCAGGCTTGGAATCTCCAGGACGTTTCAGGTTTCTCGCCCCTTTCCGAAGTTGACGGCCATGGAAAACGTGCTTGTTGCCGCCGTTTTTGGCTCACCTGGGACTAGCCGGACCCCTCAGCAGCGTGCCCTGGACGTCCTCGAATTCGTAGAGTTCCCGATGTCTGAGGACACGCTGGCGGAAGACCTGAACACACTCCAACTGAAGCGTCTCGACATGGCCAGGGCCCTGGCCAGTGGCCCCAGGCTTCTGCTTCTCGACGAGGTGGCGGCAGGTCTGACACCATCCGAGTCGGAACGCCTGATGAAGCTGGTGAAGAGGGTTGCAGGACAGGGCATCGCCGTAGTCGTGGTGGAGCATGTCATGAGAGTCATCACGCAAGTCTGTGACCGAGTGGCCGTCCTGCATCACGGGAAGAAGATCGCTGAAGGATGCTGTGACGAAGTGCTAAAGAATGAGACAGTGGTCGAGGCATACTTGGGCGAGAAGTGGCTGCTCCACTGACAAGAAGGCAGTCAAGAAAGGGGGGCATGATGTTGAGCTTTCTCAAGGTCGTGGAGCGAGCCGAGACTGGCCCCGTGTGCTCAGAGCACGACTTTGACTTGCACATCCTTGTGCCAAGCGTGCGCAAGCTAGTCAAAGAGTACGGCATCCAGTACGACCCTGCCAATCCGGTGCCCGCCGATGATGATCTTGCAGACCGCGTGTGGGCCGCAGGCTTGGAGCTGGCGATCCAGACTGGGGTATGGTGCCGGGATACGGAGAGGCGCATACTGTTCACCCGCGAGGAGATTGAGGACGCGCTGTCATTTGGACCTCGCGGCACCGTGTTCGGCGCTGGTTTGGACGAAAAGGCCATGCCAAGGCGCAGGCCTGAGGACAAGACAATCCCCTGGTGTTCGGTCGGCGCAGCCGGGGGGCCGGTCTCGAACGAGCACATCCTCGCCAATCTCATATGGGCGTATGCGGAGAATGCTCTGGGTGACTCCATTTGTACGCCCGCCTTGACAACTATAGATGGGCACACGATACTGGCGGGCAGCCCCTTTGAGGTCGAGGGGGCAATCCGTACGATGCTCGTGTCGCGGGAGTCACTGCGCAGGGCAGGGCGTCCCGACATGCCCATCGTCAACGGGATCGCTTCCGCCGTGAAGGCGGCGGCCCATATCGCGGGGCATCGCTATGGCATACGCAAGGGCGACGCACTGGAGATTGGGACCACGGCCGAACTGAAAGTAGATTTCGACTCACTGAACAAGATTGCTCTTTCCCTGTCGGAGGGCAGTCTGGTCTTTGCGGAAAACGGGATGATTCTGGGTGGATTGGCCGGAGGCCCGGCCGGCACTGCCGTGGTCGCGGCTGCGTACAACCCGATCGATATCCTGGTGCTGCGCGGTGCAGTTCAGCATCCGTTCCCGACGCACTATGACGTACGCACGACCTCTACCCGGGACACCATTTGGGTGCGCAGCCTGGTGAACCAAGCGGTTAGCCGCAACAGTCCTCTGCCTTTGGTAAACGTTGGGATCGTCGGTGCCGGCCCCACTACGAAGATGGCCTTTTATGAATTTGCTGCCTGGGTGACCGCCGCGGTGGTCTCTGGTGGATCCATTGAAGCCGGCGGAGCGGCTAGGAACAGTGAAGTGGATCACGCCGGTCCCTTGGAGCCATTGTTTGCCTGCGAGGTAGCACATGCGGTGGCTGGCATGAGCCGCAAGGAGGCCAACAGGATAGTACTGGGCTTGCTAGAAAAATACGAGGACAGCCTTCGCGATCCACCCCTTGGCAGTCGCTACCAGGATTGCTGCGACGTGGCCACCGGCACGCCGCACAAGGATTACCTGGCATTGTATCGGGAAGTCAGGCGGGACATCGCGAGTGAGTTCGGACTAGATCTGCCTAGCGTCTGTCCGTATGCCTAAGGTGGTGCTACCTGTGAGAAGGAGGAGCTAGCATTGCTCGAAGTAAAGAATCTTGAATCCGGGTATGGCCATCTCCAGGTGCTTTGGAGAGTATCTCTCAGCATCTCAAAAGGTGAGTTCGTCAGCCTGGTGGGCCCAAACGGAGCGGGCAAGACCACCTTGCTGAAGACCATTGCAGGTCTGCTCCAACCCTTTGGGGGCGAAATCGCATTCGAGGAGAAGCCCATCGGAGGCTTGCCTGCCTGGGAGGTCGCCAAGAGAGGCCTAAGCGCGATTCTCGAGGAACTGCACCTCTTTGGTCAGATGTCTGTTCGTGACAATCTGCTGATGGGCGCGTACTTTGTCAAGGCGTCGGCGGAAGTCGGCCGGAGCATGGACTTTGTCTTCCAGCTATTCCCAGTTCTGAAGGACAGGCAGCATCAACTGGCAGGCACTCTGAGTGGAGGGGAACGCAAGATGCTTGCGATTGGTCGCGGAATGATGTCAGGACCCAGCATGCTTCTGATTGACGAACCATCCTCGGGCCTATCCCCGAAGTTGTCCGTTTCGGTGTTCGATGCGCTCCAGCAACTTGGGAAGGCTGGCACCACCATCTTGATGGCCGAGCAGAATGTCCACCTGTCGCTGAGCATAACCAACCGCTGCTACGTGTTGGAGCGCGGGCGCATCGTGGTGCAGGGCATCAGTGCGGACTTGCTGCACGATCCGCACCTCAAGGAAGCGTACCTGGTCTAGCGCCGGTCCGCCGGACAAGCGACTCGGTAGTGCGCTAGGGAAGAGATGCAAGCTAAATACTCGGTCTCCTGGCCAGACCTGGGCGGCGCAGGAGCGTCAGAGGGGAGATGGACTCATGTCACTTTCAGGGCTCGGCGACATGCTCTCGGTTGGAATCCTGAATGGCGGCCTGTATGCCCTCATGGCGGCCGGTCTGGCGCTCATTCTGGGGGTCATGAGCGTCGCCAATTTTGCCCATGGCGAGTTCTACTTGCTTGGCGCGTACTTTGGCTTCTCCTTCACTGCCAGTTTGGGCCTCAACCCGATCCTTGGTATCATCATGGCAGCGGTGTGCGCCTTCGTCGCAGGCTCCCTGGTTGAGAGAGTGCTCTTCTACCCACTACGCAAGAGATCTCAGGAAGACTGGATATTGAACACCTTTCTTCTTACCGTCGGCTTGTCCATGGTGATCCAGAATGGGGCGCAACTCATTGGCGGCATGAAGTACAGGGGAATCCCCCAGTACTGGAAAGGCGTTGTGCGCGTGGGGGGTACTAGCATGTCAGTCGATCGCGCCGTGGCATTCCTCATCTCCATTACCGCAATCGTCGCCCTCTGGTTGTTTCTGGACCGAACCAGGCTTGGGAGGGCCTTTCGTGCGGTGGCTCAGGACGAGGCAGGTGCGGCGCTTCTGGGCGTCAACCTACACCAGATTGAGAACCTCGCCTTTGGCCTGAGCACTGCGCTGGCAGGGCTTGCTGGGGCCAGCCTGCTATCAATCACCAAGGCCTACCCTTCCATGGGAGCGACGCCCCTCAACATGTCCTGGTACGTGATCATCCTGGCTGGCCTAGGCAACATCAGGGGCTCGATCGTGAGTGGTTTCATCGTCGGACTGCTTCAGAGTGTTTCCTACCAGTTCCTTGGATCGGGATGGCCACAAGCGTTGAACCTTGGTCTGATCTCCTTGTTGCTGCTGCTGAGGCCGACCGGACTGTTCGGAACGGCAGTCAAGGACTAGAGGAGCCACCATGCACAACACTGAGCGTCCGAAGAGTACCCAGAGGAACGACATGTTCGCAAAACCGCGCCTGCTTGGATTGTCACCCGTTGCGTTGTTGGGTTGGGCAATCCTGGCGATTGTGCCTCTTTTCGTCAAGAACACCTACGTGATCTATCTGATGACCTTTAGCCTGCTGCTCGGCAGTCAGGCCATGGCCTTTGACTTCTCGGTGGGGTTCATCAATATCGTCAACTTTGGCTTTGCCGGCTTTGTCGGCCTTGGCGCCTATACCTCGGGCCTCCTCGCGACCAAGTTGGGCATCAGCCCCTGGATCAGCATGTGGGCCGGCGCGCTGGCCGGCGGACTGCTAGGTCTGCTGATTGGCGCCCTGACGCTGCGGCTGCGGGGTCTCTACGCAGCCGTGATGGCCTGGTTTGCCACTTTAACTCTCATGGCCGTCACCACAGCTTGGGTAAGCCTAACGCGAGGCAACTACGGCCTGAGCGTCGTGTCTCTCTTCAAATCAGTCGACATCCAACCGTACTACTATACTCTGCTGCCGATCTCGTTTGGCATCTACGTGCTTCTGCACGGCATTACCCGCTCACACATCGGGCTAGCCTTTCGGGCAATCGGCCAGAACCTGGGGGCAGCTCAGGCCTCAGGTGTCGACCCTGCCAGGTACAAGATAATCAACTTCATGGTTTCATGTGCTTGCGCGGGGTTGCTTGGGGCGTTTCATGCGCACTGGGTCGGCACCATCACCCCCAGTCTGATGAACTCGCCGCACACCATTGAGGTGCTGGCCCTAGCCTACATCGGGGGACGAGGAAGCATCTGGGGAGGGCTGGTGGCGGCCCTCATGATCATTCCGACCTTCGAGAACCTCAGGTCGCTGCTGGAAATGCGCCTCATCATCTATGGAGCCCTTCTGATCCTGGTCATGATCTTCTATCCTTCTGGCCTGGCCGGCATCTTCAGGCAGATTGGACATCTTGTCACAAGACTGAGGAAGGGAACCACGGAGAAGGAGTAGCCTCCTTTGGAGACGTATTCGCGAGAGAACGCCAGTGCCTTTCCAGACCTGGCCCTGATTGAGCAGCGGGTCGACGTGCTCACGGTTAGCCGAGTTGATGTAGCGGTGGCCCAGGAACTGGCGCGTATTCGCATGCCACAACGGCTGCGTGCCGGTACAAAGGTCGCAATTACCGCTGGCAGCCGTGGGATCGCGAACCTCGCGACGATTCTGGCATCCGTCGCGCATGAGTGTAGGAGCCTGGGAGCCTACCCGTTCGTCATCCCGGCTATGGGCAGTCATGGTGGCGCGAATGCCGAGGGTCAAAGGCTGGTTCTCCAAGGACTCGGGGTCACCGAAGAGAGCGTGGGCTGCCCAATCATCTCCTCAATGGAGGTTGTACAGATAGGGGAGACGCCAGAGGGCATACCAGTGTTCATTGACCAAGCTGCTGCCTCTGCGGATGGCATTGTTGTCGTCAATCGCATCAAGGAACACACCGAGTACCATGGAGACATGGGCAGCGGCCTGATGAAGATGCTGGTCATCGGGCTGGGAAAGCACAAGGGCGCGCTCACCGCGCATAGCCATGCTGTCCAGCTTGGCTATCGCACGGTGATCACCTCGGTGGCACGCACGGTGCTGCAGACTGCTCCCATTCTATTTGGCCTGGCCGTTCTTGAGAACGCCCACAGCGAGACGGCCCGCATCGTGGCTGTGCAGCCAGCCGAGCTAGAGGAAGTGGAAAAGGCGCTGTTTGCCCAAGCCAAGCAACTGGCGCTCAAGCTGCCTGTCGCGGATGTGGACATCCTAGTCATTGATGAGATTGGCAAGGAAATCAGCGGCACGGGTATGGACACCAATGTCACCGGCCGGTGCGATATCCTGGGCGAGCCGCGGCTCGAGTCGCCGCGCGTCAAGCGTATTGTCGTGCGCGACTTGACCGAGGAAACCCACGGCAATGCCGTGGGAATCGGCTTTGCCGACTTTATCACGCGCCGTGCCGCGGACAAACTCGATGCACAATCTACATACGTCAACGCCATAACCGGTATGGCGCCAGAGGAGGGACGCATTCCCATCATTGCCGAGACGGATCGTGAAGCCCTCGAGTGGGCCTTTCTCACTCTCGGCGCGGTAGAACCGGTGCAGGCGCGGATGATACGGATCAAGAACACGGCCTGCCTGGAGCGAGTTTACATCTCGACAGCTGTTCTCCCCGAGATCCGAAACCATCCCAATCTCAGAGTCCTTGGCGATCCTCAGCCGATCGCTTTCGACAACTCTGGCACCCTCCGGGGTGGATTCCCAGAGTAGACGTGGGCCAGACCCATTGAGCATTTGTCGCTGCCTGATGGGTCCCCCAGCCCCGCATACAGACCACCTAGATCGAAAACACCACCCTGTACCACCCTTGGCAAATCAGGAGAGATTGCGGCAGAGTTCATCTTGAGAGACCTTTCTTGGTGGGTTGTTGTCTGTAAGCACAATCCTACCTCAGAAAGGTCTCTCCTGCTGTTCCCTACCTGCCCTCTCCCCGACTCTGCAAGAACCCTGTGTCGGTCCCGAAGGTTCCGAACCTCCGGAAGGTTGGCTGGGGTCGAGCCTTCCCTGATCTGCATGGCCCTGCCCGTGTCGGGCCTACAGATGCTTGCCCAGCCAGGCAATGATGCAGTCGAGTAGCCCCACCACGCACTGAGCGCCCTGGCCGACGCCCTCGCGCAAGATCTCCAGGAAGCGGCGTAGCAGCACCGCCAGGTCCGACGTTTCGTACTCTGCGCCGAACCTGTCTCTCAGCCCGCTGTCCAGGCAGGTCAGGAACTCCGAGCGCTGCGTGGTTGGATCGTAGCGCGTCTTGCAAGAGACGAAAACGTCCCGCACCACCGGCGCGTGTTCCGCAATCCACTTGATCGCGCTCCACAGCGTCGTCACCGACAGCTTGAGCAGCTCCAGGCAAGAATCGTCGGCCACGTTGGCCACGCATACCAGCAACGACCATGCCTCGGCCAGGTACTTGAGTGTACCCTTGTCGGCGTTCTGCAGGTCGCGCGCCGCCGCGCGCACCAGGGCCGAACCGCTCTGCAACAGGATAGCCGCTGCCTGCCGCACCAACCCCACCGCCAGGTCATCGCCGGCCTGCAGCGCCTTGCGAATCAGCTCCGCCGCCGCGTTGGGCAATGCCGGTACGCGCGCCGACGTGGGCAGCGGTGTCGCGGCCGGCAGGGCAGTGGCCGTCGGGACGGCAGCGGGCTTGGCTGCTGGCTGGCAGGCAGCCAGCCACGCGCCTGCCCCCGCCAGGCCGGCCCAGCGCAGAAACTCACGGCGCGTCAATTGCCTCGACATCTCACTCCTTATCCTTCATTCGTCTGCACCCAGCCTTTCGCTTCGCATCCTGCTTGCGTCGCATACATTCAGACGCTAGACCCAGGTCACATTGTTCCAAGCTGTGCGCGGCCTTGCTTTGCCCTGCGGGCCCGAATCATGTACAGCGACACCCACGCCACCCAGCCCACTACGGCCACGAACACGGCCCACTCCAGGGTCGGCAGCAGCCAGAAGCTGGGGCGCCCGCTGAGAACCGCTTGGAGGGAATGACTGCTGGCGCTGCCACTGGAGATCTGCCTCGGTGAGTACAGGAACGCCGCAAAGACCAGCGCGGTCACGGCACCGGGCACGGCAAGCCAGCGCGGCAGCCGGCGCTGGCGGTCCAGCAGCAGCGCCAGCGAGTACAGCGCCACGGCTGCCATTCCCGTGTAGAAGAACGTCATCGCCGCCGCGATGTGCGGCTTGATGCTGTTCATGGGAAAGACGCCCACAAAGCTGCAGCCCGCCGACGCCACCACGCCTGCGACTGAGGCCAGGTAGCCCCACACGCTGTCAATGTACGCCCCCAGCCCCAGCATGAAACCCGCCAGCAGGATGCCCGTCACGATCAGCCCGGCGTTGAACAGCGACGCCAACTGCGAGACACCCAGCTCTCCCAGCTCCGAGATAAAGTGGCTGAATGGCGAGTAGGCCTCGCCGCTCGAGCCGCGGTAGGGCAGCGCGGTCACGATGGCAGCGACGCACGCCACACCCGCCCCCGCCAGGCCCCAGATGGGAAAGCTCGAGCGCAGCTTCTGGACAATAGACATAACTCACCTCCGCGTGACGGCTGTGCCTGCAGCATAGCATACAAAGCGGCGTAGCGCCAACTGATCACTGTCAACAAGCCGCCGGCAACTGGAAACTGATTACCGGCAACCCCGCATTACGGCATCCTTCTCCCAGGCCTCGATCGGACCGGGCGTAGTCTGGAACAGCGGGTGTGGGTCGGGCATTTCCAACCCAGCCAGCGCCTCCAGCCGATGCGGGTCGCGGCGCTGAAGCTTGGCGCGCAGGTGGGCCAGTTCGTGGCGCAGTTGGCCCTCGCTCACCGTGATGCGCGCCACAGCCTGGCGCGGGCCGAGCTTGCTTTGGTCAAAGGCGTAGCCGCGCGCGACGGCCTCGTCCCACACCGCCCACAGATAGGCCTCGACAGCCGCGGCCGGATCGGAGGCGCAGCGAAAGCGCGCGAGCTGGGGATGGTGGCGGTAGCCGCGGGTGCAGCCGAGCAGCACCTGGCGCGCCAGCAGCCCCTCTCGCCACAGGGCCACCGGTCCGCGCGCGTCCAGGTAGCGCGGGTGCAAGCTCCACAGTCTCATGCAGTCGATTCTCCCAAGGCTTGTCAGGCTCAGGCGCTGTGCGCATTCTAGCCCGTGCGCGCCACATGCACAAGCCGGGCGCGCTAAGCGCATGCGCTTATTCGTTTTGGCCTATTCGTTGACGGTGCTCAGGCCTTGACATCCTCCTCCTCTTGCCCTACACTGATTCTCGTCGGGGCTGGTTCTCGAGCTTCCGATGGGGAGGCCTTACATGCTACGCAATCGTATCACCCGGGTAGAGCAGGTTGCGCTGTGCATCTGCCTGCTGCTGGGGATGCTCCTTGGCGCCTGCGCACCCAAGGCAAAGCCAACGCCCAGCGCAGACGTGCCCACCCGCACCGCGGTGCCACCGCCCGGGCGCCCTGCGCCCTCGCCCACGCCGCTGCCCGCAACCCGTGGCGTCTGGCGCGACGAGTTCGACGCGCCGGCTCTGAGCGAGGGCTGGAGGTGGCTGCGCCAGGACGCGGACAAGTGGAGCCTGAGCGCGCAGCCCGGTTCGCTGCGCATCCAGACGCAATGGCAACGCCTCACGTCCTTCTCGCCCAACAACCTGGAGAACCTGTTGCTGCGCGCGGCCCCGCCCGGCGACTGGAGCGTCACCACCCAGGTGGACTTTGACCCCACAGCCGGGCTGCAGGCCTCCCTATGGGTCTATCGCAACGATGACAACTGGATCGCGCTCGAGCGCACCTTCTGCGCCGAGTGCCCTTCCTTCCCACAGGCGGTTGTTCTACAGTCAGAGCAGGAGGGGGTGACCTCGTCCAACGCCGCTGTGGCTTTTGAGCCCACCACGGCCTTCCTGCGCATGCAGCGCGCCGGCGCGACCTACACTGCCTCCTACAGCCTGGATGGCGCGAACTGGAGCGTGCTGGGCGCCGTGGAGCGCCCAGACCTGACGAGCGTCTACGTGGGCGCCTCGGCTAGCAACGCGGGCAAGGACCCCACAGCAGCATCCCTGCCGGCAGATTTCGGCTGGTTCCAGGTGGACAGCCCGCAGTATTCGGCCTACCTGCCCGCCGTCCCCCAGCCCGCGGCGGAGCCGGTGCCGGTGATCTTTGACGACGATGGCAGCCCGGACGGCATGGTCGCGCTACTGTACCTGCTCAGCCACCCGCGCGTGCAGGTGCGCGCCATCACCGTATCGGTGGGCGAGGCGCACCCGGCCATATTCGCACAGAACGTACTGCGCCTGCTCAAGCGCCTGGGACGCACGGGCATCCCCGTGGGTGCCGGGCGTGAGACGCCCTTGCAGGGCAACAACGCTTTCCCCGAATCCTGGCGTCGCGGCTCGGACTCGTTCTGGGGCGTGCAGTTGCCTGCAGCCGACGCCACCATTCAGTCCGTTCCCGCCGTAGAGCTGATCGTGCAAACGCTGCGGGAGTCGTCGCAGCCCGTGGTGGTGTTTGTCAGCGGCCCGCACACCAACCTGGCCGAGGCGCTGCGCCTGGACCCCGGCATCGCCGCCAAGGTGCGGCTGGTGCAGGTCATGGGCGGCGCGTTCTACGTGGCGGGCAACCTGGGCTCAGCTTCGACGGCCAAGAACAACACCTTTGCCGAGTGGAACATCTGGGTGGACCCCGTCGCGCTCAGCGAGGTGCTGGCAGCCGGCATGCCCACGCGCTTTGTGGGCATTGACGCCACCAA